>JAAZCZ010000123.1 GCA_012513005.1 Oscillospiraceae bacterium | reverse complement strand
TGCGGAGTTTTTATTGCTACCGTTTTACTCTTAGAGGGCGTGACTGCAAGTAGCTTTAAGGGCTATGCAGAGCATGCGCGCAAGAAAACCGCCGTGCCCTTTTATATTATTGCACTTTGCCTTGTTGTTATTGTAATCGGCAGCATCAGCGGGTTTAAGATAATAAGAGCCAGAGACTACTCAAAGCTAATCAAGGTCGACACCGGCGATTTTGCGAAAGAGGTCTCCGAGATTACATTCAGCAACATACCCATGCTGGATAAATCCTCTGCAAATGTGCTTGCCAACAGAAAATTAGGTGAGCTTTCTGACCTTGTCAGCCAGTTTGAGGTTTATCGCGACTCATATCAGATTAATTATTCGGGCAAGCCTGTGCGTGTCACCTATCTTGAATACGGTGATTTCTTTAAGTGGCTCAACAACAGGCGCCAAGGTATTCCTGCCTATCTTATTATAGACATGGTTACGCAGGAGGTCAGCGTAAAGAGAACCGAGCAGGGTATACGCTACTCACCCTCTGAGTTTTTCTTCAGGAAAATAAACCGCTATTTGAGATTTAAGTACCCCACACTCATATTCCATGCCGTGAACTTTGAGATTGACGACGAGGGAAATCCCTATTGGCTTGCCACTGTTATTGATAAGCGAGTCGGGCTTTTTGACGGCGAGGATGCCAAGGGCGCGGTGCTTGTGAATGCAATCACGGGCGAGAGCAGATATTATGACATCAAGGATGTGCCGACATGGGTAGACAGGGTTTACACGGCGCAACTTGTGTTAAACCAATACAACTACTACGGCAGACTTCACAACGGCTTTATTAACTCGATTTTCGGTCAGAAGGACTGCACGGTTACAACAGACGGATACAACTATATCGCTCAGGATGACGACGTTTGGATTTATACCGGCATTACATCCGTTTCCGGAGACCAGGGCAATATCGGCTTTATTCTTGTAAACCAGCGTACAAAGGAAGCCCGCTACTACTCCTGCGCAGGTGCTGAAGAAAATTCTGCAATATCCTCGGCTCAGGGTGCAGTGCAGCAGTTTAAGTATAATGCCACCTTCCCCCTGCTGCTTAACATACAGGGCAAGCCCACATACTTCATGGCTCTAAAAGACGCATCCCAGCTGGTTAAAATGTATGCCATGGTTAATGTTGAGCAGTATCAGATAGTTGCAATCGGTTCATCTGTTACAGAATGCGCCGCAAACTATGAAAAGCTTCTGCTTTCTAACGGAATAATTAAGCACACAACGGAAGCTGCCGAAACATCAGAGGTAAGCGGAACTATTACCGACATACGCTCTGCCGTTATTGAAGGCACGACACATGTGTTTTTAAGACTCGAAGGCTCGGATGTTTACTACAAGGTTAGTGCCTCTGCCTTCCCTGCTGCAATTTTGCTGAATAACGGAGATAATGTTAAGATTAAATTTGCAGAGGATAAGAACGCAATTACAACTGCAACGCAGATAGAGAAGCTGGGATAAAAAGGGCAAATTCTCTGAAATTTCAAAAATATGACCTTGGGAGACAATATTTCCCAAGGTTTTTTATTTGCCGATATTTCCTTTATTTATGCGGTTTTTTGGGATTTGTTAAAAAGAAAACTAAATTTTTTTGAAAAATTTTGCGATAAAATCGCTGTTTCGTGTGTTAACTGAGTACAAAGAGCAGAACAAAAACAAATTTAAGGAGTTTTAAAATGAAAAAACTAACACTGAAACTTGTCACTCTGATGCTCGTATTCACACTGGTCTGCAGCCTGACTGCCGGTAGCTTTGCATGGAGCTGGAATGACGTCGGCAATTTCTTTGAGAATGCCGGAGAAAGCTATGCAGATGATGTAGAAGCAGGTGCCGAAGACCTTGCAGACGCATATGAGGATTTGGTTGAGGGCTTCCACGGTAGCGGCGACAGCGTCTTTACCTTTGCACAAAAATGTGCTCAGCTCGGCATTAACTTTGCAGGCTTAGTACTGGGTCGCACAAAAACAATATTCGGATAATTAATCCCTCTCCTCTATAATATTTACACAAAAACCGGGTGCCGCTTGGCACCCGGTTTTATTAGTTTTCTTTTGTCACTCGGCTGATATTAGATTATTTGCCGTATGCTCTTTTTCTTCTTGTGATTAAGGTGCCGGCAAGTGCGCTGCTTGAAAGTAGCATAATAAGCAGTGCAGGTGCTAAATTCTGCGTATCTCCTGTTTTGGGCACCGCGTTCGCCTTGGCTGCTAAGATTTCAAAGTTGGTTACTGCAGTGCCGTTTTTAGACACTATGCCAAGTGTGTGCTTGCCGGGAGCAAGGGATTTTAAGTACTCGGATTTTAGTGTTACAACTGTACTGCCGCTTGCTACTGTATAGTTTTTAGCTGCTAATTCCTTGCCGTCTACCTCGACTTTAATAAAGTCTGCATAGTCGGCATCTGACTTAAATGTGAGACCGGCTGCCTGACCCTGCGTCCATTTGCCGTTTTTGCCCTCGGTTATTACAGGCACTGTGTTTGGGGTTTCGGGCTTATCCTTCCAAACGGCTTTAACTAGCGTATCTGCGCTTACCGTAATCTTAGCGCCGACTGCTTTTTCTACTCCTGCTACTTCCCATGCCTTAAATTCCTTGTCAGTGGGAGGTGTGAAGGTGTTTGCGGGAAGGGTGTATTCTGCACCTTTTACTACTTCGGCAGATGCCATGCTGCCGCCGCCACCGTTTGCATCAAAGGTCACTGTTGCCTTGTCTACCCAAAGGGCTTTTACTGTCGTGTCTTTGAACACAGTAATCATTTTCTGTTCTGCCATTTCTACTCCTGCCACTTCCCACGCCTTAAATAACTTGCCGTCGGGGGCTTTGAATTTGTTTGCAGGCAGAGTGTATTTTGCACCTTTGCCCATTTCTGCAGGAGGCATTGAGCCCTCGCCGCCGTTTGCATCAAATGTTACTGTCACCTTATCTTCCCACAAGGCTTTTATCACCGTATCATTTTCCGGAGCAAACCAACTTCCTACAAATTTTTCTTCTCCCGGGGCTATTTCCCATGCCTTAAAGGCTTTGCCTTCATCGGGTGCATTAAATTCACATTTCGGAAGATAGAAATGTTCGTATTTATTAGCTTCAACTTCTGCCATTTCACCGGTGCCACCATTTTTTTCAAAGGAAATTTTTACTTTTTCGATTTCACCTTCTGTTTTAGCAAAATCAAGGTTTATATGCCTTGAATATCCACCCGTGCCGGCTGTTTGAATTTCGGTAGCGTTTTCGCCATCAACTGTTGCTGTTATGCTTTCGGCAAATTTATAGCCTTCGAGAGGATTTACGTTAATCTTAATAGAGTACGCCACACCCTGAGCAAATGCGTTCGACGGCTTGTGATAATGCCTGGTCGTATCTATTAAATAGAACCAGCTGGTATTAGAAAAATCAATCTTAACTCCGGGAGTGTCTGTTTTTATGCCATCAAAAGTCGGCATTGCACCAGCCACCGGCTCGGTTACTCCTTTAATTTCTACATTGCTTATTGTAATACGGGTGTCATCTTCCCACAGCGCTGTTGCAAGGGTATCTTCATTAACTGTTATCTGAGCGTGCATCTTTTTTTCTTCTGTGCCTATTTTCCATGCCTTAAACATCTTTCCTGCAGGCGGAGAAAAATTGCAACCGGGCAGAAAAATTGCAGTGCCCTTTAAAAAATCAAGAGACTTCATCTCGCCTGTGCCACCTTCGCCCGGAGAAAAGGAAACCGTTACTTTTTCCCCCCAGATCGCTTTAACTGTTGTGTCGGCGATTACCTTTAGCTCATTGCCGGCAGATATTTCTTCTTCACCTACTTTCCATGCTTTAAAAGTTTTTCCCTCGGGTGCAGTAAAGCTGCAACTAGGCAGTTTATACATTGAGTCTTTGCCGACTTTGGCAGTAAGCATCTCACCTGTGCCACCGTTAGCATCAAAGGAAACTTTAAGTAGGTCTTCTGTCCAAACAGCTTTTATTGTTATATCGCCGGGTACCTCTATTTTTTCGCCTTCTGATTTTTCCTCACCACCCACTTCCCATGCCTTAAACACTTTGTCGGTGGGAGGCGTAAAGGCGTTTACAGGCAGAGTGTATTTTGCACCTTTACCTATTTCGGCAGCAGACATAGCACCTGTACCGCCGTTTGCATCAAAGGTCACTGTTGCCTTGTCTACCCAAAGGGCTTTTACTGCTGTGTCTGCGGTTATGTCTATCATTTGACCCGGGGCTTTTTCTACCCCTGCTACTTGCCACGCCTTAAATAACTTGCCTGTAGGAGGGGTAAAAGTGCATTCAGGCAGAGTGAATAATGAGTACTTATCCGCCAACACAGATTCCATTGTGCCACTTCCGCCGTTATTATCAAAGGAAACTGTTGCTTTTTCAGGCTCGCCTTCTGTTTTATCAAACTTCAGAAAAATATTTCTATAAGCCCCATCCGAGCCAACAGCAACAATATCGGAAGCATCCTCTTCGTTTACTCTTGCTGTTATGTTCTCGGCAAATTTGTAGTCTTTGAGAGGGGTTAAACTAATTTTAATTGTGTACACCACGCCCGGTGCAAACTTGTCTGTCGGATTGTGCATAGTATCATTGTTACCATTAAAGTACCTCCAGCGGGTATTATCTGCATTAATCTCGACACCATCTTGCACTACTGTTATCCCGTCAAATGTCGGAGTCTCTCCCGCTACCGGCTTAGTAACGCCTTTAATGTCTATCTACATGTCTTATTATTTCCTCTTCCCAGATAGCAGTAGCTGTTACATTCGAGCCAATAGAAATCGTATCTCCTGCCGCTATATTATCTGAGCCAACAAATCCCCAAGCTACAAATTCCTTGTCGCCCGGACCTGTAAAATCATGTGCCGGAAGAACAAATAGTCTATATTTATCCACTGTTACAGGTTCCATTTCTCCTGTGCCGCGACCGGGGTCAAATGAAAGTGTCACTTTCTCGGGCTCTCCCGGTGTTATTTTAAATGTCAGTTTAACCGACCTATAGGCATTACCTTCACCACCAACAGTAACAGTAGCCGGCTTTTCATTTACTGTCGCAGTTGTTTCTTCTGCAAATTTGTAACCATCTTTAGGTTTTAAACCGAATGAAATTGAATATGTTTGCCCACTTTCAAACGGTTTTGATGCGCTGTGCACAAAATCATCTTTGCCGGTAAAAACAAGCCAAGACTTGCCAAGAATTTCAGCCTCCGCTGTTTTTAATGTTATCCCGTCATATGTCGGTTTTTCACCTGCAACCGGTGCTGTGACGCCTGTTATTTCTATTTTGTCAATAATTATCTCTTCTGCCCGTGCCGTGATTGATGCTATAGGCATAAGCCCCAGCAGCAGCACAAGAGCAATGAGCAGCGACAAGAATTTCTTGCTTTTATTTGCTTTTTTCATTTCCTCTCTCCTTGATTAATAAGATTATTCTTTATATTTAATTCCCCTATATGCACTTGCCTTACTTTTACTTATAGTAAAACTATTTTTTCTGTTATTTCTAAGCTGTTCTGTCTGATTTGCAGTTTTTTAGTTTTTTCGATTATTGTTTTGCTTTTTTATCTTTTTCTAAATGCTGTCCAGAGCTGCAACAAGGTAGTCGCTTGTTATTGAGGCGTAGTAGAACGCGTCTATTTTGCCCTCCTGCTTTGCTGCCACTACTTCTTTTGCCAAAGTCGGATATGCCGTTTCGTCACATATGACAGCTACCCTTATTTCCGGCAGTACTTCTCTTATCTGTGCAATAGTTATGAGTCTGCCTTCTAATGTCATCTCCGGCGGTGTCGGCGTTATATCAATCAGCAAGATATCGGGCTTTATTGCGATACATTCTGTGAGCATATTTTCCTGCGGGAGGTGTGATATTGCCCTTGCCGCAAAATTCCCGCTTCGCGTGAGTGCGAGACTTGCGCCATCGGCAAACAGCCTGTTTTTCATGCTGACTGCTACTGTTTTCATTTTTTCCCTCCTTTTTAGGTTTGTAATAAAAATATTTATAAATTCCCCTTTAATAATATTCTACAGAAATATATTTTTTGTACATCACCCGAAAGGATGATATTTGCAGTTTTTCTGCAAAAACAACAAAAATAATCGGATGCTTTTCGGCATCCGATTACAGTTTTTGGCTCTATGTCAAATGTTGGGGTAGAGCAAAAAAGAAGAATAAAAGCGAAGTGGAGTTGGCTGAATGGTCAGCTCCATTTTTTATGGGGTTAAGCAGCGAAGCAATGAAGAATTCTATTTCTAAAACGTTTGAAATCTCG
>JAAZCZ010000001.1 GCA_012513005.1 Oscillospiraceae bacterium | reverse complement strand
TCTATGCCCTTTATTTGCACAGTATCCATTTCCATATACGCACCGGAAGCCAGCTCAACGAAGGTTTCGGGGTTCATCACCCTGCCGCCTGTGCCCTCGCCGTCTCCGTAGTGCTTTTCGATGTATTTGACCTTTGAGTTTTTGCCGACAAAAAAGCTGTGCAGCCCGTCGTGCCTGGATTCCTGGTCGCCGCAGTTATTAATTCCGCAGCCTGCTACGATTGTGACATCGCAGTTTTCGCCGACATGGAAGTCGTTGTAGACCATCTCTTTTATGCCGGATTTTGCAATTATTACAGGTATGTGCATGCTTTGATTTACTGTGCCGTCTTTGATAAAAATATCGATTCCGGGCTTATCTTCTTTTGTGACTATATCAATATCGGCGGTTGTTGCCCTCATTGAGGTCTCACCGTTTGAGCGGATGTTATATGCCCCCGCGGGTACGCCGTGCAAATCTGCTACCTTTTCGAGCAGGTCGAGCTGAATTCTGTCGAGTTCCATAGTTTTGCCCCCTTAAACTGCTACTATTCTTCCACATGAACCCGAGGGTGTCATGAGAGAAGGCATTATCTCGTCTTTTGAGCCGATATCTGTGAGTTTTCCCGCAGCTATTACTACAATTTTGTCTGCTATCTCAAGTATACGCTCTTGGTGTGAGATTATTAATATATTGCCGTTTATTGCATCGTTCATATGCTTAAATACTTCAATGAGGTTTGTAAAGCTCCAGAGATCTATTCCGGCTTCCGGCTCATCGAAGATTGAAAGCTTTGTACTTCTTGCAAGCAGTGTGGCAATTTCTATGCGTTTTAGTTCGCCGCCGGAAAGGCTGGCGTTGACCTCACGCTTAATATAGTCTCTTGCGCACATGCCCACCTGAGACAGGTAGTCACATGCCTCACCTACAAGCAGCTTTTTGCCTGCAGAAATTCTAAGCAGGTCATATACTGTAAGCCCCTTAAAACGAACAGGCTGCTGAAACGCAAAGCTTATACCTAGGTTTGCCCGCTCTGTTATTCCGAGCTCTGTAATATCAGTGCCCTCGAAAAATATTTTTCCGGAAGTGGGCTTTATTATTCCTGCAATTATCTTTGCAAGAGATGATTTCCCGCCCCCATTGGGTCCTGTTACGGCGACAAATCTCTCATTTATCTGGAGACTTATGTCGCTTAGAATCGCTTTTTGTTCATTGCCGTCCTCGACAACATATGAAACATTTTTTAGTTCCAACATAAACTTTTACCCCCCACGCTGTTATTTATTAGAAATCCTCTTCGGATAGTTTGTGCGAAATATCTTTTTGCAGAGTGAATTTGCTCTCTTTGTGATTAATAAGTCTCTTAATGTTTTCGCTGTGTCTGATTAATATTGCAGCAACCGGAATAAATGCCAAGAAAAGTGCTATTCCGCGATAGTCAACTGCAAAAAGGGCTATCGGGAATGACAGGGCTCCTATAATTGAGCCTAGTGAAACATATCTTGTTGCAAAAACTATTATCAGAAACAGTACAAGGCAGATTGCCGCGGCTCTCCAGTCGATTACCAGAGCAGCTCCAATACCGCAGAGCACACCCTTGCCGCCCTTAAATCTGTACATTGCAGGCCAAGAATGTCCCACAATTACGCAGAACGCTGCAAAGAGTCTGCCGCAGGAATAGAAGTAATCTACCAGTGCTTCCGGTGCAGTAAGCCCCAGGAGCACGCCTCCGAGGAGGGCTGAAATAATTCCCTTGCCCAAGTCAATACCCACAACGGATGCTAAAAACTTAGGTCCGTACTTGCGGTAGAAGTTTGTTAGCCCTGCGTTTCCGCTGCCGTAGTTTCTTATGTCGTCTTTATATACATACCTCGAAACTATTATTGAGCCGTTAAAACCACCCAGCCCATAGCTAATGATGGCAATTATTATAAGCATTACAGTTATCAGCATGTTTCCTCTTCCCCCTTTTGGCGAATCACGATTCTTATCGGTGTGCCTTCAAATCCGAAGGTTAGTCGGATTTGGTTTTCTATGTATCTTCTGTATGAAAAATGGAACAGTTCTCGGCTGTTACAGAAGATGACGAAGGTCGGCGGCTGCGTGCCGGTTTGGGTCATATAGTAGATTTTGAGTCTTCTGCCCTTGTCTGTGGGCGGTTGCTGTCTCGCCTGTGCATCTGCAAGCACGCTGTTTAAAAGTCCGGTCTTTACCCGTTTTTGGCTCTCATCATAAACACTGTTAATAAGCTCAAAGAGCTTTTCTGTTCTCTGACCTGTGAGTGCCGAGATGAATATAATGGGTGCATAGAGCATAAACGGAAGTGCGCCCTGCACCTCTTTACGCTGTCTCTCCATTGTCTTACCGTCTTTTTCGACAAGATCCCACTTGTTTACGACTATAACACTCGCCTTACCCGCTTCGTGAGCAAGACCTGCTATTTTTGTGTCTTGGTCTGTAACGCCTTCTCTGGCATCTATCATAATAAGGCAGACATCTGCCCTGTCGATTGCAAGCTTAGCTCTGAGCACGGAAAACTGCTCAATTTTATCTGTGACCTTGGATTTGCGGCGAATTCCGGCTGTGTCTATAAACACATAGTTGCCGTATTCGTTTTTAAATGCTGTGTCTACGGCGTCTCTTGTTGTGCCGGCGACATCGGATACTATCACCCGCTCTTCGCCCAGAACAAGGTTAACAAGCGAGCTTTTGCCGACATTCGGCTTGCCTATTACTGCAACGCCTATGTTACCTTCGCCCGTGTCATCCTCGTTTTCAGGCGGAAAATGCTCCAAACAGCGGTCTAAAAGGTCCCCAGTGCCGTGTCCGTGCACTGCCGAAAGCGGCAGCGGGTCTCCGAGACCGAGAGAGTAAAATTCGTATATATCAGGGTCGGGCGTGCCCGTTTTGTCCATCTTGTTTACGCAGAGTATTACAGGCTTTCCGGACTTTTGCAGCATTGTAGCAACTTCCCTGTCTGCTGCTGTCACTCCGGTGCCGATTTCTGTGATAAATACTATTACATCGGCAGCATCAATAGCAACCTGTGCCTGCTCCCGCATGAACATCAGTATTTTATCACCGGTACTCGGTTCAATTCCGCCTGTATCAACTATTTTAAAATGCCTTCCTGCCCAATCGCAGTCTGCATACAGTCTGTCTCTTGTTATTCCGGGTATGTCCTCTACTATTGAGAGTCTCTTGCCGGCGAGCCTGTTAAATAGCAGCGATTTGCCGACATTAGGCCTGCCGACAATAGCCACCAACGGCAACTTCATCTGTGTTTCTCCTTACGCCTTTTATTTGCAAAACATTATATAAGTTTGCAATAACACATCATACGGCATAGGTGCCGCATAGTGCTTTTTTATCTGTCTCGTAATAGTATCACATTTTTGCCCTGCTGTCTTTAAGAATCTGTAAAAATTATTGATGTTTTCTCCGATAGCCGGGGAAATTATGACAGCAAAAAGCAGAGGACAAGGTCTTCCCTCTTCCTCTGCTTTTTAATCGCCCTATTATTCCTCGACCTTGATTACTACACGGCCTTTGTACTGTCCGCATGACTTGCATACGCGGTGGGGCAAATGATAAGCGCCGCAGTTCTTGCATAAAACTATTTGAGGAGCTTCAAGCTTCCATACGGATGAGCGCCTCTTATTGCGACGTTGTTTTGATGTTCTACTTTTTGGTACTGCCATAACTCACACCTCCAAACGCTTTCTATTGCAGCCTTTACTGTTCTTGCGTATCCAAAAGCTGCTCCAGAACAGCTAATCTTGGATCTCTTTGTTTTTGGCATTTGCAGGAGCCCTCATTGAGGTCCTCCCCGCAGCCGGGGCATACGCCCTTGCAGTCTTCTCTGCAAAGGTACTTCGACTCCGATTCTAAGATAAACGCGGTTTCAAGCACATCACTGACATCCAGCACTTCGCCGCTTATGACAAAGGCTTCCGAGTCGTCTGCCTGCGTTTCGCTCTTAATAACAAGAGGAAACGAGACATCAAGTTGCTGCTCTTTTTCATAACTTATTCCGCATCTGTCACATGAGCACAGCATAGTGGCACGCATACTTGCATCAAGCTTAAGTGCTCCTGCGCTGTTTTTAATCTCACCAACCGCAGTCGGAGCTTCCAAAAAACTGATTATCGAGTGGTTTTTTATCCTATCCTCAGATAATGCAGTTTGGAATTTCATGACAGCGCCCGGATTTTCTATGATTTCTCTAAGATTCAGTTCCAAAATCCTAAGCCTCCCGACATTTCCAGCCGTCTAGTTATTATAAAGGTCTGTATTGCTCTTGTCAACAACTAAAGTTGGCTGAATTTGCAGATTTAAGCAGGATTTTTGCTGAGTTATTCATGCATGGCGCATACCTTGCCCCACATTACTGTAATTATACTCTGTTTTGAATAGAAACAGGCAATATTTGCTGTACTCATTGACATTTTATTACTGACAATAATAAAATAACAGTATGAAAGAATTTATCATTACAAAAAACGATGCAGGTCAGAGGCTTGACAGATTTTTGGGTAAGGCAATTCCGCTTTTGCCCTCTTCACTCCTGCAAAAATATCTGCGCAAGAAGAAAGTTCGAATAAACGGCAAGGTTGCTCCGCGAGATATCATGCTAAATGTCGGGGATGTTCTGTCTGTTTATATTAACGATGAGTTTTTTGATAGCCCATCGGCATCTAACGCATATTTAAAAATTACAAAGCCGAGTCTTGATATTATATATGAAGATAAAAATATAATAATTGCCGATAAGAAAGCAGGTCTGCTCTGCCATGAGTCAGCAGCCGGTGAGAGCGATAATCTTATTTCTCACATAAAGGCTAAGCTTTATTTAGGAGGAGAATGGGTGCCTGGCAAGGAAGCGTCTTTTGTGCCCGCTCTTTGCAACAGGATAGACAAAAACACCTCAGGGCTTGTTATTGCTGCAAAAAACGCCTCTGCTCTTAGGATAATTAACGAGAAAATAAGAAATTTCGAGCTTGAAAAAATCTATATCTGCGTTGTCTGCGGCTTCGTTACTCCCGACTTTGCCACACTGAGAAATTTTCTGAAAAAAGATGATGTATCGGGAAAAATGCTCATCTGCAACGAAGAATCAGGCGGCAAGCTTGCAATCACTCATTACCGAGTTTTATGTAGTAGCCAAAGCTTATCGCTGCTTGAATGTAGGATTGAAACCGGCAGAACTCACCAGATTAGAGCTCAGCTTGCACATGCGGGTTTTCCGATTTTGGGAGACCCTAAGTACGGCAATATAAAAGCTAACAAAAAATATGATGAGAAGCAGCAGCTTCTGCACTCATACGGACTTTGTTTTGCATTTAAAGACGATGCCGTAGAGCTAAATTATCTCAAAAACGCAAGGTTTAAAAGTTCCGAAATCGGCTTTGTGTCTAAATATTTTCCAAACTGCGGTTTTGATTGACATTAGCCTAAATTATTAGTATTCTATCTTTATATATATTAAGGCCCGCTCTAAGGAGTGGGTCTATAAAAAAGAGGGGGAAGATAATGGCAAAAGAGCTGATTCGGCTGCGGGATTGCCGAATGGAGTTTGACGGTGAAACCGTCCTTGATTCGATTAACCTTTACATAAATAACAAGGAGTTTTTAACTCTGCTCGGTCCCTCCGGCTGTGGAAAAACAACGACGCTCCGAATTATCGGCGGTTTTTTGCAGCCCACAGGCGGGGACATTATTTTTGATGGCGAAAAAATTAATGACGTTCCTCCTCACCTGCGCAGAGTCAATACTGTTTTTCAGAAGTATGCTCTGTTTCCGCATTTAGATGTTTATGACAACGTTGCTTTCGGTTTGCGAATTTCCAAGTTGCCCGAAAGTGAGGTTGATGAGCGTGTTATGGAGATGCTCAGAATCGTATCATTAAGCGGATTTGAGGACAGGCGTATTTCCCAGCTTTCCGGAGGTCAGCAGCAGAGGGTTGCAATAGCAAGAGCGCTTGTGAACAGACCTCAGGTGCTGCTTTTAGATGAGCCTTTGGGTGCACTTGACCTTAGGCTTAGAAAAGACATGCAAAATGAGCTTAAGCGTATTCATCAGCAGATGGATATTACTTTTATATATGTCACTCACGACCAGGAAGAGGCTCTGTCTATGTCTGACACTGTTGTTGTTATGGACAGGGGCAGAATACAGCAAATAGGCACTCCGGAGGGCATTTATAACGAGCCTAAGAATGCCTTTGTCGCTGATTTTATTGGTGAATCCAATATA
>JAAZCZ010000122.1 GCA_012513005.1 Oscillospiraceae bacterium | reverse complement strand
CTGTTATAAATCTCTTGTTTCTGGCAACCGCTAATAAAGCTGCTTCATTGAGCAGGTTTTCTAAGTCGGCGCCGGAAAAGCCGGGTGTGCCGCGAGCTACGCTGTTTAAATCCACATCCTGAGCTAAGGGCTTTCCTCTTGAGTGGACTTTTAGTATTTCTTCTCTGCCTCTTATATCTGGTAAACCGACATAGACACGCCTGTCGAAACGACCCGGTCTGAGCAGTGCGTTATCTAATATATCTGCTCTGTTTGTTGCCGCTAGGACTATGACGCCCTCGTTATTGCTAAATCCGTCCATCTCGACAAGTAATTGGTTTAGAGTCTGCTCACGCTCATCGTGACCGCCGCCCAAGCCTGAGCCGCGCTGTCTGCCGACTGCGTCTATTTCGTCTATGAAAACTATTGAGGGGGCTATTTTCTTAGCTTCGTTGAATAGGTCGCGGACGCGCTTTGCACCGACACCGACATAAAGTTCAACAAAGTCTGAGCCTGAGATTGAAAGGAACTGCACTCCCGCCTCACCTGCAACGGCCTTGGCGATTAGTGTTTTACCTGTTCCCGGAGGGCCTACAAGAAGTACGCCTTTGGGAATTCGGGCGCCCATTTCAACATATGCCTTTGGGTTTTTGAGGAATCTGACAACCTCTTCAAGCTCTTCCTTTTCCTCGTTGCAGCCCGCTACATCGGCAAAGGTTACCTTTTGCTTCTCTTCGCTTCCGAGCTTGACCCTCGCCTTGCCGAATTTCTCGACTCCCGGAGGACCTCCGCTGTTTTTAGCCATTATGGAGTACCAGACAAAGAACATAACGCCAATTACTAATATATAAAAAGCCGTGCCGAGCCACCAAGGCGGTGTCCAGCCTGTTTTCATGTCGTATTGTTTTATTATGCCGCTTTCGTGCTGCTCTTTGATGGTATCTTCCATGTCTCTTAAGAAGTAACCTACATCAAAGAGCTCAAAGGCTATCTCCGGAGCACCCTTTTCGGCGCCCACTTTTGTTATGTAGAGATTCTTGCCGTCTATGCGAAAGCTCTCTACCTCTTTTTTGTTAAATAACTCAACGACCTCGGAATAAATCAGCCGCTTTGGCAGCTGAGAGAAAAAACTGCTGTATAGCACTGCTACAAATATTATTAAAATAAGAGCATAAAATCCTGCATCGCGAGCGCGGTCCCTATTTGGTTTCAATATACTTACACTTCCTTTGCTCTTTTGCTATCTATATGAAATATTAATATATAATATGATTACTCGTTTATGTATACTTCCTCTTTGAGTATGCCTATGTAGGGAAGGTTTCTGTATCTCTCGGCGTAGTCAAGACCGTAGCCTACAACAAAGGCGTCCGGAACTTCAAAGCCCTTGTAGTCGGCGACAATGTCTGCGTTTCTCCTTGACGGCTTATCAAGCAGAGTTACTATTCTGACTGAAGCCGGATTTCTGACAGAGAGATAGTGCTTTAAGTAGCTGAGTGTCATGCCGCTGTCTAATATGTCCTCGACAATAATTACATGCTTGCCCTCTATATCTCGGGAGAGATCCTTATTTATTTTTACCGCACCTGTTGACGATGTGCCGTCTCCGTAGGAGGAAACTGCCATAAAGTCCATTGTGCAGAATAAATCCACACTGCGCAAAAGATCTGCCATGAACATAAAACAGCCCTTGAGCACTCCCACAAAAATAGGCTCTTCGCCGGCATAGTCTCTGGATATTTCGGCTCCAAGCTCAGTAATTCTTGCCTTTAACTGCTCCTCGCTGAGCAGAACTGTTTTTATTTTTGAGACCATTTTTGTTTTCCCCCATGTACACTGTAATAATGATGCTTTATATAAACTCAATTTTAATTGCCGGTTTTCCAATCTGCGGAATACATCTCTCGGCGATTCCGAAGTTAATAACTGCAATCGGACCCGCTTCGTCTCTTAATACCGGATTTAATAGTCTTCCTTTAACCGGCATTTTAGCTTCCTGATATATATCTGTGACTTTCTTTGTACAGTTTCTTTTTGAAAGCCTGATTTTGTCGCCTTCTTTATATGAAGTGCAGAATATATTACCACAAATTGAGTCTAAATTAAAGAAAAAAGTGTTTAATGAACTGTTAACTTCACAAAAGCTCTCGATTTGTGAGCTAATGACCGTGCGACCAAGCTCGGTAATGAAGGTTTCTCCGTGCTGCGGAATTTGGTAATCCTTAAGCTTTGTTAGTTCGTTTTCAAAAAAAAGAAGTCTGCCAGCACTGACTGTGCATCTTATGCCCGGCAGGTCTAAATAGGCTGTGCCTCTTATCTTGCAGAGTTCTAAAACAGAATTTATATGAGTTTCGGAAAGTTGCGTAGGGCAAAGCTGCATTACTACTCTTGCTGCAATGGGTTCGGGTAAATTAGAAAGCTTATCACAGGGGATGTCGTTTTTACAGTGCTCATTAATAAACTCATCTGCCAAGCCTTGCATATATTCCGCATCTTTTTTTATTAGGCTTATTGTTCTTGATATGTTGCCTGTTACATTTGAGTTAATCATTTTTAGCTCGGGCATTACATTTAGTCTGATTCTGTTTCTGCTGTATATGCTCTTTTTGTTACTTGAATCTTCTATATATGCAATGCAGTTACTGTTTAAGTATTCTTCTATCTCGGCTCTCTCGATTTTAAGCAGCGGTCTTATGATATTGTCTCTTTTTTCGGGGATGCCGCAAAGCCCGGCAAGCCCCGTGCCCCTTGTAAGATTTAATAGAATAGTTTCGGCATTGTCGTCTGCTGTGTGCGCAGTTAGGATATAGTCTGCTTTTACGCTCTTGGCTACTCTTGCTAAAAAATCATATCTAAGCTCTCTTGCCGCTTCCTCGGTTCCAATTTTGTTTTGCTT
>JAAZCZ010000121.1 GCA_012513005.1 Oscillospiraceae bacterium | reverse complement strand
TATTCTACCGTTTCAAACCTATCTTATATGCTAATAGCTGTGGCACTTATGACAGGCTCTGCTTTAAATGCCGCACTAATGCATATGATGTTTCACGCTCTTGCAAAGATTGTTCTATTTTGCTGCGCCGGCGCTGTGTTTTATGTCACGGGCAGAGAGTATATATATCAGCTTCACGGCTGCGGAAGGCGTATGCCGATTACATTTACCTGCTTTACATTTACTGCTTTGGGGCTTATTGGTGTGCCGCCACTCGGGAACTTTACCAGCAAATGGCTGATTTGCACCTCTGCTATGGAGGTAGGCAGCTTTTGGGCTTATTTTGCTGCTATGTCGCTTATGTTCTCTACTCTGCTAACAGCTTTATACCTGCTGAGTGTTATTATTCCTGCATGGTTTCCGACAGACGAAAAGATTGTTCGTGACGGCAGGCTTCCGCACGACCCCCATGCGCTTATGACAGCTCCTATGATTTTAATTGCTGCTTTATACGCAGTTTTATCTCTGTATTCATCAGGCATTGGGGAAATGCTTCAATCATTTATTAAGGCGGTCTGAATTTGAGCACTGTATTTTCACTTGCTTTAATTTTAATACCTCTTATTGCGGCAGCAACAGTTTTCTTTTATAGAAAGTCAGCTGCTAAAATTCGTGCAGTCTCAATCGGTTTTGCTCTTATTGAGCTTATTGTCTGCGTTTTTGCTGCCGTTTTATGCGGCAAGGCAGAAATAGTGACAAATGCTGCTTTTACTCTCTTTGGTTTTTCGTCTTTCATGGCTGTTATCTGCGCTTTTTCCTGGTTTGTAGCTACAATTTGCTCTTCTGAGCAAATTTCAGACTCTAATAAAATAGCTCGTTATTTTATATTCTGGTTTATTACAGAATCACTTATGATGGGAGCGTTTTTATGCTCTGATCTGCTTTTATTCTTTGTGTTTTTTGAGCTTATCTCGTTTGCTTCTTATATGCTTGTTTTGCACAATGAGGATGAGTTTTCTGTTAGGGCAAGCACTTTATACTTAGCTGTTGCAGTTGTTTGCGGCATGATTAGCTTTTTGGGGCTTGCACTTATTTACAGCAAAACAGGCTCTCTCAGGTTTTCTGAGCTTGGCAAATTTGCAAACAGCAGCAGCCTTATTATACCCGCTGCTGTTACTATGGTTGCCTTTGCAGCTAAGGCAGGGGTTTTTCCCCTGCATTTTTGGGTGCCTTCTGCTTACTGCGCAGCTCCCGCTCCGGCAAGCTCTGTTTTGTCTGCTGTTATTAAGAAGGTAGGAGTTTTTGTTCTCATTATCCTATCAGTCAGGCTTTTTTCGGGCTTTGGAGTTTGGGGTTTAGCTCTGCTTGTTATAGGTGTTATCACAATGCTGCTGGGCGCTTTGATGGCACTTTTGTCTGTGAATATTAAGTATGCCCTTGCCTGCTCATCTATATCGCAGGTTGGCTTTATTACTGTAGGAATTTCTATGCTTTGCCTGCTCGGGGATAGCCACAACGCAGTAGCTGCTTTCGGCACTGTTTTGCATGTTTTAAATCACTCGATTATAAAGCTTATTTTATTTAATGCAGTCGGTATTTTGCTTATAAGCTTCGGCAGTCTTAATATTAATGATTTAAAAGGTATCGGCAGAAAGAAACCTCTGCTTGCCTTGCTGTTCTTTTTGCCTATGATGTCGCTTGCGGGTTTGCCCGGGCTATCGGGCTATGTGAGCAAGACACTTTTGCATGAGTCTATGGTGGAGCTGCTTCATGAATTGCAGGCGCACGGCTCAAATCTTTACAGTTATATTAAAGCTTCTGAAATACTCTTCTTAGTTGCCGGCGGGCTTACCTTAGCTTATATGCTAAAATATTTTGTTGCCATATTTATTGAAAAGACTGCGCCCGCAAATGACAAAATTAAACCTAAAAATGTCTGCTGCCCCAGATCTTTTTATGCTCTGTTAGTCTGCGCTTTTATGCTGCCTGTCTTGGGGCTTTTGCCGAATGTTCTTATGGATAGGCTGGCTTTTTGGGGCACGGGGCTTATATCTGATGCTAAAATGCACAGTGCTGTTAATTATTTTAGTTTTGAAAATCTAAAAGGCAGCTTAGTATCAATCTTAATTGGTCTTAGTGTTTATTTTGCAGTTGTTCGGGGGCTTTTAATCAGAAAGGGCATGTACATTGACACGGCATCTGATTTTTACGCTGCGCTTACTTCATTATTTTCTAAGCTTCTAAAATACTTTATTTTGCCCCTTGAATATTTTGCCGGGCTGCTTAACCTCGCTGCCGAAACGCTTATTAAATCCGCTGTTTGGCTTGCCGTGAATTTGGCGCAAGCATTTGATTTATCAGTTAATTTTATTATTAAGCTTGCCCCCAATGTCGGAGTTATAATCAGCCGAGTGTTTGACAGTGCGGTTAACGGCGCCTTGCAGCTCGGAAGGTTTTTCCTGCTGCATCGGCAGACTAGTAATATTTTGCACAGAGAGGACGATTATTTTGCCTCTTATGAAAATGTGCCTGTTAAAATAAGTCTGTTTTATCAGACCTTGGTTTACGGGCTTGCTATTACAGTTTTAGGAGCTGTTTTGTTTATTTCATATCTTATCTACATGGCGGTAAAATAGAATAATTATATAAATAGCGGCGGCAATCTGAAATTCAGATTGCCGCCGCTTGCTTATTTTGTTGTTTTATTTGGCATTATCCGCCTGAGGCTAAGATACTAAAATGCATGTAGTCAACTGCTGTTCCCCAGCCGCTGCCTCCCCAACCCCAGCCGTATTTGGCAAAGATGTTTACTAAGGCACTGCCGGGTTTTATGCAGTATGGGCTGTCGCTTGTGAGGTAGCAATACTGCCCTACCTGCGCGCCGTTTATGAAGTTTTTATAGTAGTTGTAGTTTGCATTTATATCGATTGCGCAGCCCCATGAGTGCCGCATTGTGTCTGAGTATCTGGCGCCGCCCATGTATGCTATCGGGAATCGCTGGGATTCCGGCAGGTTATATAGGTCACTGAACATGGCTCTGACTTCGTCTGCAACCATCCTGTTCATTTGCAGGTTTATTCCCTTTGAATACCACTGCCCGGCTGAGTTTAAATCCCAGACTGTTACATACACATCAACTACATAGCCTGCTGCATCTGACGGGCTTGTGAAGTGAGTTTTATACTCGTTGCCAAAGAGCGCAAGCCTTCTCTCTGCTGTTGACATTGATCTATAACGCCATGAGAATGATGCGCCCGGGTTTGCGCTTGTTGCTCCGCCGCCCGGTGGCATTGGCGGAGGCGGTTCCGGGGGCTGTGCCGGCTGCGGCGCCGGCGGAGGTGTTGGTGGCGGTGTCGGAGGCGGTGTTATCGCATCCTCATCTAGGGGTCTGACCTCGACATTTGTACCCGGATTTACATATGATGGGGGTGCCGGTGTGGGCGCCGGTGTCGGAGGCGCCGGTGGCAGATATACACTGTAATTTGTCGGCACTAAGGTCGGCACCGGTATATATGTTGCCTCTTTGATTTCTGATTCATATGCCTTGTTTATTTCTATTTCGGGCTCAGTGTCTTTTTCTATTAAATCTTCTCTGTTATCCCGCATTTCCGGGTAAATTGCGCAGATGATAACTTTTATAGCTTCGCTGCGCTTTAGAGCCTTGTTGCCGCAGAAGCTGCCCTTATCATCTATTCCTGCAAGTATGCCCTTGCCGTAAACCTGCTCAACCGAGCCCTTGAAGGCTTTACCCATGAGGCTGTAGTCGCCTATGCTCTCTTCCGGGGCTTTTAGCTTGACTGTTTCCTCGCCTAAGTAGTTAAACAGCACATTGCGGATTATTATCGCCATTTCGTAGCGGGTCATATCGGCGTCAAGCTCAGCTGCCACGGGCTCTATTTTGAGTTCTTCTAACAGACCTGCTTCAAGGAGCATTTTATAATACGGCATGTCACGGTGTTCCTGCGTGTCCATATTTTGTGTGTAAAGACCTGCTACAAGTGACATCCATTTCATAAATGTGCCGCGCGTGACATTCACATCCGGCATAAATTTGCCGTTATCTGTGACATCAATATCCTTTTGCACGCATAGCTTAACAAAGGGATAATACCAGTCACTGTCGCTCACATCGGGGTAAATGCTATCTGCCGATGCGGATACCGGAATTATAGCTATTATAAACAAAACTGCTAAGATACCGGATAGTGCTTTTTTTAGTCGGTTTTTTAATTTCATTTAGTCTGAGTTACCTCCCATTAGACTAAGCGTTTCGTCGTACAGAGCTACTATTTTTTCTGCCGGAGCTAAAAACTGTTTGCCGTTTTTGGTTAACATAACTCCGGTATTTGATCTTTCAAACAGCTTTATGCCGAGGCTGCTCTCAAGCTCGCCTATGCCTCTTGAGACTGCCGAGTGGCTGACAAAAAGTTCTCTTGCCGCTTCGGAAAAGCTTTTTTTCTCTGCGACAACAAGGAACATTCTTATCCTGCGTAGCTCCATAAAACTAAAACTTAAAGGGGTGCGGAATCAGCTGGCTGAGCTTGTAGCTGACATATCTGCCCCCCGCCTTTGCGCAGAGAACCTCCATGTCATCAGAAAACTCCAAGAGGAACTGGCGGCATGAACCGCAGGGCATGCAGTAGTCGTCGCCCTCGCCCCAAATTGCTATCCGCTTGAACTTGGTATCGCCTTCGCTTACAGCCTTGCATGCAGCTGTGCGCTCTGCACAGATGGTGTCTCCTAAGGCTGCGTTTTCCACATTGCAGCCTGTGTAGACCTTGTTTGTCTCGGTCTCTAAGGCTGCGCCTACCTTGAATCTTGAATACGGGGCATAAGCATTTTCAGCTGCCCTTCTTGCAATGTCCATTAGTTCTCTGTCTGTCATTATTATTCCCCCGCAATCATAATTATTGAACTTATTAAGCGTTCTGTATCAGTGCATTTTCCACTCTGTAATTCCAAGAAAAACATTGCCGAGTGACGGGTTAACGCCGCTAAATACATTTCGGTGCATAATTACCTCTCTTCGCTCAAAGCAAATGGGTATAATCGGTGATTTTTGTATTAGTGCGTTTAGCATATTATAGCATTTATCGGCTCTTGTGTCATCTCCGGCTGCCAGGTACTCATCTATAAACCCTATTAGCTCGGCATCATCGAAAAGCCCGTAATTAAGCGGGGATTCTGCTTCTAACATTTTAGTTAAATTAAAGTCTGCCGGAATTATTATTTCACCGTAGTACATGTCAAATTCGCCGTCTGTAAGTGCCTGTATATAGTCGTTCCAGCTAAGCTCTTTGACTGTTACTGTTATGCCCATTTCCCGCATATCTTCAGCAAATTTCTTTGCTATGTCGCCTTTGCCTGCGCTCTCCACGCAGACGATTAGGTTTATGTCGATTTCTATCGGGATTCCGGTTATGAGATATTCGAGTTTCCCGTCGTTATCGTGGTCACGAACCTCTAAATTATGGAATACCTGCTGACATTTTTCCATATTATACCCAACTGACTTGGCAAGCTGCTGATGGAAAAACGGTGACTTCGGCAATACCGGAAGCGGGGCTGCCACAGCATTTCCGTTCATTGCAACCTTTGCAGCGTGTTCCCTGTCAACTGCAAGTTGCATTGCATATCTGTATGATGGGTCCTGCACAAACTTGCTCTTCATGTTAAAGCCGAAGAAGTGCAGGTTTGTTGTTGTGAGGCTTCTAATTTCGTTGTTGCCGCCGTAGCCCAGATTGTTTTTGCTTGTTCTGTCGTTTGTAACTATGTCTATTTCGCTGTCTTCAAACGCAGTTATTTGAGATTCTATGTTTGGATATTCTCTTAAGTACACCTTGTCAAAGGGCAGCTTTTCTGCTTCTTTGTAGCTTGCAAATGCATCTAATGATGCGCCGTCTTCTGCAAATTTATATGCTCCGCTGCCGGCTGGGCGAGCTTCCTTGTAGCTGCCGTATTTGATTATAGGTACATTTAGCAAATATGGGAACATATTATTAGGTTTGGTTAGTGCTACTATTACCGTGTCGTCGCCCGCTGCGAAGGCTCCCCCGTAGTTTAGAAACCTGCCGCCGTATCTTGCCGAGCCTGATGCTAGGGAAATTGAATATGCCACATCCTTTGCAGAGAGCGGCTCGCCGTCATGCATCATTATCGTGTTATCTATTTTGAATGTCCATGATGCGCCGCCCTTAGTCGGCACAGCTTCGGTTACTATCCTTGACGAAAGCTTATAGTTTTCGTCTAAATCGTACACATTGTCAAAAATGAGCTGGCAGACCAAGCGGTTTTCTACGGCTTTACTGGTGTACGGATTGAAAGTATCGCTTAGGTTTGCATGCATTCCAAACATTCCGTCTCCGCTCTTGCCTACTTCTTTGCCTACCTCTGCTGTTGCTTTTGGATCTGCATCTTTGTCTTTATTATCGGCAGAATTGCCGCCGCAGGCAGAAAAAAGAAGAATTGCGGCTATCATGAGAACAAAAAGCCGTTTTTTTAAGCCCTTATTTTGCTTTATCATCTGTCTTATCACTCCAAAACTATCGTGGCACACTGAGAGCCCCGCTCACCCTGACCTACAAATCTGTGTGACCAATATTTTTCGTTTTTGCACACGGTGCACTCATCGGATACGTCTATATTCTGCTCGTCTAATCCGAGCTTAATGAGGCGTCTTTTATTTGCCTCCCTGAGATCGGCAAAGTATTTGCCTTCTTTTTTGCCCGGGAATATTACGCCGTCTGTGTCGCCTTTTAAGTATCTGCTGATTTCTGTTTTGACATCCTCGCTAATTTCAAAGCAGCAGGTGCCGATTGCAGGACCTATTGCGGCGCAAATTTTATTTTCTTTGGCTCCGAGCTTCTTCATTTTTGCAACAGCTTCGCTAAGAATGTCATTAACTGAGCTTCTCCACCCGGCGTGCACTGCTGCAATAACTTCGTTTTCCGGGTCATGTAGCAAAACTGGCACGCAGTCTGCCGTGAAGCAGTAAATGGGCAAATTTTTATCTGATGTTGCAAGTCCGTCACACTCAGGTCTGTCTAAATTTTCCGGAACTATTGCATCCTTTTTGCCGACTATTCTGACCTCGGTGCCGTGTACCTGCTTTGTATAGGCTGCCGCAAATGGATTTATGCCTATAGCCTCACCCAGGCGCCTATGATTCTCGTTTGCATTCTCGGCTTTATCTCCTCTTGAAAAGCCTAGGTTAAGACTTTTATATCCGCCCTTGCTGACCCCGCCGTAGCGTGTTGAAAAGCCGTGCTTTGTTTTTATTTTATCCGAAGTCATCCAGACAACGCCATTTTTTACATTCTCTTTAAATGCCACCGTTTACCTCTCTCGGTTATAAATAATTTTATTATCAGTCGCCTCTGCCGCAGCAATCCTTGTATTTCATAGGCAGACCGTTTGGTCTTTTTTTGCCGCAGGGGCAGGGATCGTTTCTGCCCGGTTTTTTTGCCTTTCTGACAGGCTGTTTTTTAATTGAGTCGTCTCCGCCGGCACTGGCTGCTATGTTTTTTGATACGCTCTTTCTCTCAAGCTTCTCTTCTTTTCTGACTCGGGCGACTAATATTCGCCTTACCGTTTCTTCTCTGATGCCGGCTATCATTGCCTCGAACATTTCAAGACCTTCCTGCTTATATGCGTCTATCGGCTTAATGTTGCCATAGCCGCGCAAGCCTATGCCCTGCCTGAGCTCTGTCATGGCGTCTATATGCTCCATCCAGAATTCATCTACGACTCTTAGCATAATAACTCTCTCAAGCTCGCGCATCATGGGCTTGCCGTCTGACATAAGCCCGAGCTCAGTTTCGCGGCGTTCATACTCGTTTCGGGCTTTTTCTACGAGAATTTCGCTGAGTGCCTCGGCACTAATATTTGCAAGCTCGGGAGATGATGCTGAAATTTCGCCCGGTTTTAAAAACAGCTTGTTAAAAGGAGCAATAGCCTCGGCTACTGTTTTTTTGTCGTGGGTTTCAGAATGCAGGAACACATCGCTCACTGTGCCCGCAACGTATTCCTCTATCATTCCGAAAATAGAGTTTTTGAGATCCTCACCGTAGAGCACCTTATAGCGTTCCTTGTATATGAGGTTTCTCTGAACATTCATGACGTCGTCAAACTCTAAGACGCTTTTTCTGGTTTGGAAGTTTCGGCTTTCAACAGTTTTTTGTGCCTGTTCTATTGAGTTTGACAAGACCTTTTGGTCAAGGGGCATATCCTCATCCATGCCCAGCTTATCCATCATGCCCATTATCCGCTCTGAGCCGAAGAGGCGCATGATGTCGTCTGTCAGTGAAATATAGAATCTGCTTGCACCCGGGTCTCCCTGTCTGCCCGCTCTGCCTCGCAGCTGGTTATCTATTCGTCTTGACTCGTGTCTTTCCGTGCCTAGGATAAAAAGTCCGCCGACTGATTTTACTTTTTCTGCCTCTTCGTTAATTGAAGCTTTGTGCAGCTGCATTTTTTCTGCAAAAAGTGCTCTGGCTGCATTTATTTCCTCGTTGTCTGTCTCTGCAAAGCCGGTGGCTTCGATTATTATTTCCTCTGTGTAGCCGGCTTTCTTTAGGTCGTTTTTAGCTAAATACTCAGCGTTACCGCCTAAGACTATATCGGTGCCTCGACCTGCCATGTTGGTAGCTATGGTAACAGCCCCAAACTTACCTGCCTGCGCTACTATTTCTGCTTCTCGCTCATGCTGCTTTGCGTTTAGTACATTGTGTGCTATGCCGCGCTTTTTTAGCAGAGATGAAAGCTGCTCACTCTTTTCGATCGAGATTGTACCCACCAAGACGGGCTGACCCTGGGCATGACACTCTGCAATTTGCTCTATTATTGCCTTGGTTTTTCCGTTTTCGTTTTTATATACCACATCCGGCCAGTCTGTTCTGACTACCGGTTTGTTTGTCGGGATTTCGATTATATCAAGCTGATATATTGCTGTGAATTCCTCTTCCTCGGTGAGGGCTGTTCCTGTCATGCCCGAGAGCTTGTCATAGAGTCTGAAATAGTTTTGGAATGTGATTGTCGCAAGTGTTTTGTTCTCGTGCTGTACATCCACACGCTCTTTTGCCTCTATTGCCTGGTGCAGACCCTCTGAATATCTTCTGCCAAGCATAAGTCTGCCTGTGAATTCATCTACTATTATTACTTCGCCGTCATTTACTACATAGTCAATGTCTCGTTTCATGACACCGTAGGCTTTTAGTGCTTGGTTAATGTGATGTGCCAAGGTTGAGTTATCCAAATCGGCTAAGTTATCTAAACCGTAATAATCCTCTGCCTTTTTTGTGCCCTTTGCTGTCAGCGTTGCTGTTCTTGCCTTTTCATCTACAATATAATCTGCATCCGTGCCCTCGTCTTCTTCTTCCTTTTCGTCTATTGAGGCTCTGACTAAGCAGCGAAAGGTCCTTACTAAACTGTCTGTTTTTCTGTATAGCTCTGTGGATTCGTCACCCTGACCTGAAATAATAAGGGGTGTGCGCGCTTCGTCTATGAGTATTGAGTCGACCTCGTCTACGATTGCAAAGGCATGCCCGCGCTGAACCATCTGCTCGCTGTATAGTGCCATATTGTCCCTGAGATAGTCAAAGCCCATCTCGTTGTTTGTGCCGTAGGTAATGTCGGCTGCGTATGCATTTCTTCGCTCTTGTGATGTGAGCCCGTGGACAATTAGTCCGACATCTAAGCCTAAGAATCTATATACCTTGCCCATCCACTCGCTGTCGCGCTTGGCTAGGTAGTCGTTTACTGTGACTATGTGCACGCCTTCGCCGGCTATTGCATTTAGGTACGCCGGCATTACGGCAACCAAGGTCTTGCCTTCGCCTGTTTTCATCTCGGCAATTCTGCCCTGATGCAAGACTATTCCGCCGACTATCTGTACTCTGTATGGCTTCATGCCCAAAACACGCCATGAAGCCTCTCTTGCCACTGCAAAAGCCTCCGGCAATATTGAATCTATGTCTTCCCCGTCTTTAAATCGGGTTTTAAACTCCTCGGTCTTCTCGCGAAGCTGCGTGTCTGTGAGCTCTTGCATTAGAGTCTCTAATGCCTCGACTTTGTCTGCGATCGGATTTATTCGTTTTAGCTCGTGGTCGCTGTGAGTTCCGAATATCCTTTGAAAAATGCCCATTTAATCAGATCTGCCTTTCGTTTTATGCTTTACATTTTAGTGATATATATTAACATAAATATGTGAATAAAGAAAGTAATTTGTAGTTAGTATTAGCTAATTTCGAACTGTGTCCTTGAATGTTCATAATTTGCAATGCTCTTATGATTATGCTTGCTTTCAGATTGTTGTTGGCATCTGTTACACCGAAATTTACTGTGTCAAAAAACGGCTCATTATAGGCACATTTAGTGATTAGATAATTATTTTTGCGTAACTGTTGATTAATAGTGTAGTTATGTGTTAAATTAATGGCAGAAAAAAGCCATCAATAATTTTGCATTTGTCAAATGCAAATAATAAAAATTCTTATGAAAGTAATGTGGGTGTTAGAAATGGATCGCGCTATTATTGACAGTTATCTTGAGAAAAACCCATTTATTAAGCTCAGTGAGATAGTTGCGGATGTTATTTATGGCGAAATCATAGGACTTAACATTCCTCCTTCCTCAAAGCTTAATATCAACCAAATAGCAAATGAGCTCGGAGTTTCAAGAACTCCTGTTGTTGAGGCTATGGTCGCTCTTCAGGAAATCGGCTTTGTTGAGACACGCCCCAACATAAACGGCTTCTATGTTACGGACATGAATCTTCGTGACCTTTTGGAGCTTTACAGTGCAAGATCTGCTATCGAATGTGAGGCTGCCGCCCTATGTGCCGAGAATGCAAGCCCTGAAAATATCGAGCAGCTTGAAGCCTTGGCTACTGCTTTCCAAAAGGCTATTCCGATGCGTGACAGCCAGGCTCTGCATGAAACTGACCTGCCCTTCCATCAGCTAATTATTGAGTCCTGCGGGAATAAATATTTGATTCGCAGCTATAATGAGCTTTTGCCGAATCTGCGTATGTATCAGCGTTCATGGACTAAGTTTATCAGCCCCGAGAAAAATAATCCTTGGGCAAGCAAGGTTCTGCACCAGCACCTTGCCATTGTATCATGTATTAAAATGCACATTCCTTCTCTGGCAAAGCAGTCTATGGAGGAGCATATTAAATCCAGCATTAACTTTGTTGCATATTCTGAAACCGCTGATGATCCCTTTTCGATTTTTAAGAAAAAGGAATTTCGTGAGGCATCCTCTGCCACTGCAGGCGGTATTGTTAAAATGCGCAATCGCTAAGGTAGTATAATGAAAGAATATATCATATTAATCGGTAACTACGGCAGTGGTAAGACAGAGCTTGCACTTAACTTTGCTCTGCGTGCTGCTGACGCGGGTAAGAAAACTGAAGTAATTGACTTAGACCTTGTGAACACATACTTCAGGCTTACAGACAGGGGAAATCTTGTTAAGTCCAAAGAGATTAGACTTGTTTCTCCTAACTTTGCAGGAATGAACGTTGAGGCACTTTCAGTGCCCGCTGAGGTTGCCTCCGCTTTTGCCGGCGACTGGGACACTGTTATCTTTGATGTTGGCGGAGACCCCACGGGCGCTGCTGCTCTTGGTCGCTATTTTGAGGACTTTGCAGAGCTTCCCCCGGGTAGCCTTACTGTGCTCAATGTTATTAACACAAAAAGACCGATGGCAGGTACTTCCGAGCGCATAATTGAGCTTATGCGCGATATGGAGAGATATTCCAGACAGACTGTGAGCGGTTTTGTTAACAACACTAACTTAGCAAAGTTAACCGGACCCGGAGACTTAGCTGAGGGATATGAAATAATTAAGCAGGCATCAATAGAAACCGGTATTCCTGTTTTATACACTACCGGCAAAAAGGAATTTTTAGATGCCTTTCTTGCTGAGGGGCATGACCCTAAATATATAGGTACCCCCATGGCAATCGACACCTTTATGCACCGCGACTGGGATTCGTTTACGCGGTTTGGCCTTTAATTAGGACTCAATTTTTGGGTATCCTTTCAATTTTTTAATAAATCGAAAAGAGGTAACGCAATGGTAAAGTTCACGGTAAATGAAGAGCTTTGCAAGGGATGCGGACTCTGCGTAAGGGCATGTCCCAAGCAGATTCTCCGTCTTTCCAAGACAAAGTTCAACGCGAAGGGCTATCATCCCAGCGAGATAACGGATGTTGAGGCATGCATCGCATGCGGCTCATGCTTCCGCACTTGCCCGGATTCAGTCATCCGCATCGAAAAGGAATAGGAGGATTACGACATGGCATTGACTCTCATGAAGGGAAGCGAAGCAATAGCAGAAGCCGCAATACGCGTTGGATGCCGCTATTTCTTTGGCTACCCTATCACTCCGCAAACAGAAATACCCGAGTATATGTCTGCCAGAATGCCCCAGATTGGCGGCACATTCCTGCAGGCTGAGAGCGAGATTGGCGCAATCAACATGGTCTATGGTGCTGCCGGTACAGGCGCACGTGTCCTGACAAGCTCCTCCTCTCCCGGAGTATCCCTTAAACAGGAAGGAATTTCCTACATCGCAGCTTCCGAAGTGCCCTGCGTCATTATGAACGTAATGCGCGGCGGCCCGGGACTCGGCAGTATTCAGGCCGGTCAGGCTGACTACTCACAGTCCACAAAAGGCGGCGGACACGGCGACTATAAGCTGGTTGTCTATGCACCGTCTTCCGTTCAGGAATCTATCGACCTTATGACAATCGCATTTGATGTGGCAGAAAAGTACAGAACACCTGTTCTTATTGCCGCTGACGGCATGATTTGCCAGATGATGGAGCCGGTTGAGCTTCCTGAAATGATTGAGCATAAAATCGATTATAAGAAGATGCCCTGGGCAATCACAGGTGAGCATGAGTCTGATACTCATAAGCGCGCAATCATCAACAGCCTTTATATCACTGTTGAAGAGCTTGACGAGCTAAACGAGAGACTGCAGGCAAACTACCGCAAGATTGAGGAAAACGAAGTTCGCTATGAGGCTTATAACCTTGAGAACGCTGAAATCGTTGTCACAGCCTTCGGAACAGTTGCCCGTATTTGCAAGTCTGCAATCGATGACCTTAAAGAAGAGGGCATAAACATAGGTCTTCTTCGCCCGATTACACTCTGGCCCTTCCCGTATGAGGCAGTGCACAAAGCAGCAACACAACCCGGTGTTAAGGCTGTTTTGGACGTTGAGCTCAACGCAGGACAGATGCTTGAGGATGTTAAGATTGCCGTAAACGGCGATCAAAAGATTGAGTTCCTCGGCCGCTACGGCAGCCATATGCCGACAGCAGAGGAAATCTATGACAAACTGCTCCAGATGAGGAGGGAATTCTAATGGCGGTAGTATTTGAAAAAACAAAAATGCTGACAGATGCACCGTATCACTACTGCCCCGGTTGTAACCACGGTATAGCTCACAGGCTCGTTGCTGAGTCGATTGAGGACCTTGGTCTTACAAACAACGTCGTGGGTGTTGCTCCCGTCGGCTGCTCTGTATTTGCTTACAATTATTTTAACTGCGACATGTATGAGGCTCCTCACGGACGCGCTCCTGCTGTTGCCACCGGTTTAAAGCGTGTCCTGCCCGAGTCTTTAATATTCACATATCAGGGCGACGGCGACTTGGCTTCTATCGGTACAAACGAGGTTGTTCACGCAGCACACCGCGGTGAGAACATCTCAGTAATATTTATCAACAACGCTATCTACGGCATGACCGGCGGTCAGATGGCTCCTACAACACTTGTCGGACAGAAGACCACCACAAGCCCCTACGGCCGTGATGAGGCCACCTGCGGCGCACCCATTAAGGTCTGCGAGATGCTGGCTCAGATTCCGGGCACATACTATGCAGAGCGCGTTGCAATGAACACAAACGCCAACATCATGAAGGCCAAGAAAGCCATTACAAAGGCATTTAAGTATCAGATGGAAGGCCGCGGCTTTACAATAGTCGAGTTGCTCTCCACCTGCCCGACAAACTGGGGTCTCTCCCCTGTTGAGTCCTTAAAGTGGCTTGAGGAAAACATGATTCCGTATTACCCGCTTGGAGTTTATAAGGATAAGGGGGCAGAATAGGAATGAAAGAACAATGTATTTTTGCAGGCTTCGGCGGACAGGGAATGCTACTAATCGGTAAGTTTCTTGCTCAGGCCGGTATGATGGCCGGAAAACACGTATCCTGGCTTCCTTCCTACGGCCCTGAAATGCGCGGCGGCACAGCTAACTGCTCTGTTGTTATTTCTGACCGTCCCGTAGCTTCCCCACTGATTTCCATGGCAGATGCTGTTATTGCTATGAACCTGCCCTCAATGCTTAAGTTCCAGTCACTGGTTAAGCCGGGCGGACTGCTTGTTGTTAACAGCAGCTTAATTGATGACAAGAGCAATCGTGACGACTGCGAGGTCATTTACATTCCTGCAAACAAAATAGCAGAGGAAATCGGAAACCCCAAGGGCGCAAACGTCGTTATCTTTGGTGCTTACCTTGCCAAGAAGCTGAACATTGTTACAGCTGAGCAGGCAATTGAGGCAATCAGAGAAGAACTCGGCGAAAAGAAAGCCCGCTTCCTTGAAGGCAATATTAAAGCCCTTCACAAGGGAATTGAGTATGTTAACGCCTAAGCGTTAATCAAGTATTATTAAAAGCGGTGACCAACGGGTCACCGCTTTTTGCTTTATTTAGGATGTTTATTAGCCTGCAGCCCATCCGCCGTCTACAATCAGAACATCTCCGTTAATATATGACGAGTCCTCGGATGCAAGGAAAAGTGCCGCTTTTGCAATATCTTCCGGCTTGCCCATTTCCGGTGCTGTTGCTAAAACCTTTTGAACCCTGCCGTATCCGCGCATGTTTGGCATTCCCATTGAGCTGCTTATCTCTGTCATTACTCCTCCGGGTGCGATAGCGTTGCATCGAATATTATCCGGTTCATACATAAACGCGGTGTTTTTTGTGAGTGAGATTACAGCTGCCTTTGATGCACAGTACACCGCTCCCGCGCAGCTTCGCATACCGCCTAGGGAGGCAACATTTACTATACAACCCCCGTTGCCCTGATTTAGAAAAACCTGCACTGCATTTCTCATCGCATACACAGGTCCATAGACATTTACGCTGAAAACCTGATTTAATCTTTCGTTTGTCACATCTCCGATTGGGCTCATATCATCCATTACACCTGCGTTATTGACAAGAATATCGAGCTTCCCGAATTTTGCCACCGCCTCTGAAATCGCCGCTTCATTATCCTCCTGCTTGCTTACATCACCCTTGAATGCAATTACCTTTCCCGGAGCACCTGAAAGTGAGTCCGCCAATGCCTCGAGTCGCTCTAATCTCCTTGCAACAGCTATAACATTTGCGCCCTCATTTACAAACAGCTCCACAATTGCTTTACCCATTCCCGAAGATGCTCCGGTTACAACCACCGACTTATCTTGTAGTTTCATTTATTATGCTCCCTTCATAATATATTTGTTAAATTGATTATATAATGTTAATACCAATTAAGAAAGGCTTATGATCGACAAAAACTTGTTTATCCAAAAAACGCAAAGGGAATTTTTGTAATTTCTTGACAAGCTTGTCCTGCTATGCTATCATCATTTGGCAAGTTTATCCGTCTTTTTGGAGAAGTACCCAAGAGGCCGAAGGGGCTCCCCTGCTAAGGGAGTAGGGTGTGATAAGCGCCGCGAGGGTTCAAATCCCTCCTTCTCCGCCATATAAGGACGGTAATTTTGATACCATGCGTATCGAAGTTACCGTCTTTATTTTGCACACGGCAGCCGCCAAAAGGTCTTGGTAACAAGGCTTTTGGGCGGTTTTTTTATTTTCTGCCGTTTGCCTCGTGCGTATAAAAGTGCCCGTCTGCGGAGCGCCTTGGCAATTTACGCCTTGCACTCTGCAAACGGGTACTTTGGATTTGCACACGGTGTTCACCCTGCAAACGGGAACATTTGGATTGTTACGAGATTACACGCCCAGCCTTTGACGCCGGTCGTTGAGCCATTCGCCCTTGTACTTGAAAAATTTCGGACCGGCGATGGCATACTTCTTGCCTGATAACTCTTTGGCTAACGCTGTCAAAGACATGGTTACTCCGTTGTATTCGACATTACGGTCATCAACAACTTTTGCTTTCAGAAAAAATGAATCTAAAGCCTATATTATCACTTCTATCGAAGCTGCTATGCCGATCTCACCCTTTCGATATTCAAGAGAACAGCCATAATAGCTCATGCCCTTTTTTACGCAAGCAAGGAAAGCCGGATAAAACGCCGATGCTCTATCAAGCTCGATGCTTCGTACCCTCGGACTGAGAGAAACAAAAGTATAGCATACGTTATAGCCCTCCTCCAAAAGCAATTTGATGCGTTCAAGCTGACGCAGGCTTCTTTCTGATTTCACTGACGGGAAAAGCGCGTTTTTTTGAGAGGAGATTATCGTTTTAATCTCCATTGCAGTGTGTGTGTCTTCAATATAAACATCTGCCTTATACCCATTAATGAGCACTTCTCTTCGGGCGCTTGTCCTCTTTCCGAGAAATGAAAATCGTCTTCCGTTCAACGCTTCAAAAACGACTTCATTGGCCACAGAAAGATTCAATATAGTAGCTTTTCTTCCTTCTGCTGTTGCAAGCAGAGTCAACGGCAGCGTAATGCTATTTATGCTCGGTGTTAAAAGCACAGCCTTTCCTTCAAGATCTATAAAGTTTGATAATCTACAAGAGGAAGGCACATAACATAGCTCGTCTTTTCCGTTTATCCTTACAATGCAACGAAAACGATTTTTTAGTTCGTGCTGGAAGATACCCTTAATAAGCTGTGCTTCGTCAATATTCACATCGATTGCACCTTGCAATTACTCGCACAAGCTACCAACCGTTGGCATTCCTTCTGCTTCAATCTTTTCACCTATCTTTTGTAATCCAAATATCATCAATGCTCGCGCATATATATAGGGAGTCGAAGTATCTGGATAAACTGCCTTGAGCAGCGCTGACAGAGTACCATCCTTGTCCACAGTTCCTATGTTATAATTGTTGCCTCCGCTGTCAGAGACGACGTAGTTTTCTGGATCAATCTCATCAAAAAAGTTCTTTAAAGCATAAGCAAGTGCAAATTTTGCAGCGGTTATTACGTTTTCAAATTTCCCTGTTGCGACTAAACGCTCAGCCACATCGTTTGCTTCTTTTGAGAGCCTAAGATTTACAAGGTCATTCATGTTCCTTCCCCCTTGTTGTTTATTTTGCTTCAATTTGAGTGTTAAACGAGGAAATCCGTTGAAGAACATACTCTTTCTTTAGCATTGGTCCTAAAGTGCTTCTGGCATATTGCTCGTCTATTTCATGGGTGTATGCCAGTAACACAATCTGATCTGACATGCTTGGAAGCGCTTTGGTGATATTACTCTTGTGTGTTGGATCAAGATGTCCTGGTCAAGGGGAATTGTAACACCTGTGTCCAAAGTCATTAAGCAACTTGCTTTTTAGCTGGGGGCAGTCCGCCGTTGAAGGAATGAGGGCGGATGAGGTTGTACCACAGGTATGCAAAATCCGAAACCGCCG
>JAAZCZ010000120.1 GCA_012513005.1 Oscillospiraceae bacterium | reverse complement strand
TAGCTTGAAGCTGCACATAAACTCCACTAAGTCTCGCATCTCTGTGAGCTTTTTATAGCGGCTTTGTATATCCCTTGCTTTTTTGAGGCTTATACCCCTGATTTCTGCCAGCTTATCAGGCTCATTTTCTATTACAGAAAGCGCTCTTTCACCGAATTTGTCTATTATCAAGGTGGCAGTAGCGGGACCTATTCCGTGCAGAGCTCCCCCGGCTAAGTACTCAAACACCGCAGTTTTATCTGAGGGCATGCTCGTGTGTGAAAGCTCGGCTTTGAACTGACTGCCGTGGGTCTGGTGCACCGACCACTCGCCGTGAGCCTCTAAATATAGTCCGGGAGCAGCATTCGGAATTATACCGACAACAGTAACAAATTCGTCGTTCTCTGTTTTCAGCTTAATAACAGCATAGCCGTTTTCTTCGTTCCTGAACAAAACGGCTGATATTCTTCCGTATAAATATGTAAGCTCCCTGTTTTCTTCCATTTGCCGATTATCCCTCTGTTTTCTCTTGCCTGATTAATTGAGCAGCTCTGTAAACCCGAAGGTTATGCCGCTTACCAAAATCCCCGCTATTATTACACCTATTAATATTGCCGGTATAGCTTTTTTTAATCTCAGGTCCATGACAGCAGCTACAAGTGCTCCTGTCCACGCTCCCGTGCCGGGCAGCGGGATTGCAACAAGTATTATAAGCCCTATAAGCTTAAATCTGTTTACCTTCTCCCACTTGCCCTCGGCATGAGTTTCTATCCTACTGACTAAGCTCTTTATGGCCTCGCTTTTTTCCGATAGCCAGCGAAAAATCGCCCTTATGAATAATATAATAAACGGCACCGGAACCATGTTGCCGACTATACTGACCAAAAGTGCATCTAAGTGCGAAAGCCCCATGGCAACGCCTACCGGTATTGCCCCTCGCAGCTCCAAAACCGGAGTCATTGCAACAAAAAACGTTATTAACATTTGTCCGTAGTGTGTCTGCCTGAGGATTTCGTGTGAGAACATTATTTGTCTCCTTGGCCTAAGTGTTTTTTTAGATATTCGCCTGTTGCACTTTCCTTGCAATTTATGCATTCCTCGGGGCTGCCGCAGAATATTAGCTCTCCGCCTCCGCTGCCGCCCTCCGGACCTAGGTCTATAATATGGTCTGATATTTTAATAATATCCATATTGTGTTCTATTACAATTACAGTGTTACCCGCATCTGCAAGTCTGTTTAGTATTTCAATTAACCTGTCTACATCGGCTGTGTGCAAACCTGTTGTCGGCTCGTCTAAGACATAGACTGTTTTGCCCGTGCTGCGCTTGGATAGCTCTGTTGCAAGCTTCACTCTCTGTGCCTCACCGCCCGATAGGGTTGTTGATGACTGCCCGAGTCTTATATAGCCCAGTCCGACATCCATTAAGACCTGAAGCTTGTTTTTGATTTTGGGTATTTTTGCGAAAAATTCAAGCGCTTCCTCTACTGTCATATTGAGAACATCGGAGATATTTTTGTTTTTATAGTAGACCTCTAAGGTCTCCCTGTTGTAGCGTTTGCCCTTGCAGACCTCGCAGGGGACATAGATATCGGGCAAAAAGTGCATTTCGATTTTGAGTAGTCCGTCGCCTGAGCAGGCTTCGCATCTGCCGCCGCGGACATTGAACGAGAATCTGCCCTGATTGTAGCCTCTTAGTTTGGCATCCTGTGTCTCTGCAAATAAGGCTCTTATATCCCCGAATACCCCTGTGTATGTGGCAGGATTTGATCTGGGTGTTCTGCCTATGGGCGACTGGTTTATGCTGATTACCTTATCAACAAATGAAAGACCCTCTATTCCGCGGCTTTTGCCCGGGCGCACCCTTGCTCTGTTTTTTTCCAGTGCAAGAGTCTTATATAAAACCTCGTTAACAAGGCTCGATTTGCCGCTACCGGACACGCCTGTCACGCAGCAGATGACACCCAAGGGAAATTTTACATCTATGTTTTTTAAGTTATTCTCGCAGGCTCCCTTGACTAATATGCTCTCGCCGTTACCTGCTCTGCGTTTTTGGGGAATTGCTATTGTCTTTTTGCCTGAGAGATAAAGTCCCGTGAGGCTTCTTTCGTTTTCGCAAATATCGGCAAGACTGCCGACTGCGACAACCTCTCCCCCGTGCACGCCCGCACCCGGACCTATGTCTACTATGTAGTCAGCTTCCCTAATTGTCTCCTCATCGTGCTCGACTACAACAAGTGTGTTGCCGAGATCGCGCAGACCTTTTAGAGTTGCAATGAGCTTCATATTATCTCTCTGGTGCAGACCTATTGACGGCTCGTCGAGTATGTATAAAACTCCCATTAGTGATGAGCCTATCTGTGTTGCAAGCCTTATTCTTTGGTTTTCGCCGCCTGACAGTGTTGCAGCCGCTCTTGATAGTGTTAAGTATTTAAGCCCGACACTCTCTAAGAATTTAAGCCTGCTGACTATCTCTGCTAAAACTCTGTCTGCAATCATTTTTTGCCTGGCGCTTAGCTTTAGTTCGCTTATAAAAATAAGGGCATCGGATATCGCCATATCTGCAAAATCGGCTATGCTTATTCCTCCGACTGTTACTGCTAAGGCTTCTTTTTTGAGCCTTTTACCATCGCAGTCAGGGCAGGGGCTCTCCCACATGTATGACTCATATTCCTCTCGCATGGACTGGCTTTGAGTCTCACCGAAGCGTCTTTCAATGCTGTTTATAAGTCCCTCAAAGCTCTGTCTGAATACACCTGTGCCTCTTGAAGTTTTGTATCTTAAATCAAG
>JAAZCZ010000119.1 GCA_012513005.1 Oscillospiraceae bacterium | reverse complement strand
TGTTGAAAAGCTGCAAACCCAGCAGGCAGTTTGCCTCTTTGCAGAGCACGGCAAAAAGGCAGACGAATCACCCAGGATAATCAGCACAGGCAGGGCATGGACATACCTGCTTATTGCAGACGGCTGTGATAACTTCTGCTCCTACTGCTTAATTCCAAAAATAAGAGGCAGATTCAGGTCAAGAGAGAAGGAGAGCATTTTAGCTGAGGCTAAAGCCTTGGCAGAGCGGGGCTATAAAGAGCTCATACTTGTCGCTCAGGATCTGACGCACTACGGCTATGACCTATACGGAAAAACAGAGCTTTCTGATCTGCTGCGCAAGCTCTGCGAGATAGACGGCATAGAGTGGATAAGGCTACACTATTTATACCCGCAGGAAATAGACGAAGAGCTTATAAAAACTGTAAAAGAAGAGAAAAAGATAGTAAAATATCTCGATATTCCCATACAGCACATAAATGATACGGTGCTAAAAAAATGCAATCGCCGAGATACGGGAGCTAAAATCAGAGAGCTTTTTAGCCAAATAAGAGAAGAAATTCCAAATGTGGTTTTAAGAACAAGCCTGATAGCCGGGCTTCCGGGCGAGGGCGAAGAGGAATTTGAAGAGCTCTGTGAATTTTTAAGAGAATATAAAATCGAAAGGGCAGGGGTTTTCACATTCTCACCTCAAGACGGCACCCCTGCTGCAAAAATGGAGTATGTGAGCGAGGATACTGCCCGTCTGCGTGCCAATATTGTAATGGACATACAGGCAGAAATAATGGACAGCTGGGAAAGCTCACTAATAGGCAAGGTTATAGATGTAATCTGCGAGTCAAATGCAGATGTAAACGGTAATCACCATGGCAGAGCATATTTTGACTCACCGGAGGTTGACGGCTCTGTATTATTCACAGGAGCGTGCAGCGAGGGAGAGATTGTAAAAATAAAAGTTACTTCTGCCGAAGACGGACAGCTTAGGGGGAAAATGATATGAAGCTAACAACAGCAAGCAAAATAACACTGGTTAGAGTTGCGCTTATTCCTGCCGTGATACTTTTTATGTATCTTAATTTTAAGGGCAGCATGTATATAGCACTCGGGCTTTTTGTCATTGCTTCTCTCACAGACTATGTAGACGGGCAAATTGCCAGAAAATACAATCAGGTATCAAACTTCGGCAAGTTTTTAGATCCTCTGGCGGATAAACTGCTTGTCATTTCTGTGCTCATAGTATTCGTAGATAACGGGCTTTTCCCGGCTTGGGCAGCTATGCTGGTAGTAGCAAGGGAACTTGCCGTCACCGGGCTTCGCTTAGTTGCAGTAGAAGGCGGGCTTGTAATCGCTGCTGCCGCCTCAGGCAAGGTAAAAACTGCCTCAACTATGGTCTGCTTTATTCTCATGATGCTGCCAATTCCCGGGTGGCTTATAACAGCGTGCTGGATAATAGTACTTGCAACAACACTATATTCCGGAATCGAATACTTCTATAAAAACAGAGGCGTTTTTAAAAGCTAAATAGAATAAATCCCATATATAATATTAATAAAAACAGGAGCAACTTCAGAATTTAGAAGTGCTCCTGTTTTGTTTGGGTAAAAACTATTCTTTTAGGGCAGATTTAATTTTATAGACGATATCATCATAAGAAAAAGATACGGTTTTTGTAAGTTCTCTCTCATTTAAAAACTGCTGATAATAGTTATATTGCAAAACAGCCTTAGTACTACCTGTTATTGCTGCCATTTCTTTTTTATAATCAGCTTCCGAGAGTTCTTTTTGGTTAAGTGAATACTTAAATGTGTCGTCTGTCTGAGCTTTAGCTTCATAGGTAAGAGCAGGCCCGACAGAATCTCCCTGCAACTCGAGCTTTTCTAATGTGTTGACGGGAAACTCAATGCCGGGGCTCTCATAGTAGTACAGATCACCGTTTTCTGTTATGAACAGGGCGTACTTGTGCCCTCCGCCTGCAAGAGCGTCAACGTCTTTTGAATAAACATGGATAGCCGAGCCTTCATCGTAGTAGTAAATGCGAAGCTCAGCCTGTTCAAGCCCGTCTTTTGAATTATCCTTTGTAAAGATAAGCTCCGGGGTCGGGTCACCGATAATATCATATAGTGCTACCTGCTTTTTACCGGAGGGGTATGAAGGGTCATTTAGCCTCTCTAAAAACTGCCAGTCATAGGCTTCGATTTTGTCTTTTTCGCTTGCAAGCACTTCCAAAAATGCCAAGTATGCGTCTTTATAGTCCCGATTTGTCTCCGCATCCGGCGGGGCCAGTCGGAAGCTCGGGTGTTTTTGTTGCAGGAGGCTCTTCGGGTTTAGGAGAAGCTTCTTTTTCGCTCGGGGCGGTATCTGAGGGAATAACAGAGCCCACAGCCCCTGGTGAGCCTGATTTAGAACTGTTTCCGCTGGGTTTCTTTGCCGATAAACTGCTGCAAGCTG
>JAAZCZ010000118.1 GCA_012513005.1 Oscillospiraceae bacterium | reverse complement strand
TGATAACCATGCACGCTTCAAAGACTATGCTCTTTTCCGATGCTGCGCTGCCGCTGCTCTATGCCCTTGCCATGCTTTCAGACGCAGCAGCTGCCCTTATCTGCGGTCTGCTTTATGACAAAAAGGGCATTAAAATACTCACACACGCAGCTGCCGTCTCGGCGTTTTTTGCATATTTCATTTTCAGCATAGGCGGGCAGGAGGGAATTATTTTCGGAATACTGCTCTGGGGAGTCGGCATGGGAGCAATGGAGTCTGTGTTCAAAGCCGCAGTTTCAAACATGATACCCAAAAAAAGCCGCGCCACCGGCTACGGCATGTTTGAGATGTCCTTCGGTCTTTTTTGGTTCTTGGGCAGTTGGCTCATGGGCTACCTGTATCAAACGAATATGACCTATATGATATATGCATCTGTCTCGGCAGGCTTATTATCGGCTATTTTATTTTGGCAGAGCGGCAGGCTGCAAAGTGAGGAAAAATAGCTAAAAACGCATCAAACGTTACATACCTTTGTAACGCTTATTATTGTTTTTTGCGTAAAATATGCCCAAAAATTACACACAAGTCTGTGCTTTTGTATAATTTTGACAGCGAAGTGCTCATTTTCTTGCCAATTATGTACAGGGCAAATATAATATATAGCCAGTATATGATAGCTGCGACTTGTAGGGAGCGGCAATGTTTTTAAAACAGCATATTACAGCAAAACCACGACAAAACATGGGGGTGAAAGATTTGAGCAGAATGGGACTTAAAAATCTCACAGAAACTCAAAAGACCGCAAACTCGCTCATGGTAGACATGGGCAGGCGACTTGCAGCAACTCCGCCGGGGGTATGTCCTGTGGAGCTTGCAAGAAGCTTTGTAACAGTGTGCCACGCGCAGTCTTGCGGGAAATGTGTGCCATGCAGAATAGGCTTAGGGCAGCTTTCCAACTTGCTGCTTGATGTCATTGAGGGCAGGGCAAAGGATTTAGACACTATCGATTTAATTAAAAACACCGCGCAGGCAATCCACGATTCTGCAGACTGCGCAATCGGCTTTGACGCTGCCCGAATAGTACTCACGGGTATAGAAAATTTCAGAGACGACTATGAGGAGCACATACTGCACAACAGGTGCAAGGGCGGCTTCACAGCGCCGGTGCCATGCACTGCGCTTTGCCCTGCTAATGTTGATGTGCCCGGATATATTAGCCTAATAAACGCCGGCAGGAATGCAGATGCTGTGCGGCTAATCAGAAAAGACAATCCGCTTCCCGTTGCCTGCGGATACATCTGTGAGCATCCCTGCGAAACACATTGCAGGCGAAACCTCATAGACTACGCGCTCAACATTAGGGCGCTCAAAAGATATGCAGTAGATAACGCGGGCATAGTACCGGCGCCGCTTTGCGATGAGCCCACAGGCAAAAAGGTTGCCGTAATAGGTGGGGGACCCAGCGGACTCACAGCCGCTTACTATCTCTCGCTAATGGGACACGCTGTCACAATATTCGAAAAAAGACTGCAACTCGGTGGCATGCTCAGATACGGCATTCCCGCATACAGGTTCCCCAGAGAGCTGCTCGATCAGGACATAGACGCAATACTCGAAACCGGAATAGAGGTTGTTTCGGGCGTGGGTGTGGGCGATGATATACCCTTTGAAAAAATCTTAAATGACTACGATGCAGTTTATGTAACTATAGGTGCGCATGAGGGAGCCAAGGCAAGAATTGAGGGCGAGGACCTTAATAACGTTATGTCGGCGGTTGAGCTTTTGCGCAAAATCGGAGACGGCGACTTGCCGAACTTCAAGGGCAAAACAGTTGCAGTAATCGGCGGCGGTAACGTCGCTATGGACGCTGTCAGAACCTGCATCAGATTAGGTGCAGACAATGTGTACTGCGTATACAGACGCCGCAAAAAGGACATGACAGCGCAGGAAGAGGAAATAGAGGGCGCACTTGCAGAGGGAGCTGAGCTGCTCACACTCCGTGCCCCGATTCGCATCGAGGACGACGGCAACGGAAACGCCTGCTCACTTTGGTTAAAGCCCCAGATACCTAGCCGTGTACAGGCAGACGGCAGACCCTCACCAAAGAACGCAAAATTAGCACCGGAGCGTTTGGCAGCAGACATTATTATAATAGCAGTAGGCCAGAAGACAGACACAAAGCCGTTTGAAGCATCCGGAATGCCTATAACCCCGAGAGGGCTTTTTGAATCAACAGCCAGCGGGCAGGCAGCCCCCGGCTCAAAGGTATTCACAGGCGGCGAGTGCGTAACAGGACCTGCAACGGTAATTCGTGCAATAGCAGCGGGCAAAACGGTAGCTGCCAATATAGACGAGTTTTTGGGCTACGACCACGAGATATCTGTTAATATCGATATCCCCGTGCCGTCACCGGAAAATAACCCGCCGAGAGGCAGGGTAAACACAAGCAACAGAGTGGCATTCGAGCGAAAATGCGACTTTGACTGCATTGAAAAGGGTATGACAGATGAGGAAGCGGAAGCCGAGTCCTCCCGTTGCCTGCGCTGCGACAGCTACGGCTACGGAACCTTCAGAGGAGGGAGAGAGCTGGCATGGTAAAGCTTACAATAAACGGAAAAACAGTAGAGGTTCCGGAAAACACAACAATATTGCATGCTGCCGAAAAAATAGGCGTTGCAATACCCAGCCTGTGCTATTTTGAAGGACTTAACGACATAGGCGCATGCAGGGTGTGCGTTGTTGAGGTGGTGGGCTCAGACAGGCTTATAGCCTCATGCTGCACACCTGTTGAAGAGGGGATGGAGGTCTTGACAGACTCTCCCCGCGCACGCAAGGCAAGGACAGTCAATCTACAGCTGATACTCTCACAGCACGACTGCCGCTGCCCAACCTGTGAACGCAGCGGAAACTGCACACTGCAAACTCTGGCAAGCAACATGAACCTGACAGAGTCGCTCTATAAAAAAGAGCTGCAAGAAAAAACCTGGGACAAGACACTCACAATAAAGAGAAACGCAAGCAAATGTATAAAATGTATGCGCTGCATTCAGGTCTGCGATAATGTCCAGAACATGAAGATATGGGAGCTTTCCGGCACCGGCGGCAGAACAGATATAATAGTAAAAGGCGGACTGCCCATTGACCTATCGGGCTGCACCTACTGCGGTCAGTGCATAACCCACTGCCCCACGGGAGCATTAACAGCCAGAGACGACACAGAAAAGGTTATAGAGGCGCTTGAAGACCCCGAAAAGGTAACAGTTATTCAGGTTGCACCCTCAGTCAGAGCAGCTTGGGCAGAGGTGTTTGGCGTACCCCGTGAGCGGGCAACTCCAAAGCGCATGGCAGCAGCCCTGCGGCACTTGGGCTTTGACTATGTTTTCGACACAAACTTTGCAGCCGACCTCACAATAATGGAAGAGGGCAGCGAGTTTATAGAGCGCTTCACACACAAGGAAGACTACAAATGGCCGATGTTCACATCCTGCTGCCCGGGCTGGATACGCTTTATTAAAGGCCAGTATCCGGAGTTCACAGACAACCTATCAACGGCAAAAAGCCCGATGCAGATGTTCGGCGCAGTTGCAAAGACCTACTTTGCAAAGCAGATAGGCATAGAGCCCGAAAAGATTTTCTGCGTCTCAATCATGCCCTGCTCAGCCAAAAAGAGCGAGTGTGAGCTGCCGACTATGGATGATGCCTGCGGCGAGCCTGATGTTGATGCAGTCTTGACCACAAGAGAGCTCGACAGAATGATGAGAGCTAAGGGCGTAATCCCCGCATTCTTGCCCGAGGAAGAGTTTGACTCACCCTTAGGCTCCGGCACGGGCGCTGCAATCTGCTTTGGCGCAACCGGCGGTGTTATGGATGCAGCCCTGCGCTCGGCATATTATCTGGTTACGGGCGAAAACCCCGACCCGGATGCCTTCCGCGCAGTGCGCGGTATAGAGGGCAGAAAAGAAGCTACCTTCAATGTGCCGGGAGCGGGAGATGTCAGGGTGGCAGTAGCCTCCGGACTCGGAAACGCAAGAAAGCTCATAAATGCCATAAAGAGGGGCGAAGCAGAATACGACTTTGTTGAGATAATGGCATGCCCCGGCGGCTGTGTCGGCGGCGGCGGTCAGCCAATCTGCGACGGCATAGAAATGGCAGAAATAAGAGGAAACCACCTCTGGCGACTCGATAACGAAAGTGAGCTTCGTCACAGCCATGAAAACCCGGACATTCAAACACTTTATAAGGACTATTTCGGGGAGCCTCTTAGTGAGAGGTCGCATCACCTGCTGCACACAGACCACTTCGGCTGGGATATGAAAATCGGCAAATAAAGAAGCAATAGAATAAGCAAAATTAAGAAACAAAAAACTGACCCGTATCGAAATTAACGATACGGGTCAAAATTATCGAAATTATTATAAAACTAATAGTTCTAATCGCGGCGGGAGCTTAGTATGAGTATAAATCTAAGCACCTGAGCAACAGAAACAGCCAAAGCCGCAACATAAGTTAAAGCCGCTGCCGACAGCACCTTTTTTGCTCCCTTTGCCTCGTCAGAAGAGAGAAAGCCGCGGTTTTCAATGCCGGCTAATGCTCTGCGGCTGGCATCAAACTCTGTGGGCAGTGTGAGCAGCTGGAAGACTATTATGCCCATAAAACAGATAATGCCGAAATATGCCACATAGGTAAATACCTGAGAGAAGTAGCTTAAAGCCAGCCCCAAGAAAATCAGGGGGATTGCAAGCTGAGAGCCTATGCTCGAAATCGGAATAACTGCGTTTCTCAGTTTTAGGGGAGCGTAACCCTCGGCGTGCTGAATGGCGTGCCCGACCTCATGGCAGGCAACTCCGATTGCAGCTGTTGATGTGCTGCCGTATACTCCCTCAGACAGGCTTATTTCATTCGTGCGCGGGTCAAAGTGATCAGAGAGCTCGCCGCCGATTTTGTGAATCTGAATATGCTGCAGCCCCTTGCTGTCAAGCAGCATACGGGCAGCTTGTGCACCTGTAATTCCACGGGAGGAATACTGCGTGCTGTATTTTCTAAATGTGCTTTTTACTCTGAAGCTTGCCCAAAGCGAAAGCAAAACGGCGGGCAAAACCATATATACATATGTCCAGTCGAAATACATAATATCTACTCCTTAGTGCAAATCAAATATTAGTTTATTAAACTATATTATATCATATCTGACCGGAAATCTTCAATTCTTTTGTACAAAAGAAAAGCGGGTGCAGAAAATCTGCACCCGCCAAACTTTAGCGTGAACTAATGTTTAGGCTAATATGTGTTTAGCCTGCCATTTTGCAGTACATGAAGTACTTGTAGCCCAGGGGGTTAGCAAAGAAGCCC
>JAAZCZ010000117.1 GCA_012513005.1 Oscillospiraceae bacterium | reverse complement strand
TGCCAAACGGCACCCGCTTTACTGCCATTTTGCCGGCAGCAGAAACCGGGGAGGCTGTGCTATGAGAAAACACAGATATACTTATCATACTGCCCTTTGCGCTTTGCTGCTTTCTCTAATACTAATATTTTCAGCCTGCTCAGCTTCAGGTGCTCCACACGCATTAATATACAGGCAGCTTGCCCCGTCATATCAGGGCAACAGCGGTGAGATGATAAGAGCTGAGCATTTTACGCCTGCACCCGGAATTTCGCCCGTAAGCTCTGTTATTTCGCAGTTTAATTCGGCATCAAGCGATATAAGTCTTAAAACTCCGATGAACGAGGCTGCCTATATTTTAGGCTACAGCCAATCGGACAGTCATTTGAGACTAAGGGTGAGCGAGGGCTATATGCTTTTGCGCGGAATGGAGAGAACTATAGCAGACGGCTGCGCTGTTTTGACCTTCTGTTCGCTTGACGGTGTAGACTCTGTTTCGATATACTGCGGAGATACGCTTCTTCTATCCTCAAAAACCGCAGCTGACTACTATATACTTGACCATTCAACTATCAGTTAGGAGATAATATATATGACAAATGAGATAAATAACGCTGTTAAAATCATGAACGCATTAAAAGACAGTGATTTTGATGCCATACTGCTTTTTGACGAGCGGAATATTCTTTATTCAACGGGGTTTTTAGCCTCGGATTCGGCAGCCTTAATATCAAAAGACAAGGCTTTTCTTTTTACTGACGCAAGGTACATTGAAGATGCCCAAAAAAAGTGCTTTGCAGAGGTAGAGTCTGTTTTATGCAATAGAGAGCAGCCGATTATTAAAAGCATAAGCGAAAAAGTCTCGGAGCTTGGCATTAAGATCTTGGGTTTTGAGGGCGAGCATATAAGCTATCAGCTGCACAAAAGGCTAATTGGTGATATTCCGGCAGAGCTTTTGCCGGCAGACGGCATAATAAGATCTTTGAGAGAGAGAAAATCGAAAGACGAGCTAAAATCCTTAATCGAGGCACAGCGGATAGCCGAGAGAGCCTTGGAGGATGTTCTTTTAGTAATTAAGCCCGGTATTAAAGAGCGTGAGATAGCTGCAGAGCTTACATATAAAATGCTTATCTACGGCGGCGAGGGCAATTCGTTTCCGCCCATTTGCCTAACAGGTGCTAACACCAGTGTGCCGCACGGTGTGCCCGGAGACACCGCGGTATCAGTCGGGGATTTTGTGACTATGGATTTTGGCTGCGTTAAAAACGGCTACTGCTCCGATATGACAAGAACTGTGGCTGTGGGCTTTGCTACAGATGAAATGAAAAAGGTTTATTACGCTGTTTTAGAAGCTCAGCTTGCCGGCATAAAAGCTGCCCGCCCGGGTGTGACGGGAGCAGCTGTTCACAAGGCTGCGGCAGATGTAATAGAAGCTGCCGGCTACGGAGAGTATTTTACCCACGGCTTCGGTCACGGGGTCGGTCTTAACATACACGAAGCTCCCAATGCCTCACCTGCAAATGAAAGCCCCCTGCCCGAGGGCGCCGTTATATCGGCTGAGCCCGGCATATACATGCCCGGCAAATTTGGGGTTCGCATTGAGGATGTTCTGTATTTGGAAAAAGACGGGAACGAAGTTATTACAGCTGCTCCCAAGGAGCTAATTATACTTTAAAAAATCTTGCAACTTATGCATTTTCGGTGTACAATTAATAGGCTAATAAAGTACGTAGGAGGAATTCTTTTTTATGATATCTGCCGGTGATTTTAGAAACGGTGTGACCTTTGAAATGGACGGTCAGGTCCTTCAGGTTGTTGAATTTCAGCATGTTAAGCCGGGCAAGGGCGCTGCCTTTGTTCGCGCTAAGGTGAGAAACGTAATAACGGGCGGGGTTATTGAAACCTCGTTTAACCCCTCTGCCAAGTTTGAGAACGCTGTAATCGAGCGCAAGAGCATGGAATACAGCTACGCAGACGGCAACCTTCATTATTTCATGGACAACGAGACATACGAGCTCATCCCTATTGACGGCGAACTTTTGGGCGACAACTTTAAGTTTGTTAAAGAGAACATGGTCTGCATGATTATGTCATACAAGGGCAAGCCCTTTGCAGTTGAGCCGCCTAACTTTGTTGAGCTTGAAGTAACCAAGACAGACCCCGGCTTTGCTGGAAACACTGCCACAAACGCAACCAAGCCCGCAACCTTGGAGACAGGCGCCGAGGTCAAGGTTCCGCTGTTTATCTCCGAGGGAGAAAGAATAAAAATCGACACACGCACAGGCGAGTACATGGAACGTGCAAAAGGCTAATTAATATATCTTGTAACAGCATCAATTTAAGGAGGATATTATCATGACTACTGCCGAGAAAGTTGCATATCT
>JAAZCZ010000116.1 GCA_012513005.1 Oscillospiraceae bacterium | reverse complement strand
GTTTCGCGGGCTGCCTTTAACACCGCCTCTTTATCAAGGGGCTTTATTGTGTGCATGTCTAATATTCTTACGCTTATACCCTCGGCGCTTAATATAGCTTCTGCTGCAAGAGCCTCCTGCACCATAAGCCCGGTGGCGATTATTGTTATGTCGTTGCCTTCTTTTAGCAGACTTGCCTTGCCGAGAGTGAAGCTGTAGCCGGGAATGCTGTCTGTGCAGGATGAAACATCAAGTCTGCCGAGGCGCATAAAGCAGGGTCCGACATATTCTGCCATGGCAGCTGTTGCAAGCTTAGCCTCGTTTGCATCACAGGGCGATAAAACTACCATGCCGGGAATAGCCCGCATCGCTGCTAAATCCTCAAGACACTGGTGCGTAGCTCCGTCTTTACCGACTGTAACACCTGCGTGTGTGCCTATTACCTTTACATTTAGTCCGGGGTAAGCCAGGCTGTTTCTTATCTGTTCAAAAGCCCTGCCGGCTGTGAACATGGCAAAGGAGTTTGCAAAAACAATTTTTCCGCAGGCAGCTAAACCTGCCGCCATGCCAATCATATTAGCCTCGGCAATGCCCACATTAAAAGCTCTGTCAGGATACAGGGCTGCAAATTTTTCTGTTTTGGTGCAGCAGCGCAGGTCGGCATCGAGGACAATTATATTTTCGTTGCATCCGATTTCGGCAAGCGCCTCGCCGTAAGCTGCTCTTGTTGACTTTTTAGCCATTATAATGCCTCCCTTGCTTTATCTGCCGCGTCAGAAAGCTCCGCTGCGGCTATATTATACTGCTCCTCATTCGGGTTGTTTCCGTGCCAGGCGCAGCTGTTTTCCATAAACGAAACGCCTTTGCCCTTAATAGTCGAAGCTATGATAACGCTTGGCTTATCCTTGCACGCACGCGCTTTATCAAATGCGCTCAAAATATCTGCAATGTCGTGACCCTTGCAGCAAATCACATTCCAGCCAAAGGCAGCAAACTTCTCGTCAATAGGATATGGCGACATTATTTCATCAACTGTGCCGTCTATCTGAATATTGTTGTTATCCACAATAGCGCAGAGATTAGAAAGGGCAAAATTACCGGCAGCCATAGAAGCCTCCCAGATTTGACCCTCCTGCAATTCTCCGTCACCCAAGACGGCATAAACTCTGTAATCGCTCTTGTCTATCCTGCCGGCTAGTGCCATGCCGACAGCGGCAGAAAGCCCCTGACCCAAGCTGCCTGTGGACATATCCACGCCCTTGACATGGCGCATCTCGGCATGCCCCGAAAGATGCGAGTCTATATCTCTAAATCCCAAAAGCTCCTCCTTCGGGAAATAGCCGCGCAGGGCGAGTGCAGAATACAGCGCCGGGGTGCAGTGACCCTTGCTCAGCACAAAGCGATCTCTGTTCTTATCCGCAGGGCAATTATGGTCTATGCGAAGCTCATTAAAATACAAAGCGGCTAAAAGCTCACACATAGAAAAAGAGCCGCCAATATGACCGGAGGAGGCACGGTATACCATGTCCAGTGCAGATTTGCGAATCTCTGCTGCAATAAGCTCAAGCTCGGCTAAATTATCTGTTTTCAAACAGCCATTCATTGATGCAATATCTCCTTATTATATAATCAGCAAACTACTGCCGATTTGATTATATACTTGCAGGCAGAAAAATTAAAGACTTTGTTGGTTTATAAAGCATTTTTGTAGATAATAAATAAAAACTAAGGGTCAAATTAACACAAATCAACAAAAACCCATTTTAATCAAAGGTCAAACACCGCTAAGCGACAGAGTCCTTTGTGCAAAATAGACAAAACAGAAAATAGAAAAACGACATATTGCACAGTGGCGGCAAATATTTGTAGAAAAAGACGAGGGAAAATAAACAAAAACACTCAAAATCGGGCTTGACAATGACCTCAATGTTTGGTTAACTAATCTTAATTACGGCAAGTGTTTTTTGTCCTATAAACACTGCAATATAATTAAATATTTTAGGAGGCACATTCATGAAAAAAATAGTAGCAATACTGCTTGTTACTGTCCTTGTGCTGGCCCTCGCTGCATGCGGCACACAGCCGTCCGGCGGCGGAGCACCCGCACCCGATAAGGGCGCAAGCGACACAATCAAAATCGGCTACGTTGGCGACCTGACAGGTCCGACTGCCCTTTGGGGTACTGCAGGTAAGTACGGTGCTGAGATGGCAGTCAAAGAGATTAATGCTGCCGGCGGCGTATTAGACGGCAAAATGCTCGAGCTTGTCCCGATGGACGGCAAGGGCGAAGCAGCAGACTCTGTTTCCGCTTTCAAGAAGCTGGTTGAGGAGCACAAGATTGTAGCCGAAATCGGCACAAACTTCTCCTCCTGCAACATTCCCATGGCATCTGTTGCAGACCAAGTTAAGGTTCCCATCATTGGCACAGCAGCATCCAACGAGCTTGTCACAATAGACGAGAGCGGCAAGCTGCATCCCTATTCCTTCCGCATGTGCTTTATTGACTCCTATCTCGGAACAGTCATAGGCAACTACGCATATGATAACCTCAAGCTCGAAAAGGCAGCTCTCTTCACCATAGCCGGACAAACAAACTCAGAGTCTGTCGGCAAGTTCATCAAAGACGCATTTGAAGGCAAGGGCGGCAAGATAGTTGCAGACGAGCAGGGTCAGGAAGGCGACGTTGACTTCCGTGCACAGCTCACCAACATTAAAAAAGCAGAGCCCGATGTCATTTTCATAGTAATGAACGACTATGCAAAGACAGCAACATTTGCAAAGCAGGCACGCGAGCTCGGCATCAAGGCCCTCATGATGGGTCATGACGGTTGGGACTCAGCCCAGCTGGCAGGCGAGGCAAACGGCGCTCTTGAAGACTGCCTCTATGTCTCCCGTATAGGCTTTAACTCCCCCGAGGCAAAGGCCTTTGGCGAGAAGATTGCAAAAGAGTACAACATAGGCATGGAAGCTGAGTGTCTCTTCGGCTATGACGGAGTTATGTGGATAGTTGACGCCATTAAGCGCGCAGGCTCAGCAGACCCCACAGCTGTTCGTGATGCACTGGAAGGCACAGACGTATTCAAGGGCCTCATCGGAACACTCGTAATGGATCCCAAAACCCACAACCCCTCAATGGCATGCGCAGTTTATAAGTGCACAGGCGATGCATTCAACTATGTTGAGACCATCGAGGCACAGAAATAATATTAATCATTAACTTCGTAATCCGAGCAAATAAGTAACGGAGCACGAATAACCCAAAACAAAGGGGAGGAGAAGCTCCTCCCCTTTGTTTAAGCTATATAAGAATTAGGAGATACACTATGCTTCTGCAACAGCTGATTACGGGCATATCCGTCGGCGGCATCTTTGCACTGCTGGCGACCGGCTATTCTCTTATTTATAGCTTGCTTGACTTCTCTAACTGGTCTCACGGCGAGTTTGCGATGGTCGGTGCATATGTTGCCATTGTCTTTTCCAACTTGCTCGGTCTTCCGTTTTTAGTCGCAGCTGCCGCAGGCGTAGCGGGCGGTGCGGCAATCAGCTTTCTCTGTGAAAGAACCACATATCGCAGAATTCGCAGCAACGGTGCGCCGAATATGTTCCTCATGATAGCCGCAATGGGACTTTCAAATGTACTTCAGCAGGCAGCTAACCTAATATTCTCGGGTCAGTATCGCTCATATGCTTTTAGACTACCCGTGACCACAATTCAAATCGGAAACTCATATATCGGAGTTTTGGATATAATAAGCCTATGCATTACCGCAGTTGTGCTTGTGCTGCTCATCTATATAATAAACAAAACAAAATTTGGACTCAATGTCCGTGCAATAGCTTCTAACTCGTATGCAGCGAGGGTGCTCGGTGTAAGAGTAGACAGAACCATAGCAATGGTGTTTTTGCTGGCAGGCTCACTAGCAGGTGTTGCCGGTGTTTTGTACGGAATGAAATATAACGTGTTCCCGACAATGGGCAATGTGGGCTTAAAGGCATTTATTGCCTCGGTAATAGGCGGTCTCGGCAGTGTGCCCGGGGCGATAGTCGGAGCTGTTTTGCTCGGCATAATCGAAACTCTGGTCTCAGCCTACATAAGCTCAAGCTTGAGAGACTTTTTCTCGTTTGCATTGCTTATTGTTCTCCTGCTTGTCAAACCGAGCGGCTTGTTTGGTGTCGACGTTCAGGATAAGGCATAAGGGGGGAATTAATTATGATAGAACTCTTTAGCCAGATAAACGGGGCGGTAAGCTCCTTCTTCCAGATAAACACCTATTTGCAGGGTGTTATCATAATGATGTGCATAAACATCATTGCAGTGCTCGGCATGTCCGTATTAACCGGGTTTACAAGGCTCTTTTCATTCGGAAACGCCGGGTTTATGTCGATAGGCGCATACACAGCGGCAATACTCACAGTGCAGTTTAAAGTGAATTTTATCTTTGCGATTATAGCCGGAGCACTTTTTGCAGGCTTTATTGCATACCTGCTCGGCTCAATAACGCTAAAGCTAAAAGGCGACTACTTCCTTATTACATGCCTCGGCTTCGGCGAGTGCGTGAGGGTGCTTTTTAACTACATGAAAGGCACAACGGGCGGCTCTGCCGGATACCCCGGAATCCCGCCGTATTCCACAATGCTCTTTTGCGTAATCTGCACAGTGCTGGCGTTTTTCATCGCTTGGAGGTTCATTCACTCCAAGTACGGCAGAAACCTGACCTCTATCCGTGAAAACGAGATGGCGGCAGAGGCTGTCGGCATCAATGCCTTCCGCTTTAAGAGAATGTCATTCACATTTTCTGCAATATACGCAGGCTGGGCTGGAGCACTCTACGCCGGATATCTCATGTACATAGTACCCAACAGCTTTAACTTAGCTAAGAGCTGCGAGCTTATAACAACAACTGTAATAGGCGGTCTTGGCTCACTCACAGGCTCTGTGTTCGGCGCAATAATAGTCACAGTGCTGCCCGAGGCATTCAGAGCTCTGGCTAACTACCGCATGCTCCTCTACGGTTTGGCAGTAATACTGATTATCATGTTCAGACCCAGCGGACTTTACGGCTACAAGGAATTTTCCTTAAAGCGTTTTATTAAGGGTATAATTAACCTTCCTCAAAACGCAAAGCTGTTTTGGGAGCGGATAACAGGTAAAAACAAGATAAAAGCAAATAAGGGGGATAACGGCAATGACTAACACGAATTCTCCTGTACTTGAAATGCAAAATGTCGATAAACACTTCGGCGGAGTGCATGCAATAAACGACTTCAGCGTGAAAATCGAGCGAGGCAAGATTCACGGGCTAATAGGGCCAAACGGTGCCGGCAAGACCACAATATTTAATAACATAACCGGCATATACGCACCTGACTCGGGCAAGATTTTCTTTATGGAAAACGACATAACAAAGACAACACCGCACAAGGTGGCACAGCTCGGCATAGGCAGAACCTTCCAGAATATAAGGCTGTTTTCGAATCTCTCGGTTGTGGACAATGTTATTATAGCCAGCAATATGGACGCTAAATATAACATGCCCCAGGCAATATTTAAAACAGCTAAGTACAAAAAGTTAGAGGCTTATCTGCGAGAAGAGGCAATGGATCTTTTGGGATTTGTGGGTCTTTCTGATAAGGCAAACGAGAGAGCCTCATCCCTGCCATACGGTCACCAGCGCAAGCTCGAAATTGCAAGAGCCATGGCTCTAAAGCCGAAGCTCCTGCTCTTAGACGAGCCGGCAGCGGGCATGAATGCAGAGGAGTCACTTGATCTTGTTCAGTTTGTCAAAGAGATAAAATCTCACTTCGACATAACAATTCTCATGATAGAGCACCACATGGATGTTGTAACAAATCTCTGCGACCATTGCACAGTTCTAAACTTCGGAAAGACAATAGCAGTCGGCACACCGGCTGAAATTAAGAGCAATCCCGAAGTAATCAAGGCATACCTGGGAGGCGATGAGTGATGGCTGAAATACTTAAAATAGAAAATCTCTCGGCAGCCTACGGCGGAATACAGGCACTGCGCGGAGTATCACTTAGCCTTGAAGAGGGAGAAATTGTCTCTGTTCTCGGTGCAAACGGAGCCGGCAAGTCGACTCTTCTAAAATGCATCTCGGCAGTTATGAAAAGAACAGGCGGCACAATCGAGTTTATGGGAAAGCCCATACCTACAAAGCCCTATGAAATAGTAGAGGCGGGGCTTGTTCAGGTGCCTGAGGCAAGGCAGATATTTGCCAAACTCACAGTTGAGGAAAACCTCCTTGTCGGAGCCGGAACACGCAAAGATAAAGACGGCATAGC
>JAAZCZ010000022.1 GCA_012513005.1 Oscillospiraceae bacterium | reverse complement strand
GACATGAGAGGCTAAACCCGGGTCAGTGTCAAGGCAAAGCTCAATGCCCCAATCCTTGGCAAAAACGCGGTTGTCACCCAGCTTTTCTATGGCAGAAATGTTTTTACAGCCGGTTAGTATTGCGCCATTTTTCGTCTTGGGGTTTGCAAAAACATAGTTTTTGTCGCCTATCGTCTCTATTTTTCCCTCACTCATGAGTGCGATGCTGTCGGTTAATCTAAACACCTCATCTCTGTTGTGAGACACAAGCAAAACAGTCTTCCCAAACTGCCTGATTACACTTTTTAGCTCCTGCTCGAGCTGAAACCTAAGATGACTGTCCAGAGCGGAAAAAGGCTCGTCTAGCAGCAGCACATCAGGCTCATTAACTAATATTCGTGCCAGAGCAACCCTCTGCTGCTGCCCGCCCGAGAGCTGATGCGGTCGTCTCTTTTCCGTACCATCAAGATGCATAGCCGAAATAGCCTCGCGGACAGTTTCGGGAGCCTCGCGCTTATTTCGGACTCCTGCAGCAATATTTTCCTCAACTGTCATATTCGGGAAAAGGGCATACTGCTGAAAAAGATACCCCACACGCCTTTTCTGCGGACTTAAATTAATATGGTTTTCAGAGTCAAAAAGCACTCTGCCGTCAAGAGTAATCTTGCCCTTATCGGGTTTTTCAATACCGGCTATGCATTTTAATGTCATGCTTTTGCCGCTGCCTGAGGCTCCCAGCAGGGCAAGAACCTCGTTTCCTGCCTCAAACTTTACCTGTAGCCTAAAATTCCCCAAACGCTTTTCAATATCAACGAAGAGATTAGTCATGTATTTTGCCTCCCCGCCTTCTTTTTGCGCTCGAGCATATTAACGGCAAGCAAAACAGCAGCCGATATTGCCATGTTAATCATAACCCAGCGAAAAGCCAAAGCATCGTTATTAGTCCGCCAAAGCTGATAAACAGTAGTTGATATAGTGGCAGTCTTGCCCGGGGTGTAACCGGCTATCATGCTGGTAGCCCCGTACTCTCCGAGTGCCCTTGCAAAGGCCAAAACAGTGCCTGCCATAATTCCTTGGCTGCAATAGGGCATGCGAATTTTCCAAAATATGTATGTGCCCGAAAGCCCCAAGGTCTGACCCGAATATGCAAGTGTCTCATCAAAAGACTCAAAAGCACCGCGGGCAGTTCTGTACATAAGCGGAAAAATGACAACCAAGGTCGCAAAAATCGCAGACCACCATGTCATAGTGAGCTTAATACCGAATGTTTCGAGCATCCACGCGCCTATAAAACGCCGAGGTCCGAAAACTCGCAGAAGCAAATAACCGACAACAGTGGGCGGCAAAACAAGAGGCATAGTGAGCACAACATCCAATATACCCTTTATTAATCTCGGCGCTTTTGCAATATAATATGCGGCAAAAATGCCCACAAAAAATATTATAAAAGTACTTATCGCGGCAATTCGCAGCGAATTTAGCAGAGGATACCAGTCCATTAAATTATTCCCCGTTGTTTTATTTTACAGGACTAAAGCCCACAGCTTCAAAAACTGCGGCGGCTTCGGGAGTTCTGAGGAACTCTAAGAATGCCTTTGCAGCCTCAACATTAGCTGAGTTTTTCATAATTGCGGCAGGATAAATAACCTGTCCGCACATTTCCTTTGTTGCAGTGTCAACTACCTTCAGCTTTGCCGAGAAGGCATCTGTCTGATAAATGATACCGCAGTCAACAGTTGCTTCGGAAACCTGTGTGGTGACTTCCTTAGCGTTTGAGCCGTAAGTAATATTTCCGGCCTTTGCTATTGCTTCCTCATCAAGCTCAAGGAACTTGAGGATTTTGATTGTGTACTGGCCGACAGGGACATCGGAGTTGCCCATTGCAAGCTTAATTGTACCCTCTGTAAGACCCTTCTTGAGATCCTCATAGGAGTTTATTTTCTTGGGGTTGCCTTCGGGAACTGCAAGTGCTACCTTGTTCTCAAGGAAGTTAAAGCGGGAGTCTTTGAGCACGAAGTCAAGACCCTTAGTGTTGACTTCTTTATCTGCCTTGATATCAAGCTGGTTCATTGCCTTCTGTGCTGCCGAAATAAAGATGTCGCAGGTTGCGCCCTCTTCTATCTGGGTTTTGAGTGTGCCGGATGAATCAAAGGTAAATACGAGCTTCACATTCGGTGCAACAGCCTTATAGAGCTCACCGACCTTGTTTAGAGTCTCGGTCATTGATGCCGCAGCAAAAACAACTAGCTCAACGGGCTTAGCTTCTTCGGCAGGCTTATTGTCGCCGCCTGTTGCCGGAGGTGTTTTTGTTCCGCAGCCAACCAAAAGGCAGGCAGCTAAACACAGGACAAGAAGCAAGGAAAGTTTTCTTTTCATGTTTGTTCCTCCTAATAAAATAGAATAAAATAATATCCGCCTAAAAGACGGACCACAAAACCAACCGCAAAATAATGCAGAGCGGCCGGCAAAGCACAAAAAAGTAGTCCTCTTGTAATAATGGAAGGTCGCTTCGTTTACAAAACGGCCCTTTGCCACATATATAAATGGCACGGCTAATATTCCATAGCAAAAGCCTTAGGAATAATAACTCGAAGACAAGTTTATTATTACACAAACGAGGTCGAATGTCAAACAAATACAAGTCGGATTATCGTCAAGATGGCTTTTATCGAGCGTTAATCGTTTTAAAGAAACGGCAGGCAAAAAAATAATAAAAATTTATTGCATTAATTTGTTAAAGGCTTTAATATATCGCAAAGAGAGGATGATGAGACCTTGTTTTTTTCGATAGTAGCCTCATATCTGCCGTACGCACTAATAACAGCACTGACTCCCGGACCTAATAACATAGTCGCCCTTTATTCTGTGGCGCAGGG
>JAAZCZ010000115.1 GCA_012513005.1 Oscillospiraceae bacterium | reverse complement strand
TATTAAAGTTATAAAAAATATGCCGCAGGTGCGCAGCATGCCCTGTCCCATTGTAAGGAGCATAGTTTCAAGGGTCATTGTTTAAATACACCTCATAAATCAGCCGAAGCATGGCTGCAATGTTCGGGACTTAAGGCTATTTAGCCTTAAGTCCCATAGCTTAGATTATACAGTACAGACTGTTTTTTGGGAAGCAGTGTCAGGTACTCATATATATCGGGATATTTTTTAGCAATCTCATCGTACTTGCCGGAAGCCACAAGCTCTTTTAGCCCGTCTTCAACTTCCTTTTTAAGAGCATCATCACCGAGCCTAAACCCAATAGCGTAGTTTTCCTCGGAGAGCTTTTCCTCAAGTATGGCTAAGCCTGTAGTATTTGCCATGTGAAACTTTGCCTGGGTAACATCAATGGCAACAGCGTCAATTGCCCCTGCTTTGAGGTCAGTGAGAGCAACGGGATAGCTTTCATAAACCTTGAGCTCCTTAAAGGTCTTGCCCAGGCTCTCGGCTACTTCACCCTCTGTGAGCATGGTGTAGGCGGAGGTGGCAGTCTGCACACCTACCAGCTTGCCTTCTAAGTCGGCGAGCGTTTTAACAGGCGAATTTTCAGCTACCAAGATAACCTGGACATTTGTTGAATAAGGGAAGCTCCAGGTGTAATCATTTTCTCTACCCTCAACAGTGAAGCCGGACCAGATGCAGTCGCATGCACCGGATTTAAGCTCAGCGTCCTTAGCATCCCATGCAAACGGGACCTGCTCATGCTTCCAGCCCTTAAGCTCACAAAGAGCCTGCGCAATCTCAACGTCGAAGCCCGAGGTCTTGCCGTCTTTGTCGATGTAAGAATAGGGGGGATAGTCCTTATCAAAGCCGTGCTTGAATACCTTTATTTCGGAAGGCGCAGCAGCGGACGAGCCCGCTGCGGGAGTTTCCTTTACAGCGGGTGTGCCGCAGGCTGCAAGGGCAAATACGGCAACAAGTATAAGCAGTAGTGCAAGTAATCTCTTTTTCATGTCGTCTCCTCTTTCTGTTTGTCTTTCATTATTTAAAACGCTTTATTACTTTAGTATATTAGCACATTAGCGAGATAAAGCAAGAGGAGATTAATAATTCTGCTGTGCGTTTTTTGCACAGCAGAAGAAAGCCCGTGTCAAACGGCATTTTACTCGTGTTTTTCCAGGTATATGTTGACTCCGAGATAAGTAATGAACATAAGAACTACAACGGCACTCAGGGTTCCTGCTATGTAGATAAGATACGGATACTTATATATTCCGTATAAGACAATGAATATATAATCTGCCGCTATCAGAATAAAATTTAAGATTTTAACTGTGAGATACCCCGTTTTAGAGAGTATAAAAAGATCCCGCTCGTCTGTTTTCTCACTTAATTCTTCTAATATTCCCTTTTTGCTGAAAGCTAAATATATATTACTTGCAAAGATGGCAAAAAGCAGGGCTGCTGAAATAAGAAGCCTTGAATTTGAGGTCTTTATATAAAAAATTATACAAATGATAAAAATTAGCCCGGCAATTACTGCTGCTGCAAGTGCGCGTTTATTTTTTATTTTCATTATTATTCTCCATTTTCAGATTTTCCTCAAGGCAGCACAAATCCTCAACACTCACATTAAATATCTGCGACATTTTATATGCCAGCATCAGCGAGGGGTTATACTGCTCCTTTTCAATTGAAATAATAGTTCTTGCCGAAACATTGACTAAATCGGCAAGCTGCTGTTGGGTTAGCCCCAGAGCCAGCCGCAGCATTTTAACCTTGTTTTTCATTTTGTATTCCTTCCTATATGAAGCTACCTTCACATGAAGTTTACTTCATATTAATCCTTGATTATTGCTTTGTCAAGAGAAAATATGAAGGTAGCTTCATATAAATATATAGAATGAAATTCTTGATATAGGGTCTAAAACAAAGTATAATCCCGATATGAAGATTAATAATAAAACAAAAATAAATACATATAATGCAGGCACCTGCGATATAGCGGTGATAGGGGCGGGGCATGCCGGAATAGAGGCTTCCTTAGCGGCAGCCAGACTCGGCATGGATGTTATCTGCTTTGCTATTAATTTAGATAGTGTGGGAAACCTACCCTGTAACCCCGCCATAGGCGGAACAGGAAAGGGGCATCTCGTGCGGGAGCTTGATGCTTTAGGCGGGCAGATGGCAAAGATAGCCGATGAAGCCTGCATACAATACAGAATGCTAAACAGAGGCAAGGGTCCGGCTGTCTATTCATTAAGAGCTCAGGCAGACAGGCGTATCTATCAGTCGGTCAGCAAGCACTGCCTTGAATTGCAGAGCGGGCTTAGGCTAAAGCAGGCTGAAATAACTGAGATTATTATTGAAGATAATAAAGTAGCCGGCGTAGTAACTGAGACCGGCGCTATATATTCCTGCCAAGCGGCTATAGTAGCAACGGGCACTTATTTAGACGGCAGCATAATAATAGGCGACATGCAAAAGGATAGCGGTCCGGACGGTCTTGCATCAGCAAAGCAGCTTTGTGCCGGTCTCAGAAATCTCGGGCTTAATATACGCAGATTTAAAACCGGAACACCGCCGCGCATTAATGCAAGAACTGTGGACTTTTCTCAGATGACAGAGCAGCCGGGAGACACTCATCCCGAGGCATTTTCGTTTGACACAGATTGGGAGCTAATAAACAGTGCTACTTGCTATTTGACACACACAAACGAAAAAACTCACGCTATACTAAAAGACAACCTAGACAGATCTCCCATCTATTCAGGGGTGATAGAGGGGGTAGGTCCCAGGTACTGCCCGAGTATCGAAACCAAAATAATGGTTTTTCCCGATAAAAATAGGCATCAGGTATTTATAGAGCCCATGGGTCTTGACACTGAGGAGCTATATGTACAGGGATTTTCCTCATCTATGCCGCAGGAGGTTCAGGAGGAGGCTCTGCACACAATAGTAGGGCTTGAAAAAGCCGAGATAACAAGACCGGGCTACGCCATAGAATACGACTGCATAGACCCATTAGAGCTATACCCCACACTTGAAACAAAGAAAATAAGCGGGCTTTACGGAGCCGGGCAGTTTAACGGCTCATCGGGCTACGAGGAAGCTGCTGTTCAGGGCTTTGTTGCGGGAGTCAATGCCGCAAGAAAAATAAAGGGGCAGGATAGCTTCGTGCTGCGCCGCTCAGACGGTTATATAGGCACACTCATAGATGACCTTGTAACAAAGGGAACGCAGGAGCCATACAGAATGATGACCTCGCGCTCGGAATACAGGCTGCTGCACAGGCAGGATAACGCAGATGAAAGACTGACAGAAAAAGGCTATGAGCTGGGGCTAAAAACGCAGGCAGACCTTAACGCAGTCAGAAAAAAGTACGAGGCTGTCGATACTGAACTAAAAAGATTAGACAGCACATATATAGGACCCTCAGCCGAGCTAACAGAAATATTAAATAGGCTAAATACGCCCATGCCCAAGTCGGGCATATCACTTTCGGACCTGCTTCGCAGACCGGAGATAAATTACGATGATTTAAAGCCGCTAGACAAAGAAAGACCGAATTTAAGCCGCGATATAATAAATCAGGTGGAAATAAGGCTGAGATACGACGGCTATATAAAAAGGCAGTTAAAGCAGGTGCAGGAGTTTTCCAAAATGGAAAACCGCCGTATTCCGCAGGATATTGATTTTAAGAAAATCCCGGGCATAAGAACGGAAGCAGCCGAGAAGCTAAGCGATATAAGACCTGAAAACTTCGGCAGAGCTGCCAGAATTTCGGGAGTCTCCCCCTCCGATATGACAGCACTCATGATATACTGCGAAAGGCAGGTGCGCGGATGAAAAAGCGTGTTGTACTCGGCTTTTCTGGCGGTGTTGACTCCGCTGTTTCCGCAATTCTGTTAAAAGAGAGCGGCTATGAGGTGCATGGGCTTTATCTGGATACGGGCAGCGCAGAGAATATAGAAAATGTTATAAAGGCAGCTAATAAAATCGAAATGCCCATAAACATTGCAGATGTTAAAGACAGACTAAACGATTTAGTCTGCAAACCCTTTGCAGCAGCCTATGCAGCAGGCAAAACTCCGAATCCCTGCATTGTCTGCAACCCCGAGGTAAAGTTTAACGCTCTTTTAAGAGAAGCCGACAGGCTCTGCTGCGAGCATATAGCAAGCGGGCACTACGCAAGGGCAGTTAACGGGCAGCTTTTTAAGGGTCAGGCACAAAACGATCAGAGCTATCTGCTCTGCAGAATAAAAAAAGAGCAGCTTGTGAGACTCATTCTGCCCTTAGGTGACTATAATAAGGAAGAAGCAAGAAAAATAGCTAGGGAGCATAGCTTAGATTCAGCCGATAAGCCCGCGAGCATGGAAATTTGCTTTATCCCCGCAGGCGACCATGCGGCATATATAGAAAACCTAGGAATAGTGCCGAAACCCGGCAGAATAATGTTCGAGGGCCGGCAGGTAGGCGAGCATGACGGCATACACAAGTTCACAATCGGCCAGCGCAGACACGCTAATATTGCTGCAGGCGAGAGAATATATGTGAGCGAAATAAATGCCGAAACAGGCGATGTGATAATGGGCAGGCTGCATGATCTCATGTCAAACAGGCTCTATGTAAATGAAATAAAATATTTAACAAATCCTCCGGAAGCAGAGAGCAGATGCAGTGTCAGAATTCGCCACTCCAAGCAGAGCTACGAGGCAAAGCTCATACCCATGCGCGCAGACTCAGGAATAGTAATATTCACAGAGCCGGCAAGAGCGGCAACGCCAGGGCAAACAGCTGCATTTTACGACGGTGACAGGGTCATAGGCGGAGGACTTATCGAAAAAGCATATAAATTAGACCGAGAAAACTAATCTCGGTCTTTTTTATTTTCTTCTTGACAAATAAAAACTAATAAAGTATTATAACTGTACTAAGACACTTAGTACAGTTAATTTATTATTATAGACAAAAAAGCGGGTGATAATTTGATTTCCCTAAATTACAGAGACTCGGTGCCTATTTATATGCAGGTAAAGCAGTCACTGCGAAAGCTCATAGTCTCGGGTGTCTTGGCACCTGATGAGAAGCTTCAGTCAGTCAGAGAGCTTGCAGCCGAGCTTGCAATAAACCCCAACACAATACAAAGGGCATATAGGGAGCTTGAAGCCGAGGGCTATATCTACTCGGTAGCGGGCAAGGGCAGCTTTGCGGGCAGACCGCCGGAGGTAGACGAGAACAGAAGAAAAAAGCTCTTAGCTGTATTTGAAAGCACGGCGGCAGAGCTTTTGTACTTGGGAGTTAATAAGGCTGAGATGCAAAGGATTATTGAAGATAAGGCAGGTGAAGCTGATGCTTAAGCTTATTGATGTTAATAAAAGCTTCGGAGAAGTTAAAGCTCTAAACGGCATGTCACTGCATGCTAAAAAGGGCAGTGTCTACGGAATAATAGGTCCGAACGGCGCCGGAAAGTCAACAGCCGTGCGGCATATGGCAGGAATATACAGGCAGGATTCGGGGCAGGTTTTAGTAGGCGGCGAGCCTGTTTTTGAAAACACCGAGATAAAATCCAAAATCGCCTATGTGCCCGATGATGTTTTTTGCTTTCCGATGGCAACAACACAGGATATGATGCAGTATTATAAGAGCTTTTATCCGAATTTCAGAACGGAAAGATTTGAAAAGCTAAGAGAGCTATTCGACTTCGACATAAAAAGACCAATGCGCAAGCTCTCGCGCGGTATGAAAAAGCAGGCGGGCTTTTGGCTGGCGTTTTCGATGATGCCGGAAGTGCTTATATTAGACGAGCCTGTGGACGGTATGGACCCCGTTGTGCGCCGCAGCGTGTGGCGCTTAGCCTTGCAGGATGTGGCAGAGCGCGGCACTACTATGATAGTAGCCTCTCATAACCTGCGCGAGCTGGAGGATGTCTGTGACACTGTGGGCATAATAGAAAAAGGAAAAATGCTGCACGAGTGCAGGCTCGACGAAATGCAAGAGAATGTAGTAAAGATTCAGCTGGCATATGAAAGCGAAAGGGAGCTTCCCCCGGAGCTTCACGTGCTCAATATCAGTCAGTCGGGCAAGGTTAAGACACTAATAGTAAAGGGCGGGACAGAGAGGGCAACAGAGCTTCTAAAGAGCACAAATCCCCTGTTTATGGATGTTCTTAATATGTCTCTTGAAGAGATATTTATATATGAGTTGGGAGGAGCAGGCTATGAAGTCAAAGACATCATTCTTTAACAAGGCAGTATTTAATAAGACGGTCAAAAGGTTTTGGCCTGTTTGGGCAGTTTATCTTTTTATCTGGCTGCTAATCACTGTTCCCGCTCTTGTGGGGTTTATTCAAAACAGCCAAACAGCAACACCACACTATTCTTTTGAATATGAAACACTTATTGTTAACATGTTCAAAACGGGAGCCACATTAGTCGGCGCAGTTATGGCATTTGTGTTTGCAGCGCTTTCGGCAATGCTAGTTTATGGCAGTTTATATAACTCTTCGTCTGCTGATGCATTGGGCAGTTTGCCGCTTAAAAGAAGCAGCATATTTATTAGCCTCACCGCCGCTGCCTTAGTGCCTTTATTTATAGCAAACTTAATTGTGTTTCTTACATGCCTCACAATTGAAGCTGCCTACGGTTTTTTGATGATAGAAAGCCTGCTTATCTGGCTTGCAGCGGTAACATTAATGAACATCGGCTTTTTCGGTATAGCGGCTATCTGTGCCCAATTTACAGGGAACATACTTATTTTTCCTGCATTTTATTTGATAGCAAATTTCTTTGCGGTAGTAGTTGAGACTTTTGTAAATTTGTTTTTGACTGCTGTATACTATGGTTTTTTAGCTCCCGACAAACCTAAAACAATAGCATTTTCACCGATAGTGAATATACTTAATCTTTCCTTTATTGGAACAAATCTTGCAGAGCCATTTGCTGAGAGAAACAAATACATTATGTATTTACTTATCTTTGCTGCTGTCGGCATAGTTTTTATTGTGGTATCGGCGCTGCTGTTTAGGAAAAGAAGATTAGAATCGGCAGGAGACACTGTTGCAGTAAAAGCCTTATATCCGATTTTCAAGTACGCCCTTTCATTTGGCTCAGCCCTTGTTATAGGTATGGGAGTGTATTCAGTTGCTTTCGGAAGATTTTCAATAAACGGTTTTGCAAAAATATTTGCTCTTTGCCTTTGCACCTGCCTTTCCGCTTGCATAGCCTATTGTGTGGCAGAGATTTTGCTGACAAAAAACAGAAAATCACTTAGAGTTAAGAAAACATGGCGCAATATTTTATCGGTCTGCGCAGTTTGTTTGATAATAGTAGTTTCGCTTTCTCTCGATGTATTCGGATTCCAAAGAAGACTGCCAGCAAAGGATGAAATAGAAAAAGTTACAGTAGCTTACCTACAGTGGAACTCTACTTTGACTGAAGAAGATAGTATTGAGCTTGCAAGAGTAGCACATAAGGAAATTTTAGAAGAATATGCCGAAAAGGGGCAGAGCAGTGACCCGGGTATGATGAGCTTTAGAATCATCTACAGCTTAAAAAACGGCAGAACTGAAATCCGCAAATACATGGTTTCACAGGATAATAAAAGGCTTATAATACCAATCATGGATGTGCTGAACAGCGAAGAGGCAACACGTGAGCGAATTGCCATCGGAAAGCCCGGAAGAGGGGCGGTGATTCTCGAAGCGGAAATAAGCTACGGGGTAACGGAGAAAAATGAAAACGGAGAAAGCGTAGTTGTATATTATAACAAGAGCTTTTCGGCTTCTGAGGCAAAAGACTTATATGAGAACTACATAAAAAAAGATGCTGAACATGAGAACATAGGCAAAGTACAAAAAGCAACTAATTATAATTGCACTATTTCGATTTTGTACAGGTGGTATAGTCCAGCCGACAGAACAGGTAAGGATTTTGAAGTTCAAAGAATTGAGCTTTCGCCCGACACCGGCTCAGAATATACATTAAAATGGCTAAAAGAGCATGGTATTGTCCCAATTTTGACTGAGCAGGGAAATAGCACCGCAATTCCGGCAAAGGGTTAAACTTCTGAAGAATACTAATTCATCAAATATTCGCGAGGGCTTCGGCTATATGTCGGAGCTCTCGCTTCTTGGTTAAAACAAAAAACGAATTTGCAAATGACTTGTTTTAATAGCTCTCTTAGTATAATATGTAGAAAATATAACAAAAAGTTTTTTCAAAAAAGATGAGGTGTTTATTTTGGATATATTCGAAAAGTTTGACGGATTTTCTCTTGCTCGCGAGGCAAAAGAAAAGGGTGTTTACCCATATTTCCACGCACTTGAATCCAGACAGGATGTAGAGGTCATAATGGAGGGCAAGCGCAGAATAATGCTCGGCTCCAATAACTACTTAGGGCTTACAACAAACCCGGAAATAATTGAAGCCGGCAAAAAGGCACTCGAGCAATACGGCACAGGCTGCTCCGGCTCCCGTTTTCTAAACGGCACACTCAAAATGCACTTAGAGCTCGAAGAAGAGCTTGCAGAGTTTACTAACAAGGAGGGCGCAGTCACATTCTCAACGGGCTTTCAGTCAAACCTCGGCATAATAAGTGCTGTTGTGGGCAGGGCAGACTATGTTATCTGCGACAAGGAAAACCACGCCAGCATATATGATGCCTGCCGCCTTTCATTCGGAAAAATGCTCAGATACGAGCACAACGACATGCAGGATTTAGAACATCAGCTCAAAAAAGTTCCTCAGGAATGTGGAATACTAATTGTCACAGACGGTGTTTTCTCTATGGGCGGCGATATAGCCAACCTGCCCGAAATAGTCAGACTTGCAAAAAAGTACGGAGCCAGAGTGATGGTAGATGACGCGCACGGGCTCGGTGTAATAGGCAAGGGAGGCAGGGGAACTGCAAGCTATTTCGGCTTGGATGACGAGGTTGACATTATAATGGGCACCTTCTCAAAATCTCTTGCCAGCCTCGGCGGATTTATGTCTGCATCCGAAAAAACCTGCGACTATGTTCGCCACAATTCAAGACCGTTTATATTTTCAGCGTCTATTCCTCCGTCATCCTGCGCTGTTGCCTTAGCGGCACTGCGGCACCTAAAAGCTCATCCCGAGCTACCCGAGAGGCTGCTTAAGCTGGCAGCCCACGCAAGAGCGGGGCTGAGGGCACGGGGTATTAAAATCAGAGAATCCGACACCCCGATTATCCCTATCTACACATGGGATATAGAAAACACACTCATAAAGGCAAAGCAGCTCTATGAGGCGGGAGTCTATGTAAACCCCGTGCTGCCTCCTGCAACAGCACCGAGCGAGTGCCTGCTTAGAACCTCTTACATGGCAACACTAAGCGAGGAGCTGATTGACGAGGCTCTCGATATTATCGAGAAGATAATGGTAGAATGACATGAACAAGGTATGCATTGTAACAGGCGGCTCAAGTGGCATAGGCAGACAGACAGCCCTTGCACTAAAAGGCGAAGGAAACACTGTTTACGAGCTATCCAGACGAGATGCTAACTATGAGGATATAATCCACATAACAGCGGATATAACTGATGAAAATCAGGTAAAGGCTGCAGTTTCTGAGATAATAAGCCGCGAAGGCAGAATTGATGTGCTTGTTAATAACGCAGGCTTCGGTATTTCCGGGGCAGCGGAGATGACAAAAAGTGCAGACTCCCATGCCCAACTCGAGGTTAACCTCTTCGGTGCAGACAATGTGTGCAGGGCAGTTATTCCACATATGCGAGAGAGAAAAAACGGCAGAATATTATTCCTATCCTCAATAGCAGGAATCCTGCCTATTCCGTTTCAGCTCTGGTATTCTGTCTCCAAGGCGGCAATAATAGCGTACTCGCTTGCACTGCAAAACGAGCTTAGACCATACGGCATAACAACCTGCACAGTGATGCCCGGAGACATAGCCTCGGGCTTTACAGCAAGCAGAAAAAAATCCGAAGCAGGCGACGAGGTCTACGGCGGCAGAATAGAAAGATCCGTTTTAAGAATGGAAAAAGACGAGCAGGGCGGCATGTCAGCTGCGGTTGCGGGAGCGTTTATTGCAAAAATGGCGCTTAAACAAAAATCTAAGCCGCTAGTGTCACTGGGTCTAATGTATAAATTTGCAGCAGTAGTGGCAAAGCTTATGCCGAGGTCATTAACAAACTATATAATCGGCAGCATGTATTCAAAATAGAACTTAATACAAAGAAAATCCGTATATTTTATTGCCAAAACAATTTAATAGAATATACGGAACTTTTTTTCAAAATTAAAGTCTAAGTGTATAGAGGAACAAAATGGAAAGGGAGGAATAAATATGAAAACTAATAAACGCAGAATAAGTGCCCTAATTATTGCGATAGTGCTGCTTACATCCCTTGTGCTGTCTGCTTGCGGCAGCAAAAATTCGGCATCCGTTATGCCCGGCGAGGGATACTACGGAGGCTATGCAGACCGCGACGGCGGAGAAGAAAAGGGCATGCTCGGGCTAAAGCCCCAAGACGCCCCGGCAGCTAAGAATGATTCCGCAGGAGAAAGTAAGCCCCAAGATCAATCTAACATGCCTGCAAAGCCGGGCGAAAACACAAAGATTGTTTACACGGCAAGCATAGAGATTGACACAACGGAGTTTGAAACTGCCGAGGCTAAGCTCAAAGAATTAGTTGCAAAAAACCAAGGCTACTTCGAGCAGGAGCAAAGCGGGAAAAGCGGCAGCTACAGAAGGCTATCCTGCACAGTCAGAGTTCCTGCAGATAATTTTAAAGCCTTCACAGAGAGTGTCGGAGAAGTCGGGCAGGTAAACACAAAGAATATCTATGCCGAAGATATAGCAGAATCATACTATGACACAGAAATAAGACTCGGGACACAGAAAACAAAGCTGGAAAGACTGCAAAAGCTCCTCGCTGAGGCAAAGGATATGCAGGATATTATAACAATCGAGTCTGCTATTTCCGAAACGGAAGTAGCCATAGAACGCCTAACCGGAACAATGCGCCGCTATGATTCCTTGGTGGGCTTTTCTACAGTAAGCATCAGCCTAAGGGAGGTAAGCAAGCTAAGCGGTGAGGCAGTAGCTCCCATAGGATTTGGTCAGAAGCTATTAAACGCCCTTAAAAACGGGATAAGCTCATTTGTTGAATTTTTAGAGGACCTCATAATAGACATAGCATATAACTGGGTTGGGCTCTTAGTAACAGTTATAATCGCCATACTGCTTTATAAGCTTATAAAAAAAGGCATAAACAAAAGAAGAGGAATTGTTCCTTCAAAGAAAAAGAAGAATAAGCAGGAAGAGCCGGAAGTTAAGATAGAAAGTCCTGCAGAAAATCAGGCAGAAGCGGATAAAAAAGAATAAGATATATATATTAAATAAATAATAAAATTTGGGGCTGTATCATATGATACAGCCCCAAATTTTATTATTTATTTAATATATATATCTTATTCTTTTTTATCCGCTTCTGCCTGATTTTCTGCAGGACTTTCTATCTTAACTTCCGGCTCTTCCTGCTTATTCTTCTTTTTCTTTGAAGGAACAATTCCTCTTCTTTTGTTTATGCCTTTTTTTATAAGCTTATAAAGCAGTATGGCGATTATAACTGTTACTAAGAGCCCAACCCAGTTATATGCTATGTCTATTATGAGGTCCTCTAAAAATTCAACAAATGAGCTTATCCCGTTTTTAAGGGCGTTTAATAGCTTCTGACCAAATCCTATGGGAGCTACTGCCTCACCGCTTAGCTTGCTTACCTCCCTTAGGCTGATGCTTACTGTAGAAAAGCCCACCAAGGAATCATAGCGGCGCATTGTTCCGGTTAGGCGTTCTATGGCTACTTCCGTTTCGGAAATAGCAGACTCGATTGTTATAATATCCTGCATATCCTTTGCCTCAGCGAGGAGCTTTTGCAGTCTTTCCAGCTTTGTTTTCTGTGTCCCGAGTCTTATTTCTGTGTCATAGTATGATTCTGCTATATCTTCGGCATAGATATTCTTTGTGTTTACCTGCCCGACTTCTCCGACACTCTCTGTGAAGGCTTTAAAATTATCTGCAGGAACTCTGACTGTGCAGGATAGCCTTCTGTAGCTGCCGCTTTTCCCGCTTTGCTCCTGCTCGAAGTAGCCTTGGTTTTTTGCAACTAATTCTTTGAGCTTAGCCTCGGCAGTTTCAAACTCCGTTGTGTCAATCTCTATGCTTGCCGTGTAAACAATCTTTGTGTTTTCGCCCGGCTTTGCAGGCATGTTAGATTGATCTTGGGGCTTACTTTCTCCTGCGGAATCATTCTTAGCTGCCGGGGCGTCTTGGGGCTTTAGCCCGAGCATGCCCTTTTCTTCTCCGCCGTCGCGGTCTGCATAGCCTCCGTAGTATCCCTCGCCGGGCATAACGGATGCCGAATTTTTGCTGCCGCAAGCAGACAGCACAAGGGATGTAAGCAGCACTATCGCAATAATTAGGGCACTTATTCTGCGTTTATTAGTTTTCATATTTATTCCTCCCTTTCCATTTTGTTCCTCTATACACTTAGACTTTAATTTTGAAAAAAAGTTCCGTATATTCTATTAAATTGTTTTGGCAATAAAATATACGGATTTTCTTTGTATTAAGTTCTATTTTGAATACATGCTGCCGATTATATAGTTTGTTAATGACCTCGGCATAAGCTTTGCCACTACTGCTGCAAATTTATACATTAGACCCAGTGACACTAGCGGCTTAGATTTTTGTTTAAGCGCCATTTTTGCAATAAACGCTCCCGCAACCGCAGCTGACATGCCGCCCTGCTCGTCTTTTTCCATTCTTAAAACGGATCTTTCTATTCTGCCGCCGTAGACCTCGTCGCCTGCTTCGGATTTTTTTCTGCTTGCTGTAAAGCCCGAGGCTATGTCTCCGGGCATCACTGTGCAGGTTGTTATGCCGTATGGTCTAAGCTCGTTTTGCAGTGCAAGCGAGTACGCTATTATTGCCGCCTTGGAGACAGAATACCAGAGCTGAAACGGAATAGGCAGGATTCCTGCTATTGAGGATAGGAATAATATTCTGCCGTTTTTTCTCTCTCGCATATGTGGAATAACTGCCCTGCACACATTGTCTGCACCGAAGAGGTTAACCTCGAGTTGGGCATGGGAGTCTGCACTTTTTGTCATCTCCGCTGCCCCGGAAATACCGAAGCCTGCGTTATTAACAAGCACATCAATTCTGCCTTCGCGGCTTATTATCTCAGAAACTGCAGCCTTTACCTGATTTTCATCAGTTATATCCGCTGTTATGTGGATTATATCCTCATAGTTAGCATCTCGTCTGGATAGCTCGTAAACAGTGTTTCCTTCGCCTTTTAGTGCAAGGGCTGTCTGTCTGCCTATGCCACTTGAGCCGCCTGTTACAATGCATACCTTGTTCATGTCATTCTACCATTATCTTCTCGATAATATCGAGAGCCTCGTCAATCAGCTCCTCGCTTAGTGTTGCCATGTAAGAGGTTCTAAGCAGGCACTCGCTCGGTGCTGTTGCAGGAGGCAGCACGGGGTTTACATAGACTCCCGCCTCATAGAGCTGCTTTGCCTTTATGAGTGTGTTTTCTATATCCCATGTGTAGATAGGGATAATCGGGGTGTCGGATTCTCTGATTTTAATACCCCGTGCCCTCAGCCCCGCTCTTGCGTGGGCTGCCAGCTTAAGCAGCCTCTCGGGTAGCTCGGGATGAGCTTTTAGGTGCCGCAGTGCCGCTAAGGCAACAGCGCAGGATGACGGAGGAATAGACGCTGAAAATATAAACGGTCTTGAATTGTGGCGAACATAGTCGCAGGTTTTTTCGGATGCAGACATAAATCCGCCGAGGCTGGCAAGAGATTTTGAGAAGGTGCCCATTATAATGTCAACCTCGTCATCCAAGCCGAAATAGCTTGCAGTTCCCCTGCCTCCCTTGCCTATTACACCGAGCCCGTGCGCGTCATCTACCATCACTCTGGCTCCGTACTTTTTTGCAAGTCTGACTATTTCGGGCAGGTTGGCTATATCGCCGCCCATAGAGAAAACACCGTCTGTGACAATTAGTATTCCACATTCCTGAGGAACTTTTTTGAGCTGATGTTCTAAATCCTGCATGTCGTTGTGCTCGTATCTGAGCATTTTTCCGAATGAAAGGCGGCAGGCATCATATATGCTGGCGTGGTTTTCCTTGTCGCAGATAACATAGTCTGCCCTGCCCACAACAGCACTTATTATGCCGAGGTTTGACTGAAAGCCCGTTGAGAATGTGACTGCGCCCTCCTTGTTAGTAAACTCTGCAAGCTCTTCTTCGAGCTCTAAGTGCATTTTGAGTGTGCCGTTTAGAAAACGGGAGCCGGAGCAGCCTGTGCCGTATTGCTCGAGTGCCTTTTTGCCGGCTTCAATTATTTCCGGGTTTGTTGTAAGCCCTAAGTAGTTATTGGAGCCGAGCATTATTCTGCGCTTGCCCTCCATTATGACCTCTACATCCTGTCTGGATTCAAGTGCGTGGAAATATGGGTAAACACCCTTTTCTTTTGCCTCGCGAGCAAGAGAAAATCCGTCAAACTTTTCGAATATATCCAAAATAAACACCTCATCTTTTTTGAAAAAACTTTTTGTTATATTTTCTACATATTATACTAAGAGAGCTATTAAAACAAGTCATTTGCAAATTCGTTTTTTGTTTTAACCAAGAAGCGAGAGCTCCGACATATAGCCGAAGCCCTCGCGAATATTTGATGAATTAGTATTCTTCAGAAGTTTAACCCTTTGCCGGAATTGCGGTGCTATTTCCCTGCTCAGTCAAAATTGGGACAATACCATGCTCTTTTAGCCATTTTAATGTATATTCTGAGCCGGTGTCGGGCGAAAGCTCAATTCTTTGAACTTCAAAATCCTTACCTGTTCTGTCGGCTGGACTATACCACCTGTACAAAATCGAAATAGTGCAATTATAATTAGTTGCTTTTTGTACTTTGCCTATGTTCTCATGTTCAGCATCTTTTTTTATGTAGTTCTCATATAAGTCTTTTGCCTCAGAAGCCGAAAAGCTCTTGTTATAATATACAACTACGCTTTCTCCGTTTTCATTTTTCTCCGTTACCCCGTAGCTTATTTCCGCTTCGAGAATCACCGCCCCTCTTCCGGGCTTTCCGATGGCAATTCGCTCACGTGTTGCCTCTTCGCTGTTCAGCACATCCATGATTGGTATTATAAGCCTTTTATTATCCTGTGAAACCATGTATTTGCGGATTTCAGTTCTGCCGTTTTTTAAGCTGTAGATGATTCTAAAGCTCATCATACCCGGGTCACTGCTCTGCCCCTTTTCGGCATATTCTTCTAAAATTTCCTTATGTGCTACTCTTGCAAGCTCAATACTATCTTCTTCAGTCAAAGTAGAGTTCCACTGTAGGTAAGCTACTGTAACTTTTTCTATTTCATCCTTTGCTGGCAGTCTTCTTTGGAATCCGAATACATCGAGAGAAAGCGAAACTACTATTATCAAACAAACTGCGCAGACCGATAAAATATTGCGCCATGTTTTCTTAACTCTAAGTGATTTTCTGTTTTTTGTCAGCAAAATCTCTGCCACACAATAGGCTATGCAAGCGGAAAGGCAGGTGCAAAGGCAAAGAGCAAATATTTTTGCAAAACCGTTTATTGAAAATCTTCCGAAAGCAACTGAATACACTCCCATACCTATAACAAGGGCTGAGCCAAATGAAAGGGCGTACTTGAAAATCGGATATAAGGCTTTTACTGCAACAGTGTCTCCTGCCGATTCTAATCTTCTTTTCCTAAACAGCAGCGCCGATACCACAATAAAAACTATGCCGACAGCAGCAAAGATAAGTAAATACATAATGTATTTGTTTCTCTCAGCAAATGGCTCTGCAAGATTTGTTCCAATAAAGGAAAGATTAAGTATATTCACTATCGGTGAAAATGCTATTGTTTTAGGTTTGTCGGGAGCTAAAAAACCATAGTATACAGCAGTCAAAAACAAATTTACAAAAGTCTCAACTACTACCGCAAAGAAATTTGCTATCAAATAAAATGCAGGAAAAATAAGTATGTTCCCTGTAAATTGGGCACAGATAGCCGCTATACCGAAAAAGCCGATGTTCATTAATGTTACCGCTGCAAGCCAGATAAGCAGGCTTTCTATCATCAAAAAACCGTAGGCAGCTTCAATTGTGAGGCATGTAAGAAACACAATTAAGTTTGCTATAAATAAAGGCACTAAGGCAGCGGCGGTGAGGCTAATAAATATGCTGCTTCTTTTAAGCGGCAAACTGCCCAATGCATCAGCAGACGAAGAGTTATATAAACTGCCATAAACTAGCATTGCCGAAAGCGCTGCAAACACAAATGCCATAACTGCGCCGACTAATGTGGCTCCCGTTTTGAACATGTTAACAATAAGTGTTTCATATTCAAAAGAATAGTGTGGTGTTGCTGTTTGGCTGTTTTGAATAAACCCCACAAGAGCGGGAACAGTGATTAGCAGCCAGATAAAAAGATAAACTGCCCAAACAGGCCAAAACCTTTTGACCGTCTTATTAAATACTGCCTTGTTAAAGAATGATGTCTTTGACTTCATAGCCTGCTCCTCCCAACTCATATATAAATATCTCTTCAAGAGACATATTAAGAACATCCATAAACAGGGGATTTGTGCTCTTTAGAAGCTCTGTTGCCCTCTCTGTCCCGCCCTTTACTATTAGTGTCTTAACCTTGCCCGACTGACTGATATTGAGCACGTGAAGCTCCGGGGGAAGCTCCCTTTCGCTTTCATATGCCAGCTGAATCTTTACTACATTCTCTTGCATTTCGTCGAGCCTGCACTCGTGCAGCATTTTTCCTTTTTCTATTATGCCCACAGTGTCACAGACATCCTCCAGCTCGCGCAGGTTATGAGAGGCTACTATCATAGTAGTGCCGCGCTCTGCCACATCCTGCAAGGCTAAGCGCCACACGCTGCGGCGCACAACGGGGTCCATACCGTCCACAGGCTCGTCTAATATAAGCACTTCCGGCATCATCGAAAACGCCAGCCAAAAGCCCGCCTGCTTTTTCATACCGCGCGAGAGCTTGCGCATTGGTCTTTTTATGTCGAAGTCGAATAGCTCTCTTAGCTTTTCAAATCTTTCCGTTCTGAAATTCGGATAAAAGCTCTTATAATACTGCATCATATCCTGTGTTGTTGCCATCGGAAAGCAAAAAACATCATCGGGCACATAGGCGATTTTGGATTTTATCTCGGTGTTTTCAAAAACAGGCTCGCCGCCTACTAAAACCTGCCCCGAATCCTGCCTGTATATTCCTGCCATATGCCGCACGGCTGTTGACTTTCCGGCGCCGTTCGGACCTATTATTCCGTAGACACTGCCCTTTTTAGCATGCAGTGACATGCCGTTTAGAGCTTTAACTTCTCCGAAGCTTTTATTAACATCAATAAGCTTAAGCATCAGCTTCACCTGCCTTATCTTCAATAATCCTTTGCATCTCAGCCTTATTAACTCCCAAGTACAAAAGCTCTGCCGCCGTGCTTTCAAATACAGCTAAGAGCTTTTTTCTTCTGTTCTCGTCTACCTCCGGCGGTCTGCCCGCAAAGCTGCCCTTGCCCGCTACCGAGTAGATATAGCCCTCGGCTTCAAGCTCCCTATATGCCCTTTGTATTGTGTTGGGGTTTATTGCAAGCTCGGCTGCAAGCTCTCTGACTGACTGAAGCTTCTCATCAGGTGCCAAGACACCCGAGACTATGAGCTTTCGCAGTGACTGCTTTACCTGCATATAAATAGGCACCGAGTCTCTGTAATTTAGGGAAATCAAATTATCACCCGCTTTTTTGTCTATAATAATAAATTAACTGTACTAAGTGTCTTAGTACAGTTATAATACTTTATTAGTTTTTATTTGTCAAGAAGAAAATAAAAAAGACCGAGATTAGTTTTCTCGGTCTAATTTATATGCTTTTTCGATAAGTCCTCCGCCTATGACCCTGTCACCGTCGTAAAATGCAGCTGTTTGCCCTGGCGTTGCCGCTCTTGCCGGCTCTGTGAATATTACTATTCCTGAGTCTGCGCGCATGGGTATGAGCTTTGCCTCGTAGCTCTGCTTGGAGTGGCGAATTCTGACACTGCATCTGCTCTCTGCTTCCGGAGGATTTGTTAAATATTTTATTTCATTTACATAGAGCCTGTTTGACATGAGATCATGCAGCCTGCCCATTATCACATCGCCTGTTTCGGCATTTATTTCGCTCACATATATTCTCTCGCCTGCAGCAATATTAGCGTGTCTGCGCTGGCCGATTGTGAACTTGTGTATGCCGTCATGCTCGCCTACCTGCCGGCCCTCGAACATTATTCTGCCGGGTTTCGGCACTATTCCTAGGTTTTCTATATATGCCGCATGGTCGCCTGCGGGGATAAAGCAAATTTCCATGCTCGCGGGCTTATCGGCTGAATCTAAGCTATGCTCCCTAGCTATTTTTCTTGCTTCTTCCTTATTATAGTCACCTAAGGGCAGAATGAGTCTCACAAGCTGCTCTTTTTTTATTCTGCAGAGCAGATAGCTCTGATCGTTTTGTGCCTGACCCTTAAAAAGCTGCCCGTTAACTGCCCTTGCGTAGTGCCCGCTTGCTATATGCTCGCAGCAGAGCCTGTCGGCTTCTCTTAAAAGAGCGTTAAACTTTACCTCGGGGTTGCAGACAATGCAGGGATTCGGAGTTTTGCCTGCTGCATAGGCTGCTGCAAAGGGTTTGCAGACTAAATCGTTTAGTCTGTCTTTAACATCTGCAATGTTTATGGGCATTTCGATTTTATTAGCTGCCTTTATAACATTTTCTATATTCTCTGCGCTGCCCGTATCCAGATAAAGCCCATGCACCTCATAGCCGCTCTCTTTTAACAGAATTGCGGAAACAGCGGAGTCAACACCGCCAGAAAAGCCGAGTACAACACGCTTTTTCATCCGCGCACCTGCCTTTCGCAGTATATCATGAGTGCTGTCATATCGGAGGGGGAGACTCCCGAAATTCTGGCAGCTCTGCCGAAGTTTTCAGGTCTTATATCGCTTAGCTTCTCGGCTGCTTCCGTTCTTATGCCCGGGATTTTCTTAAAATCAATATCCTGCGGAATACGGCGGTTTTCCATTTTGGAAAACTCCTGCACCTGCTTTAACTGCCTTTTTATATAGCCGTCGTATCTCAGCCTTATTTCCACCTGATTTATTATATCGCGGCTTAAATTCGGTCTTTCTTTGTCTAGCGGCTTTAAATCATCGTAATTTATCTCCGGTCTGCGAAGCAGGTCCGAAAGTGATATGCCCGACTTGGGCATGGGCGTATTTAGCCTATTTAATATTTCTGTTAGCTCGGCTGAGGGTCCTATATATGTGCTGTCTAATCTTTTTAGTTCAGTATCGACAGCCTCGTACTTTTTTCTGACTGCGTTAAGGTCTGCCTGCGTTTTTAGCCCCAGCTCATAGCCTTTTTCTGTCAGTCTTTCATCTGCGTTATCCTGCCTGTGCAGCAGCCTGTATTCCGAGCGCGAGGTCATCATTCTGTATGGCTCCTGCGTTCCCTTTGTTACAAGGTCATCTATGAGTGTGCCTATATAACCGTCTGAGCGGCGCAGCACGAAGCTATCCTGCCCCTTTATTTTTCTTGCGGCATTGACTCCCGCAACAAAGCCCTGAACAGCAGCTTCCTCGTAGCCCGATGAGCCGTTAAACTGCCCGGCTCCGTAAAGCCCGCTTATTTTCTTTGTTTCAAGTGTGGGGTATAGCTCTAATGGGTCTATGCAGTCGTATTCTATGGCGTAGCCCGGTCTTGTTATCTCGGCTTTTTCAAGCCCTACTATTGTGTGCAGAGCCTCCTCCTGAACCTCCTGCGGCATAGATGAGGAAAATCCCTGTACATATAGCTCCTCAGTGTCAAGACCCATGGGCTCTATAAATACCTGATGCCTATTTTTATCGGGAAAAACCATTATTTTGGTTTCGATACTCGGGCAGTACCTGGGACCTACCCCCTCTATCACCCCTGAATAGATGGGAGATCTGTCTAGGTTGTCTTTTAGTATAGCGTGAGTTTTTTCGTTTGTGTGTGTCAAATAGCAAGTAGCACTGTTTATTAGCTCCCAATCTGTGTCAAACGAAAATGCCTCGGGATGAGTGTCTCCCGGCTGCTCTGTCATCTGAGAAAAGTCCACAGTTCTTGCATTAATGCGCGGCGGTGTTCCGGTTTTAAATCTGCGTATATTAAGCCCGAGATTTCTGAGACCGGCACAAAGCTGCTTTGCTGATGCAAGACCGTCCGGACCGCTATCCTTTTGCATGTCGCCTATTATTATGCTGCCGTCTAAATAAGTGCCCGTTGCTACTATAGCCGCTTGGCAGGAATATATAGCGCCGGTCTCAGTTACTACGCCGGCTACTTTATTATCTTCAATAATAATCTCAGTTATTTCAGCCTGCTTTAGCCTAAGCCCGCTCTGCAATTCAAGGCAGTGCTTGCTGACCGACTGATAGATACGCCTGTCTGCCTGAGCTCTTAATGAATAGACAGCCGGACCCTTGCCTCTGTTTAGCATTCTGTATTGTATGCAGGCTTCATCGGCTATCTTTGCCATCTGCCCGCCTAAAGCATCAAGCTCCCGCACGAGATGCCCCTTTCCTGTTCCGCCTATGGCGGGGTTACAGGGTAGGTTTCCCACACTATCTAAATTAATAGCAAAGCAGATAACATCCATGCCGAGTCTGGCTGCCGCTAAGGAAGCCTCTATTCCGGCATGCCCCGCCCCTATCACCGCTATATCGCAGGTGCCTGCATTATATGTATTTATTTTTGTTTTATTATTAATCTTCATATCGGGATTATACTTTGTTTTAGACCCTATATCAAGAATTTCATTCTATATATTTATATGAAGCTACCTTCATATTTTCTCTTGACAAAGCAATAATCAAGGATTAATATGAAGTAAACTTCATGTGAAGGTAGCTTCATATAGGAAGGAATACAAAATGAAAAACAAGGTTAAAATGCTGCGGCTGGCTCTGGGGCTAACCCAACAGCAGCTTGCCGATTTAGTCAATGTTTCGGCAAGAACTATTATTTCAATTGAAAAGGAGCAGTATAACCCCTCGCTGATGCTGGCATATAAAATGTCGCAGATATTTAATGTGAGTGTTGAGGATTTGTGCTGCCTTGAGGAAAATCTGAAAATGGAGAATAATAATGAAAATAAAAAATAAACGCGCACTTGCAGCAGCAGTAATTGCCGGGCTAATTTTTATCATTTGTATAATTTTTTATATAAAGACCTCAAATTCAAGGCTTCTTATTTCAGCAGCCCTGCTTTTTGCCATCTTTGCAAGTAATATATATTTAGCTTTCAGCAAAAAGGGAATATTAGAAGAATTAAGTGAGAAAACAGACGAGCGGGATCTTTTTATACTCTCTAAAACGGGGTATCTCACAGTTAAAATCTTAAATTTTATTCTGATAGCGGCAGATTATATATTCATTGTCTTATACGGAATATATAAGTATCCGTATCTTATCTACATAGCAGGAACCCTGAGTGCCGTTGTAGTTCTTATGTTCATTACTTATCTCGGAGTCAACATATACCTGGAAAAACACGAGTAAAATGCCGTTTGACACGGGCTTTCTTCTGCTGTGCAAAAAACGCACAGCAGAATTATTAATCTCCTCTTGCTTTATCTCGCTAATGTGCTAATATACTAAAGTAATAAAGCGTTTTAAATAATGAAAGACAAACAGAAAGAGGAGACGACATGAAAAAGAGATTACTTGCACTACTGCTTATACTTGTTGCCGTATTTGCCCTTGCAGCCTGCGGCACACCCGCTGTAAAGGAAACTCCCGCAGCGGGCTCGTCCGCTGCTGCGCCTTCCGAAATAAAGGTATTCAAGCACGGCTTTGATAAGGACTATCCCCCCTATTCTTACATCGACAAAGACGGCAAGACCTCGGGCTTCGACGTTGAGATTGCGCAGGCTCTTTGTGAGCTTAAGGGCTGGAAGCATGAGCAGGTCCCGTTTGCATGGGATGCTAAGGACGCTGAGCTTAAATCCGGTGCATGCGACTGCATCTGGTCCGGCTTCACTGTTGAGGGTAGAGAAAATGATTACACCTGGAGCTTCCCTTATTCAACAAATGTCCAGGTTATCTTGGTAGCTGAAAATTCGCCTGTTAAAACGCTCGCCGACTTAGAAGGCAAGCTGGTAGGTGTGCAGACTGCCACCTCCGCCTACACCATGCTCACAGAGGGTGAAGTAGCCGAGAGCCTGGGCAAGACCTTTAAGGAGCTCAAGGTTTATGAAAGCTATCCCGTTGCTCTCACTGACCTCAAAGCAGGGGCAATTGACGCTGTTGCCATTGATGTTACCCAGGCAAAGTTTCACATGGCAAATACTACAGGCTTAGCCATACTTGAGGAAAAGCTCTCCGAGGAAAACTACGCTATTGGGTTTAGGCTCGGTGATGATGCTCTTAAAAAGGAAGTTGAAGACGGGCTAAAAGAGCTTGTGGCTTCCGGCAAGTACGATGAGATTGCTAAAAAATATCCCGATATATATGAGTACCTGACACTGCTTCCCAAAAAACAGTCTGTACTGTATAATCTAAGCTATGGGACTTAAGGCTAAATAGCCTTAAGTCCCGAACATTGCAGCCATGCTTCGGCTGATTTATGAGGTGTATTTAAACAATGACCCTTGAAACTATGCTCCTTACAATGGGACAGGGCATGCTGCGCACCTGCGGCATATTTTTTATAACTTTAATA
>JAAZCZ010000021.1 GCA_012513005.1 Oscillospiraceae bacterium | reverse complement strand
GACATGAGAGGCTAAACCCGGGTCAGTGTCAAGGCAAAGCTCAATGCCCCAATCCTTGGCAAAAACGCGGTTGTCACCCAGCTTTTCTATGGCAGAAATGTTTTTACAGCCGGTTAGTATTGCGCCATTTTTCGTCTTGGGATTTGCAAAAACATAGTTTTTCTCGCCTAGTGTCTCGATTTTCCCGTCACTCATGAGTGCGATGCTGTCGGTTAATCTAAACACCTCATCTCTGTTATGAGAAACGAGCAAAACAGTCTTACCAAACTGCCTTATAACGCTTTTTAGCTCCTGCTCAAGCTGAAACCTAAGATGACTGTCAAGAGCAGAAAAAGGCTCGTCTAGCAGCAGCACATCAGGCTCATTAACAAGTATTCGTGCCAAGGCAACCCGCTGCTGCTGCCCGCCCGAAAGCTGATGCGGTCTTCTCTTTTCAGTGCCCTCAAGATGCATTGCCGAAACAGCCTCACGAACAACATTTAAGACAGCCCGCTTATCACGAACACCGGCTGCAATATTTTCCTCAACTGTCATATTCGGAAAAAGTGCATACTGCTGAAACAGATACCCCACACGCCTTTTCTGCGGACTTAAATTAATATGGTTTTCAGAGTCAAAAAGCACTCTGCCGTCAAGAGTAATCTTGCCCTTATCGGGTTTTTCAATACCGGCTATGCATTTTAAAGTCATGCTTTTGCCGCTGCCCGATGCGCCCAAAAGAGCCAAAACTTCGTTTCCCGCCTCAAATTTAACACGCAACCTAAAATTGCCCAAGCGCTTTTCAATATCAACGAAGAGGTTTGTCATGTGTTTTGCCTCCCCGTTTTCTTTTTGCGCTCCAGCATATTAACAGCAAGCAAAACAGCCGCTGATATTGCCATATTAATCATAACCCAACGAAAAGCCAAGGCATCGTTATTAGTCCTCCAAAGCTGATAAACAGTTGTGGAAATAGTTGCAGTCTTGCCCGGGGTGTAACCGGCTATCATGCTGGTAGCACCGTATTCTCCGAGCGCTCTGGCAAATGCCAAAACAGTGCCTGCCATAATTCCTTGGCTGCAATAGGGCATGCGAATCTTCCAAAATATGTATGTGTTGGAAAGCCCTAGGGTCTGACCCGAATATGCAAGTGTCTCATCAAAGGATTCAAAAGCTCCACGGGCTGTTCTGTACATAAGCGGAAATATGACAACGAGTGTGGCGAAAATCGCAGACCACCATGTCATAGTCAGCTTAATACCGAATGTTTCGAGCATCCACGCACCGATAAAACGGCGTGGCCCGAAAACCCTAAGCAGCAAATAACCGACAACAGTCGGAGGCAGAACAAGCGGCATTGTGAGCACAACATCCAATATGCCCTTTATAAGTCTCGGCGCTTTTGCAATATAATACGCAGCAAAAATACCCACAAAAAATATTATAAAAGTACTGATTGCGGCAATTCGCAGCGAATTTAGCAGAGGATACCAGTCCATTAATTATTCCCCGTTGTTTTATTTTACAGGACTAAAGCCCACAGCTTCAAAAACTGCGGCAGATTCGGGAGTTCTGAGGAACTCTAAGAATGCCTTTGCAGCCTCAACATTAGCTGAGTTTTTCATAATTGCGGCAGGATAAATAACCTGTCCGCACATTTCCTTTGTGGCAGTGTCAACAACCTTAAGCTTTGCCGAGAATGCATCTGTCTGATAAATGATACCGCAGTCAACAGTTGCCTCGGAGACCTGTGTGGTGACTTCCTTAACATTTGAGCCGTATGTGATGTTGCCGGCTTTTGCTATCGCTTCCTCATCAAGCTCTAAGAACTTGAGTATTTTAATCGAGTACTGACCGACAGGAACATCGGAGTTGCCCATTGCAAGCTTAATTGTGCCTTCTGTGAGACCCTTTTTTAGATCCTCATAGGAGTTTATGTTCTTGGGGTTGCCTTCGGGAACTGCGAGTGCAACCTTGTTCTCAAGGAAATTAAAGCGTGAGTCTTCAAGAACAAAGTCAAGACCCTTTGTGTTGACTTCTTTATCTGCCTTGATATCAAGCTGGTTCATTGCCTTCTGTGCTGCCGAAATAAAGATGTCGCAGGCTGCGCCCTCTTCTATCTGGGTTTTGAGTGTGCCGGATGAATCAAAGGTAAATACGAGCTTAACATTCGGTGCAACAGCCTTATAGAGCTCACCGACCTTGTTTAGAGTCTCGGTCATTGATGCCGCAGCAAAAACAACGAGCTCAACGGGCTTAGCGTCTTCGGCAGGCTTAGGATCACTACCGGCTGCCGGAGGTGTTTTGGTGCCGCAACCAACCAAGAGGCAGGCGGCTAAACACAGGAAAAGAAGCAAGGAAATCTTTCTTTTCATGTTTGTTCCTCCTAATAAAATAGAATAAAATAATATCCGCCTAAAAGACGGACCACAAAACCAACCGCAATACAATGCAAAGCGGAAGGCAAAGCACAAAAAGCAGTCCTCTTGTAAGTATGTAAGGTCGAATCGTTTCCGAAACGGCCCTTTGCCGCAGCTAAACGGCACGGTTTTTGTTCCGTAGCAAAGCCGTAGGAATAAAAACTCGAAGACAGGTTCATTGTTACATAAGCACAGGCGAATGTCAAGTAAATACAAGTCGCATTATCATCAAAAAGACACTTTATTAATGCAAATCAGTGCAAAAAACAGCAGCTAATAAAATAATAAAAAATTTATTGCATTAATTTGCTAAAGGCTTTAATATATCGCAAAGAGAGGATGATGAGACCTTGTTTTTTTCGATAGTAGCCTCATATCTGCCGTACGCACTAATAACAGCACTGACTCCCGGACCTAATAACATAGTCGCCCTTTATTCTGTGGCGCAGGG
>JAAZCZ010000004.1 GCA_012513005.1 Oscillospiraceae bacterium | reverse complement strand
GAGGTCTCGGCGATATAGAAAATAGCGGACTTGCAATAAGACCCGAATTTAGGCAGTACGATGCTGCAAGTAAATTTGAAATTACTAAGAAAAAAATAGGCAGCAAAACAGCCTGCAGCTGCGGAGATATAATAAGAGGAAAAAAAGAGCCGGTTGACTGCTCACTTTTTGCAAAGCAGTGCACACCCGAAAACCCGGTAGGTCCGTGTATGGTTTCATCAGAAGGAGCCTGCGCAGCTTTTTATAAATACAGCAATTTCTGACAGCTTATGCGGTAAGATATAAAGGAATAACTATATAAATGGAAGAACTAATCACTTTAGACTACGGTAGCGGAGGCAAAAAGACCTCAGAGCTCATAGAAAACATACTCTTGCCGCAAATCGGAAACGACAAGCTCTCCGAACTCGGTGACGGGGCAATAGTAGAAGGCTTTTCTGAGCTTGTGTTTTCAACAGACAGCTTTGTAGTCTCACCGCTTTTTTTTCCGGGAGGAGATATAGGCAAGCTTAGTGTCTGCGGCACTGTAAACGACATTTCAGTCTGCGGGGCTACAGCTAAGTATCTGAGCTTAGCGTTTATAATAGAAGAAGGTCTTCCTTTTGCTACACTCAAAAAAATAGTAAACTCAATAAGTAACGAGGCAAAAAAAGCAGGAGTTATAATAGTCACAGGAGATACAAAGGTAGTAGAGCGCGGCAAGGCAGACGGGATTTTTATTAACACATCGGGAATAGGCTTTCTAAAACATAAAGGTCTGTCTCCAAAAAATATAAAACCCGGAGATGCCGTTATTCTCTCAGGCACGGCAGGAGACCACGGAGCTGCCGTAATGCTTGCCCGAGGCGATATGCTTAAGGGGGAAATTAATTCAGACTGCGCATCTCTAAACGAACTTTGCAGCATGGTATTAGATTCCGGTGCCGGGGTCAGGGTGCTTCGTGACCCGACAAGGGGCGGAGTTGCCACAACGCTAAACGAGTTTATAGAAAACACCGATTTAGGTATAGAAATATTTGAAGATAAAATACCGATTGCGCCAAAAGTGGAGGCAGCCTGCGAGATATTAGGCTTAGACCCGCTATATTCTGCAAACGAGGGCAAGATTTTAGCGATAGTATCAGCAGACACGGCGGAAAAAGCAGTTTCTGCAATGCGAAAAACTAAAGAAGGTAAAAACGCACAAATAATAGGAAAAGTAACGGAAGAAAATCCGGGAAAACTGATTTTGAGAACCAAGTACGGAGGCGGAAGAATCCTCCAAAAACTAAGCGGAGCACAGCTACCGCGCATATGTTAGGGCACAAAATATTTATATAAACACTTTATTTCTAAGAGGGGTGGGAAAATGCAAGAAAACAAGATGATCCAAATCACCAAGGATGAAATAGTCCCCATAGCGCTAAAAATGCGCCATGAGGGCAAATTCCTTGTGATGATTCAAGGTTATCTGCAGACAGATGGACAGACAAACATTTCCTACGACTACGCAGTAGACCCGGTGATTGAGTCGTACTATGTTGTCGGAGAAACAGATTTGCCGAGCATAGCTGACATCTATGACGAGGCAGCGAGATGGCCTGAAATTGAGCTTCATGAGCTTCTCAACATTAATTTTGAGGGCTTAGATGTTTCAAGGCGTCTGTTCTTGCCGGAAGACATGCTGGTAACCGAGGGTAAGGGTCAAATCCTCGTTATGCCTTTGTCAGAACTCCGTGACAACAGGCTTGAGCAAATGAGGGAGGAGGGGATAGAAGAATGAGTTATATCGTACCGATAGGACCGTACCATCCGGCGCTTGAAGAGCCCATACACACAAAGCTGTACACAGAGGGAGAGGTAATAAAAGACGCCGAGGTCTATGTTGGATATAACCACCGCGGCATAGAAAAGCTCGCGGAGGAGAAAAATGTAATCCAAACACTTGTATTAGTTGAGCGTGTTTGCGGAATTTGTTCGCACTCTCATGCCTTCACCTATGCACTTGCAGTCGAAAAAATCAATCAGGTCGAAGTGCCAAAGCGCGGAGAGTATATGCGTGTTATTACGGCCGAGCTTGAGCGTCTGCATTCGCATCTGCTGTGGGCAGGAATTGCATGCCACATCATAGGTCACGACAGCCTGTTTATGCACATCTGGGATGTCCGCGAGGTCATAATGGATATGTTAGAGAGCCTGTCCGGAAACCGAGTTAACTACGGCATGGTAACAATAGGCGGCGCCAGAAGAGATGTATCCGACGACATGCGCCGTGAGTTTTTAGCTAATCTAAAAGCCTGCGTTCCCATAGTCGACAGGATAGTCGAGATTTGCCTCAACGACAAAACAATAGCAATGAGAACACAGGGAGTCGGTGTCATGAAGACAGAAGACGCACTCAGACTGGGTGCTGTCGGTCCTCACGCCAGAGCGTCAAATGTAGATATTGACATAAGACGTGACTCTCCGTACTCGGCATATGCGGACTTTGAGTTCAAAGTACCCGTATGGCCGTCTTGCGACGTTTTTGCCAGAGTGGTAGTAAGAGCACTTGAGTGCTACGAGAGCGTAGGAATACTGATTCAGGCACTTGAAAACCTACCTGAAGGTCCAATTAACACAGGCGGCAGAAAGCTGCCGAAAATTATGGAAGGCGCTTGTGTAACAAGACACGAAGCACCGCGCGGACAGCTGTCATACAAAGTTGTCGGCAACGGCTCGCTGACAAACCATCGTGTCAGCATACACGTGCCCTCATATAAGAACACGCCGACAGTACCGTTCATGTTGCGTGACAACACAATTTCAGACGCAGGACTTATTATCGCAAGCATAGACCCCTGCTTCAGCTGCCTGGACAGATAATGCACGAGCTTGCAATAGTGCAAAACATTATCGGCATAATAGATGCAGAAGCAGAAAAGAACAGTTTTGCAAGAGTGGTTGAAATAAGGCTTGCAGTAGGCGAGGTCAGCGGAGTAATACCGCAGTGCCTAAGTGATTTCTTTCCGATAGCGTCAAAGGGTACACTTGCCGAAGGCGCCAAGCTTGTTTCAAACGTGTTGCCCGTAACTGTCAGGTGCAACACCTGCGGGGCAGAGGGAAAACCGCAAAATGCAAAGTGTTTTTCCTGCGGCAGCAGCGACTATAAACTCGTTAGTGGGCGAGAGTTCTATGTAGACTCAATAGAAGTTGAATAATTTTGAATTTTTCAGGGAGGTGTTAGCTTGAAGAGTCTTAGAAAGACGACCTTTCCCGCAGTTATCTCCACATTTGTGATTTGCTTTGTATTCTGGCTGCTTATCACGTGGAGCTTAGCCGTACAGGAACTTATTGCGGGAGCAGTGGTCAGCTTAGCTGTATCTCTGTTTGCAGCAAGGTTCTTCATTCACGAGAAGGCATTTTGGTTCTTAAACCCGGTAAAGCTAATTGTCGGACTAATTTACTGCATAGTAATATTCCCGATAGAGCTAATAAAGGCTAATTTAGATGTCGCGTTTCGGGCGCTTAGCCCTAAACCCAGAGTAAACCCGGGCTTTATAAAAGTCCCTGTCGGACTTAAATCAGACTACGGCAAGGCAATGCTTGCAAACTCGATTACCCTAACCCCCGGAACAATAACGGTAGATATCGAGCAGGGCAAAAACGATACCGGAAATGATGAGTGTTTTTTCTATATACATTGGATAGATGTAAAGGAAAAAGACAGGGTAAAAGCCGGCGACATCATTAAGGGAACCATGGAAAAATGGGTAAGGAGGATATTCGTATGACGCAGATGCCTGAGCTGTATTACTTTGCAGCAATTTATGTAGCGTTGGCACTTATCCTCATATTCAGACTGGTAAAAGGTCCGAGTGTAGTTGACAGGGCAGTAGCAGCAGACAGTATGGAAATACTCACTGATGTGGCTCTTGTTTTGGTTGCACTCGCGAGCGGACGCGGAATATTCTTAGACATTGCAGTAGTAACTGCAATGCTGGGATTTGTCGGCGTGGTACTGGTCGCAAGGTATTTGGAAGGAGCACTATGATGGAAATTAGTATGACATTAAGAGTAATCATAGATGTTCTCATCGGACTCGGTGTATTTTTTGCATTTGCCGGTGTTGTGGGAATAATCCGCATGCCGGACTGCTTCTGCAGAATGCAGTCATCAACAAACATTGCGACTTTGGGCTTGTTCCTTGCACTTATAGGCGGTCTTGTGTATGCAATCTTTGTCGAAAGAAACGCAGCGACAGCGGCAAAAATAGCGTTTATTGCGGTAATTTATATTATCCAAAACCCGGCAGGCGGTCACGCAATTGCAAAGGCAGCCTACAATAGGGGTAACGAGCATTTAAAGTCCGTAGTTGATGATCTTGCAAATGCAGACGAAGCCGAGCAACCGGCAACTCTTGCTAAGGAGGGCGACGAATAATGGATCTTATGATTTTAAACACTTTAATTATCGTAGGAATAGTAGTTTGCGCGCTTCTGGCAGCAACACTAAAAAAGACAATGTCTGCAATTATTGCCTTAGCAGCATGCGGAGCCTTTGTAACACTTGAATTTATCATGTTGCAGGCACCCGATGTCGCCATAGCAGAGGTTGCAGTCGGTGTCACTCTGACAACAATTATCTTTGTTGTCGCGTTGGCAAAAACAGGAGGGGAGAGCGAGAAATGAAAAAACTGATATCTGCCCTTTCACTGATTATTATAATAATAGTCGGAATAGTCAGCGTAAAAAACATGTACGAAACAGTACCTGTCACATATGACGGCAGCAAAACAGATGTTTACGCGCTGATGCAAGACCCGCAGAACTACGACACCTCAGATGCAGACGGTGCTGCAAGTGTCATTGTCAAGCAGAATTTGGCTAAGACACAGGCAGTAAACAATGTCACATCGATAGTGTTTGACTTCCGTGGCTATGACACAATGGGAGAGGCGTTTATTCTTGTAATCGCCATAACAGGAACTGCGGCAATCTTGCGCAAACCCAAGCAGAGATGGGAGGGAGACTGATGGGCAAGAAAAAAGATGACTTAATCGTGCGTTGCATGGCGGACATGTTTATCCCGTTAGCTCTTGTCTACGGCTTCTCCGTTATTCTGCACGGCAACTTAAGCCCCGGCGGCGGATTCCAAGGCGGAGTAATCGGCGCAGTTTCTGTGCTGCTAATCTACCTCGGATACGGTCACAAGGGTCTAAAAGATTCATTTAGCCCCGATTGCTTACATGCAAACGAGGTGTTAGGGTCCATTGCATACATAGTATTTGCAGCACTCGGACTCTATTTCGGACTAAATTTCTGTGCCAATGTGCTGGCACAAAGCGGAAATATCGGCGATCTTTGGTCGGGCGGAACTGTAGCCTTAATGAACTATGCAGTCGGCTACAAAGTACTCACAGGCGTGGGTCTGCTCCTGATACTCATAATTGGAGTTCTGCCTGCAGATAGCCAAGAGGCAAAAGGAGGGGACAAATAATGATAGTTGCTAACTATATTGGCGCTATACTCCTCGTAGCAATAGGCTTCTATGCAATGATGACAAACCCCAATATAATCAGAATAGTTGTCGGAATGAACATAGTTGACTACGGACTTAACCTGATGATAGTCAGTGTGGGATTTAATCAAGGCGGAACCGCTCCCATATACACTCTCGGTGAACTCACATCCGGAATGTATTTTGTAGACCCTATCCCCCAAGCACTGACACTCACAAGCATAGTTATAGGCGCTTGCGTAACTGCAATGTCAATAGCGCTCTGCATAAAGATGTACTCTGAATATGGCACGCTTGATGCACGCCAGATAAGGAGGCTTCACGGATGAGTATGCAGTATTATCAGCATTTCCCTGTACTCTCTATTATGATTCTGTTCCTTGGAGCATTCTTAGTAGCTCTGTTCCATAAGAGCCGTTTCATGCGCACCTTCATCACATCGGTAGCAGTTATCGGCAGCTTTGCCATGATGATTGCACTAATTAAGCCTGTGATGCTAAACGGAGAGATAATCACATATTGGCTCGGCGGCAGAGTTCCCGACGGAGGATATGCAATAGGAATAGCCCTCGAAGTAGACGCTGTTTCGCTGTTCTTCGGAATACTGGTTTCGCTTGCAGTACTTCTTTCCGGACTTTACTCCTTTAGGTACACAAAGCAAGACGATGCAAGGGACAAGTTCTTCACACTCTACCTCATGCTTGCAGGCGGTGTTATGGGCATAGTTCTCTCCGGAGACCTCTTTAACATCTATGTCATGCTCGAGGTAATGACCTTTGCGGCAGTTGCCCTAACAGCCTACAGAAGCTGGAACCCGAACGCCAGAGAGGCTGCATTTAAGTACCTCGTGGTCGGTTCAATCGGTTCAAGCTCGGTGCTGCTCGGTATAGCTTTAATCTATGCAAACTGCCACACACTAAATTTAGCACAGATATCAGCACTTGCTATGAGCAAGATGAATCCTTCGATGCTGCTCGCTTTTGCACTTCTGTTTGTCGGCTTCGGAACAAAAGCCTTCATGGTGCCGTTCCATCCGATAGCGGCAGATGCGCACGCAGCTGCACCCTCATCTGTTTCCGTATTAATATCCGGTGTTTTCACAAAAACCGGTGTCTACGGCATAATCAGAGTTTGCTACTTCCTGTTTAGGACAATGGGCATGCCCGCAGTCCAAACCGGAGTTGTGCTCATCGGCAGCGTGTCGATGTTCCTCTGCGTAACCATGGCACTAAACCAGCATGACTTTAAGAGACTGTTAGCCTTCCATAGTATTTCCCAGATAGGCTACATTCTCACATCCCTCGGACTTTGCACAGCCCTCGGAATAGCAGGCGGTCTGTATCACGCAATTAACCACACCCTGTTTAAGGGTCTGCTCTTCTTAACAGCCGGTGCAGTGCTCTATTCAACCGGCACAACAAAGCTTGAGAAGCTCGGCGGACTTGCAAAGAAAATGCCCCAAACAGCAGCCCTGTTCATGATAGGCGCGTTTTCAATTTCGGGTGTACCTCCGTTTAACGGCTTTGTATCAAAATGGATGATTTACCAGGCAACCTACGAAAAAGCCATGGAAACCGGCAGCATAGGCTACGCACTTGTCACAGTGCTGGCAGTTGTCACAAGTGTTCTGACACTTGCATCCTTCGTCAAGGTCGGGCAGTCTGTATTCTTCGGTGAAATGCCGATTGAATACCAGAATGTAAAGGAAACCCCGGCATCAATGCTTGTGCCCATGTGGATTATGGCAGGTCTCTGCCTTGCAACAGGTTTGCTTCCGAACCTCATGTTCAAATATCTGCTTGGACCTGCAACAGGTGCGGTACTAAATTCCCCTGCATATATAGACTCAGCCATGGGCGCGGGCTACGCAGCTTCTCAAATGCCCGATATGTCACTAATGGCAGATCCAGTTATTGTGTTTGCAGGAGCTTGGAAACCTCTGTCTTGGCTGCTTCTGTTTGTAATAATTCTGGCAGCGGTAGCACTTGCATCACTAATGAGCAAGAAGAGAACAAGCGAATCCGGAGCTGTCATAGACAGCAAGCACGACACCTTCTTCGGAGGCGAGGAAAACACCTTCTCACAGGTAGCCAGCGGAGACCTTTTCTGGGGCTTTAAGCACAACATGAGAAAATACCTGGGCTTCATGTCAAATGCCCACAACGGTATTACAAACGAGTATGTGACATGGGGTGTCGTCGATCTGGCGATTATCATCGTGTACTGCTTCATCTTTATATAAGGAGGTAGAAGAGTATGAGCATTGATATAAACACAATACTTATGTATTTACTTTACGCACTGGTTTTTCCGGGCTTGCTGTTCTCCTCCGTATTCGGTCTGTGGCTGGCAGGCGTTGACCGCAAGGTTGTCGCTCGCATGCAGAAGAGAATCGGACCCCCGATTATGCAGCCAACATACGACTTTTTCAAGCTGCTCGGTAAAGAGACAATAATCCCGGCTAATGCAGCAACAACAACATTTATGCTGGCTCCCTATGTGGGACTTGTAAGCCTTGTAGTGCTTGCACTGTTCATTCCTGTCGGCGGCTTTCAAGCCTTCGGCGGCATGGCAGACATAGTAGTTGTTCTGTACCTGCTCACAATCCCGTCTCTGAGCATAATCTTCGGTGGCTCGGCATCAGGAAACCCCTTTGCCGGTGTCGGCGTTTCAAGGTCAATGGTTGCCATCATGGCGTATGAGCTGCCGCTTATTCTCGTCCTTTTGGCAGTGTCAAAAGCAGTGTCAGGCAACGGAATGCTGACCTTCTCCCTCGAGGGAATAACCACCTATCAAAAACTAAACGGCAGCCTGCTCTTCGACTGGAGACTGCTTCCCGCAGCTGTTGCCATGCTGCTTGTTATCCCCTGCGAAGTCGGCTCACACCCCTTCGATGTGGGAGAGGCAGAAACAGAAATCTGTGAAGGTCCCCTGGTCGAATACAGCGGCGCGCCATTGGCAGTGTTTAAGCTGAGCCACGCAATCAAAATGTTTGTTATGACCGCTTTATTTGCAGCACTATTCCTCGGCGGAATAGCAACAGGTATGCTTTGGCTTGATATCGTAATCGCACTTTTAATCTGCACTGTCGTCACTATTATTTGTATGTCATTCCTGCATGCAATTACCGCCCGACTAAAGGTAGAGCAGGTATTCAAGTTCTTCTGGACGGTAGTTTCGGGACTTGCTCTTGTAAGCCTGATCCTGGTCTGGATTGGCATATAAGGAGGCCGACGAATGTTTAAGAAAATTATAGAAAACAGCATGGCGAAATCCCCTTGGCTGTTCCACATCAATGCAGGCTCATGCAACGGCTGCGACATCGAACTCGTTGCCGTGCTGACACCAAAATACGATGCGGAAAGATTGGGATTTAAGCTCACAGGCTCACCGAGACATGCCGACATAGTAGTTGTCACAGGACCCGTTACAGCGCAGTCAAAGGAGAGGGTCATAAGAACAATTGCACAGGTGCCGGACCCCAAGGTAATAGTAACTCTCGGAAGCTGTCCTCGCTCCTGCAACGTGTTTAAAGGCAGCTACTCGGTAGTAGGACCATTAGACAACTATGTCGATATAGATGTCTCTATTGCCGGCTGCGCTCCAAAACCCGAGGCAATAATCGACGGCTTGGCACTTGCCGCCGCCGTGCTAAAGGAAAAAAGGAGGGCTAAATAATGGGTTTACCTTTTATTAAAGAGGCTTTAACACAGCTATTTTCCAAGCCCAGCACAGCTAACTACCCCTTTGTTCCGCGCGAAGCACCGCCGAATTACCGCGGCAGAATAGTGTTCCATCCGGAACTCTGCATCAACTGCAACATGTGCGAGAGAGTCTGCTCAGGCGGCGCAATCTCACACTCGGGCGTAGAGACAGAGGAAGGCGAACTTATCACAAGAAGATTCTTCTTAGGCGCATGCACCTTCTGCGCACACTGCTCAGATTTCTGCGCTAAGAACGCAATCGAGCTATCCGGTGACTATCACATGGTAGCCCGCGAGGAAAGCGACCTTGTTGTAGAGGGCACCTACCTCAAAAAGAAACCGGCTCCAAAGCCGATTCCTCCCAAACCCGCAGAGCAGGCTAAGCCTGAGCCGGTAGCCGAGGCAAAGCCGGAACCGAAGGCAGAGGAAGCAGCGGATCCCGCCTGTGCTGTAGAGGAATAAGAGCAAAGATCTAAAAAATAGCACAATAAGAAAATCAGCCTGCAGCATTAGCTGCAGGCTGAAATATTTGTATTTAGATAATTACTCCAAAACTTCCATCTCGTGTGGCTCAAAGTCGTCACGACCATGGTGACAAATAGGACAGGTGTAGTCGGGAGCCAGCTCATTTGCCTCCTCAAAGTGGTCACAAATCTGGCAGAGGAAGCCCTTCTTGATAACCATCTTGGGCGGCAGATAGTGGTCAAATGCATCTGCACCATGCTTGCATAGCGGGCAAATGAAATCAGCAGGCAGCTCGGGTCCCTCATGGAAGTATCCGCAGACTCTGCAAATATAGCCTTCAACCGTGGGTAGGGCAGGTGCCTTCTTGGGCTTAATGTGTCCGTGATAGTATGAGTAGGTGGCAGAGGGCACATCAGATAGCACTATAGCTTCTGTAACCTCAGCAATAAACAAAATCTGAGTATCGCAGTCACGCCAGTCAATAACTCTGGCAGAAACAACGGCATTCGAAGTATGGTCAACATATCTGATGCCGTTTGCTGTGCGGGTCTCATCGGGCCAGCCCTCAAACTTGTCAACATCACGCCCGCTTTGGAAACCAAAGTTCTTAAAGGTTGAAAACGGTGTGTTCTCGTCTAAAATTGAGAGGTTAAACATACCGGCCTTCATGACCATATCGCAGGTGTGGTTTTGCTTAATTACCGAGATTGTAATCTTCTTCGGGTCACCGTCTGCAATTTGTCCTGCTGTGTTAATAATGCAGGCATAGTCCTTGCCGTCTACAAGAGTGGTCAGGATTTCAAGACCATAGCTAAACTTAGTAAATGCCATCCTGTCAACCTCACCCGTAACATCAACAGGCTGCGGTACAGCAGCAGTCGGGGTGACAATCGGGGCAACAGGAACAAGCTCCTTTGCAATGCTGTCTGCAAGCTCGTCAAAATATGCAAGCTGACTTTCAACAAGGGAGGAATTCACCGTAAGAGTATCGGTAATAAATTCCATGTTCTTTAAAGCCGACAGTTTTTCTCGCATAAGTCCGCCGCTTGTGGGCGCCCAGCTACCATTTTCAATAAGCGCAACCTTGCGGTTTTGCAGGTTGTGTGAAACTATTTCGTGCAAAAGGTTTTCCATTGTCACAAAAATGCCCGCGTTATAGGTTGTGGCAGCAAACACAAGGTGACTGTACTTAAATGCATCGGATAAAATATATGAGGAGGGAATAATAGATGTATCATACATTTTAACCTTAACACCGCGGTCAGACAGCTTGCAAGCCAGTATATTGGCAGCATTTTCTGTGTGCCCGTAAACAGAGGCATAAGCGATTAGAACACCCTTTTCCTCGGGCTTATATGAACTCCAAAGCATGTATTTCTCAAGGAAATCACCAAATCCGCGACGCCAAACAAAGCTATGCAGGGGGCAAACATAGTTTATTTCAAGCCCTGCAGCCTTGCGAAGCACGTTTGTAACCTGCGGGCCGTACTTACCGACTATATTTGTGTAATAACGCCTTGCCTCATCAATCCACTCATTCATAAAGTCGACTTCATCGGCAAAAATTCTGCCGTTTAATGCTCCGAACGAGCCGAATGCATCAGCTGAGAATAAAATCTTATCTGTGATATCATAGGTCATCATAACCTCAGGCCAGTGAACCATAGGAGCCATAACAAAGGTAAGCTCATGTCTGCCCGTGCTGATTTTCTGACCTTCTTCAACTACAACGGTGCGCTCTGATAAATCAATGCTAAAAAAGCGTGCCAGCATTTCTTTTATTTTCTGGTTGCAGATAATCTGACACTCAGGATAACGAATTGCCAAATCCTCAATAGTTGCTGCATGGTCAGGCTCCATATGCGAGATCACAAGATAATCTAGGTTTCTGCCGCCCAAACCATAAGTCACATTCTCAAAAAATGTGGATGCCACAGCCCTGTCAACGGTGTCAAACAGAACTGTTTTTTCGTCACTTAACAAATAGGAGTTATATGATACACCATCGCGCACACCATACACACCCTCAAATACTGCGAGTCTGCGGTCGTCTGCTCCAACCCAGAGCAAGTCATCTGTTATTCGCTTTGTACAATGCATAAGTACTCCTCCAAAAACATTAGTATGTTAAAAATATACCACGAACGGAATGTAAAAAGTGTAGCAAATACTACAAATCAGTGCTAATATATATTATACTCGTATAATAATGAGGTATTTAAGCTTGGGAGGCAAAAATGCAAAGAATCGGGCTGTTTGACGGCATAGGAGAAGATAAAATAAGCAAAATGCTTCACTGCTTTAAACCGGAGTACAGAAGCTTCAAAAAAGGCGAGAGCATTATGCTATACGCACAAAAACCTGAGTATATCTGTGTACTGCTTCAGGGAAGGGCGCATTTAAGCTGTGTCGATAAAGACGGAGAGCAGACAATATTAGAATACTACGGTGAAAACGACATCTTCGGGGAAGCCTTTGATCTACCATACGGAGAATACGGCTACATAGCAGAGGCTGATACAAACTGCGAGGTAATGTTTATTCTATTTAGCACAATCTGCGGCAGGTGCAAAAACACCTGCGAACATCATACGGTGTTAGTAGAAAATTTGTTTCGAATGACAGCACAAAAAGCACAAATGTTGGCACTGCGTATTTCCGTTATTTCAAAGAAGACCGTAAAAAATAAGCTGTCTGCATATATGTATTTACAAAGTGAAAGAGCAGGGAAAAACACATTCACGACCGATCTCACATGGTCAAAGCTTGCAGACTACCTATGTGTAGACAGAACAAGCCTTATGCGTGAGCTAAGGGCATTAAAGACCGAAGGGAAAATCAGAACAAAAGGCAGATCGGTTACTATATTGCAATAAAAAGATAAAATATAACTTAAGAAAAAATGAGAGCGGCAGAGCCGCTCTCAAAATTATGTAATTTAAGCTATTTTTGCTTTTCTGACTATACCGATACCGAGAGGATAAGGACCTGTGTGAACACCAATAACGGCACCAATACGCCTAATGGGAACTTCGTTTTTCATACCTAGTTCTTCAAGCAGGGCAGAAACCCTGTCGCGGAACAAAACAGCCTCGTCATAATCATAGCCGTAGCCGACTGTAATAACAAAGTCGTCACCGCTCTTAAAGGCTTCAAGGCAATAGGACTTAATAAGATTTAAAACCTTTTCCAAAGACTTAGCTCTGCCTCTGCAAACTCCGGAAGGATGAATTTCACCGTCTCTGAGTGTAATTAGCGGGCGTATACCCAAAACAGCCCCGACCTTACCGGCAAGCTTGCCGATTCTGCCACCTTTTCCGAGATACTCAATTCCGCCGATTGTAAAAAGTATTCTGCCGCTTGTCTTAATAGACGAGATAGACCTGATTGCCTCGTCAAAGGAAACGCCGGCATCTCTTAAATTACAAAGCTCATTTACTAAAAGTCCCTGTAAAACCGTGTTTGACATAGTGTCACAGACATGAATTTTAGCATCCGGATAGTTTTCCAAAACCATTTCCATTGCAATAGTTGCTGACTGATAGGAACATGAGAATTTTGTGGTAATGCACATGCAAATAACCTTTTCACCGGCTTTAGCAGCTTCGGTAAAGGCTTCGGCAAAGTCTTCTATCGCAGGTGCTGCACTTTTCGGAAACAACTTCGGGTTATCAACCATCCAGTTGTAAAATTCCTCATCCCCAAGCTCAGTTCTGTGTTTTTTGTATATTCCCTCGACCTGCATTACATTAAAAGGAATAACAACGATCTCACGCTCTTTAATAATCTCATCAGATAAGTCACAAGAGCTGTCAGTTACGACTCTAAAATCTGCCATACCATCACCCCCGAGAAACTATATTAACATTTCATTTTTGGCATTTGTGGCGGAGAGGGCGGGATTCGAACCCGCGGCACGTTGCCGTGTCACTGGTTTTCAAGACCAGCTCCTTAAACCGCTCGGACACCTCTCCACGAATGTTGCCTTGTATAACGCAATGTATTATACCACTCAAATATTAATTTTCAACATATTTATTATGATAAAAGCAAAAATCTTAAAAATTAGCAGGAAAAATTACAGAATAATAATAGAAATTCCGTTATTTGAAGCTTCAAGGTCAGAATCTCGCCTGAGCTCGGGACATCTCATAAAGGCATTTCTTGTAGCTTCATCAAAAATACTAAAGCTTTCACCCGGAATAAAAGCTAAAATTTTACCGGCAGACTCAAGCTCTGCCAATAAGCTTCTTAAACTAATTCTAATCTTACCGCCCTTGCCGTGAGAACCATAGCCGTGAATGATTTTTATTGCACTGTAACCCAGCGTTTTAGCATTGTTAATTGCAGAGCGCGCTCTTTTATTTGCCACCTCGCAGGTCGGCATATCAGACTTAATGTCAACAACAGTTAAACCGGGCATATCTAAAATCTAACCTCAGCCTAAGACAAAACAGCACTGCACTTGCAGACGCTTTGGCAAAGTGTGCAGCCGACACATACATCGGGCAGAATAGAGGGCCTTCTCTCGGGCAAAATGGCAGGGCAGCCTAAACGACCACACGCCTTGCAGCCCTTGCATCTGTTTTTATCAATAGTAAAAACTCTGTCTTCAGGGAGTGTGCCGAGCTTCACGCAATCTCTCTTGCAGACGATGATCGAAAGACCGGGGCTGATTAGAGCAGATTTTAGCTCCAATTCTAAATTATCCACATCAAAAGGCTCAGCAAAAGAAAGTCTTTCATGGCTTAGTTTCTCAAGCTCAGGCAGATAGTCAAATCGGAACGTGCCATTATCAAGTATGATAACGGTAGCAGGCAGATTGTCTGAGGAAAGCTCAAAAAGACCTGTCAGACCGCCACTCTTAAGTCCTGCAATATCAATCAGCCCGACAGTGTTTTTCCGCTCTTTTTCACCTAAGCCGAGCAGAAAACCGCGCAAAACGGCAGGGGAGCTGCCTATATTTTGAGCAATATCAATTGCGAGGAGCGGCGCTTTTGAGCCTAAGGCAGTACATCCGGAGTCAGAAACAGCTCGTAGCCACAGCTTAGACAGAGCAAAAAACACTCCCCTGTAAGGACAGCCGACACACATTTCCTCTTGTATGAATTTAGTGTCATAAGAAATCTCACCGCTTAGAACCGTAGCGGAAAGACTTTTTTCTTTAATCTCGTTATCGGTATTAGTAAGGCGGATTCTTACCTCATCTGCCAAATTTTTATAATTTAAAGGCTCAATCACAAATCTCTCGGGGTTTTTCCTGTACTTTTTCGGCTCAAAGCCGGTAATTTCCGAAAAGTCCGGAAAAGTGTCTTTAACAACAATAACAACAGGAGAAAGGCTTTTTCCAGAAATTTCCAAGGCAGAAACAAAGTAGCTCTTTAAGTCATCGTTTTTTGAAGGAGTTAAAACAGAAAGGCAAATCTCAGAAAAGAAATCTGAAATAGCAGGAGTCATCCCCTCATGGCTGCAAACAGCTAAAACAAGTCCACCGTAAGTTCCGGATAAAAAGGCTGAGTTAATACATGCCCCAGCTTCAGAAAGCTCGGCTGTGGATATGGCAGCTACAGAAGCTCTGCCCGCAATGCATGCGCCCATCGCAGAAGAAACAGCATTGGCAGCGTTTTCTGAACTATAATAATTATTCTCGCCGTAGGGGGCTATTAATTCCCGGCACAGCGGGGATGAAAACAAAATAACTCCGGACATAATATCCTCCTTAT
>JAAZCZ010000114.1 GCA_012513005.1 Oscillospiraceae bacterium | reverse complement strand
TTCCTGCAAACAGGCACTACGCTTTTGCCGATTGCAGCTAAGGCACCAATATCCTGTGATTTTAGGCGTCTGCCGCGGCTTAATATTATTTTGCCGGGCTGCACATCGTCTCCCCTGTATATCATATTTCTGCCTGCAGCCATGGGGATTGTTGCACCGATTGTGCCGTCTTTATAGTCTTCTGCGTGCTCAATCATGAGAACACAGTCTACTCCTTTAGGCACAGCCCCGCCTGTCGGAACAGGGCTGCAGCTTCCCTTTGGCAGAATAAAATCAGCAGCTTTTCCCATCTGCACCTCTGCGTGCAGGTTCAATATAGCAGGCACAGCCTCGCTGCAGCCGAAGGTATCTGCCGCATGCAGGGCATAGCCGTCTACCGTTGACCTGTCAAAGTCGGGCACATATTCATCCGATATTATATCCTCTGCCAAAATTCTGCCGACAGCAAAGTCTAGCTCTACTTGCTCTACTATGCTTTTTGCAGCTTTAAACTCGCTGTTTATTATATTTATTGCCTGCGCCGGTGTTATTACCTTCAGCATTGTTTTCTCCTTTATTAGCCTTGGGGCTTTTTTGCTGACACAATAAAATATATCTCATTTTTCTATTTTATTCAAGCTGTGAACTTGCTCATGCAGCTTGACTTATGCTTATTCTTATATCTATAATATCCTATAGTTTATGCAGTATAAGCAATTTTTCGATATTTCAAAATTCGGCTTTTGCATTGAGGTGTTTGCCATGGATGAGCGTTATATTAAAAATATTGGACCTCTCTCGCAGTTTGCCTGCTCAGAGCTTCTTAATAAAAAGTTCTTTGTTGCCGGCTGCGGCGGGCTTGGCGGGTATATTATTGAAATGCTGCTCAGACTCGGAGTTTCACATATTACTGTAGCAGACGGAGATACCTTCTCTTCCTCCAACCTAAACCGTCAGCTTTATTCGGATTTAACATCTATCGGGGCTTTGAAGGTGAAGTCAGCACAGAATAGAGCTGCTGCTGTTAATCCCGAGGTTTCATTTATTGCTGTTCCTGATTATATAAGCGAAAACAATGCCGAAGATTTAATCAGTGGGCACGACATTGTTTTTGATGCTTTGGATAATTTTCCTGCCCGAAGAGTTTTATACCGCGCCTGCAAAAAGCAAAATATCCCCTGCATTTACGGGGCTGTTGAAGGCTGGGTTGCCGCCTGCGGCATTGCCATGCCGGATGATGATTTTTTGGATAAGGTTGTAGGCTCGGGAAATATAGAGGAAGAGACTCCCCGCTCCGTGCTGTCTTTCACACCTGCTGTTGCCGCTTCGTTGCAGGTATCGCTGGGTGTGAAGCTGCTTTGCAATCTGCCGCACGAAAAGGGCAAGCTCTATTATTTTGACCTCTTGCACTGCGATTTAACTGAGATTTTTTAGCAGATTTTTTATGATAATTAATAGAGGGCTGTATCAAAACAGAAGTTTTGCTGCAGCCCTCTTAGTTTTTTTCTTGCTACTGTATCTTGAAGCATTTGAGCAGGTCTGTATTTTTGCCGAGTGCCATGAGAATTTCACCTGCCTGGAAATACTTGTTCGGGTCTATTGTGATTTTTAGTTCCCCGTCTTTTTTTACCGCCATGATGCTGACATTGTGTTTTCTTCTGATGTCTATTTCGGCAACGCTTCTGCCTACCCATTCGTGTGGTACTTCGATTTCAAAAATGGCATGTTCATCGTCAAGTTCAATGTAATCGAGCAGGTTGTTTGCAACGCAGTAAATAGCTGTCCATCTGGCAAGCTGTTTTTCCGGGAACACGACCTCATCGGCGCCGTTTCTGAGCAAGAACTTTTCCTGCACATCAGTTGATGCTCTCGCTATTACGCGCTTGGCACCCAGCTCTTTTAGCAGTAGGGCTGTTTCAAGTGAGCTTTGAAACTCATCTCCAATAGCGACAATACAGACATCATAGTTATTAACGCCGAGCGACTTCATAAATTCGGGGTTTGTGCTGTCGCCTATCTGGGCAGATGTGACAAAAGGCAAAATGCTGTTTATAAGCTCTTCATCCTTGTCAATAGCCATTATTTCCTGATCCATTTCCGACAGGTGCTTTGCAATATGCGTTCCGAATCTTCCGATTCCGATTAGTAATATAGTTTTCATATTAACCCCCGGGTATTACCCTACTGTTATTTTTTCAAGCGGAAACTTTGCTCCGCCTGTTGATACTGTGCTTGTTGCTGCGAAGATTATTGTGAGACCTCCGGCTCTGCCGAAGAACATAAGGAATATGAGTATCAGCTGCGAGCTTGCGCCCAAAGACGGGGTTATACCCAGAGACAGACCGACAGTGCCTATTGCCGAGGCGGTTTCAAACATACAGGTGAGCATGGGTAAGCGCTCTGTGTAGCTGATTATGAGGGCTGAAAAGTAAAACAACACCGCATACATAATCATAATTGAGGCAGCATTCATGATTGTTTCGTTGGACACTCTCCGCTTAAAAAGCTCAGGTGCTTCTCTTTTTCTAAACGATGCAAAGGCAGCTGCAAGCAAGACTACCAGTGTTGTTGTTTTTATGCCGCCCGCTGTTGAGCCCGGGGAGCCGCCGATCATCATTAGAGGTATGAAAAGGGCGATTGCAGAATCTGAGAGTATTTTAAAATCAACTGTATTAAACCCCGCTGTTCTGAGTGTGACAGACTGAAAAAGCGAAGCTAATAGCCTTTCTTTTATTGACATATCGTCAAACTCAAAGAAAAAGAGATACAAAGCGGGAAGAATTATGAGCAGCCCTGTAGTTGCAAGCACTACCTTTGTCTGCATCCTGTATTTTTTTATGTGAAGCTTATTTGTCTTAAGGTCATCCCATGTAATAAAACCTAAGCCACCTATTATTATTAGAAATGTTATTGTAAGGCTCACAGAGGCTGAGGCTGCATAGTCTGTGAGTGAGGAGAAATTGGATTTTGCACCCATCAGGTCAAATCCTGCGTTGCAAAACGCTGAAATTGAGTGGAAAAGTGCGTTCCAAACACCCTTAAAAAATCCAAATTCTTTTATAAATGCAGGCGATAGCGCCAAAGCACCTGCCAGCTCAAAAAGCAGGGTAGCTTTTATTATAAAGCCTGTGATCTTCACTATGCCGCCGACAGCCGGTGCCTGAATTGCCTCCTGCATCGTGCTGCGCTGCATCAGCCCTATTCTTTTGCCTGAGAGCAGGCTTATTGCAAGTGCGATTGTGAATACGCCCATGCCTCCCGCTTGGATTAGTATTATTATTACCGCATGACCAAAGCCCGACCAGTGTGTTGCCGTGTCTACTACAACAAGCCCCGTAACGCAGACAGCTGAGGTTGCTGTGAACATTGCTTTTAGTATGGGTGTAAAGCTGCCTGTTGCCGAGGATATAGGCAGCCAAAGTAAAACTGTTCCCGCTGCAATTGCTGCTGCAAACCAGAACACTATTATCTGAAATGATGAGTGGTGTTTTTTCCTTTTTACCGGCTCGGTCATAAAGACGCTAACCTCCGAGACTCTTCTATTGCTTTTTTACGTTTAGTTTCTCCTAATATTATATCTAACTCACAGCAATTTCAAGGCAGGAGATAAAATAAACTTTAATTATTGCGTGTCTGCAGATGTAATTTCATGCCGTATAACGATAATTTCCTGATATTCTGTAATAAATATCTTGATTTATTACAGAATATCTGTGAGATAATCAAAAAACACTTATATTATTATATAAAACGGGAGTTATTATGAAAAAAAAGCTATTTTGATTATTCTCGCAATTGCAATTATTGCCGGTGTGGCTTTCTTTTTTGTTAAAAAGAGCCTGTTTCCCTCTGCCGCACAGGAGGAGTACATTTCCTATGATAAGGATAGGCAAATTAAGCTGATCGACGAGCAGCTAAAGGGTCTTGATATTGAAAAAATAAGAGCGAAGGCTCATTTAATTATGGAAAAATCCATAGCTGAAATAAAAGCCTCTATAGCAGAGGGTAAGCTCAGCTATGAGGAGCTGACTGCTTTTTACTTAGACAGAATTAAGACCTATGACACGGGCAACAAAGGATTAAATGCCGTTACCGAAATTAATCCCAACGCCATAAACGACGCCCGCGCCAAGGATAAAGCCCCTGATAACGGCAATAACATAAGCGGTATTCCCGTTTTAATAAAAGACAATATTAATACGAACAATATGCCGACAAGCGGAGGCACCGTTGCGCTTAGCAATTTTACACCAAAAACTAACGCAGACTTAGTTAATGAGCTTATTAATGCCGGTGCCATAATACTCGGAAAGGCAAATCTCTCCGAGCTTGCAAATTACATGGATGCGAAAATGCCCGGCGGCTACAGCAGCAAGACAGGTCAGACCCACAACCCCTTTGACCCGATTAATTTAAGCCCGCAGGGCTCAAGCTCAGGAAGCGGTGCTGCCGTTGCCGCTAACTTTTCCGCAGTTGCCTTGGGCACCGAAACAACAGGCTCTATTACCGCCCCCGCTGCCGTTTCCTCGATTGTCGGTTACAAGCCCACAAAGGACCTAATTTCAACAAAGGGTGTCATTCCCTTGGCAGCTTCAATGGACACTGTAGGTCCCATGACTAAAAATGTTACAGATGCCGCCGTTTTATTTAACGCATCTATTAGTGATAAGACAAAGCAGCTGAGTCTTGCTTTTGAGCGTGAATTTATAAAGGGCAAGACAATAGGTGTATATGACACAGGCTCTGCTGCCGAGCTTATTAAAAGGCTAAAAGAGCTGGGCGCTAATGTTGTGACCGTTACTCTCGATGAGAAGGGCATTGAAAACGACACTATTATTGAGCAGGAGTTCAAATACAATTTAGGTGAGTATCTAAGCGCTAACGAAGCTCCGGTTAAGAGCCTTGCAGAGCTAATTGAGTTTAATAAAAAAGACCTCGGCAGAAATGCCAAATACGGGCAAGGGCTTTTAGAGGATGCTAATGATACCGAAAAGCCCGACACTGCAAAGGTAGCCGAAATTGTTAAAAATGCAAAGAGCAAAATAGATAAGCTCTTTGAGGATAATAAGCTCGATGCCCTTGTGTTTATTGACACTGACGGAATAGTCTTGCCCTCTGTTGCAGGCTACCCGGTTATCACCGTGCCTCTGGGTGCACCCGGCGGCGGCTCTCCCATGGGCGCTACCTTTGTTGCCAAGGCAAATGAGGATCAAAAGCTAATTAACATTGCGTATAGCTTTGAGGCACAGACAAACCTGCGCGCTATCCCTCAGAAATACCTAAATCAGCAGTAATTAATACTCAAATAGCCTGCCAAATCCCGGCAGGCTATTTTTATGCTTTTATTGTCTGCACCTACTTATCGTAGTATAATAAAATATATAATTTATTGGCGGTATTTTCTGCTAAAAGCACATTAATAACAGCATTTTTGCAAAACGCAACCACAGGTTGACAAAGTGCATCTCAAAGATGATAGTCAGACGCGCAAATTTCCTGTATTCTTTGCTCATCAAATACGCAGGAGGTCAGCAAAATGACATTTAGTGAAAAATTAATTAAACTCAGAAAAGAAAAAGGGATGTCCCAAGAATCCTTAGCCGAAATGCTCGGCACTTCCAGACAGGCTGTAAGCAAGTGGGAAAACGGTCAGGGATTCCCCGAGACTGAAAAGCTTTTAATGATAGGTAACATTTTTGAAGTCTCTACAGATTACTTATTAAAAGAAGCTCCCGAACACAGCAGAGCCGAAAGCGAAAACGAAAAGGGCTTTTACGCAAGCCGTGAGCTCATTGCATCTTATCTTCTTGCTGTCGGAAAAAAGGCAAGGCTTCTCGCTATTGGGTTTTTCGTTATAATATTTGCTACTATCCCCCCCAACCTGTTTCCCAAGTATGAAAGCGCTGCAAACATAGCAATGTTCTGCATTATGGCTTTGGGCATTTCTCTGCTTGCTGTCTTTGCTTCCGCTCGTTTTTCAGAACAGATAATTTTAAAGTCCTCGAAAATGAGCCACTAGTTTTTGACAACAATTTCTTTAAAGAGTTTTCGGATAAATATAAGATAATAATAAAAAAGTATATCAGCATGGTTGTTTTATCCCTTGTGCTGGTCATCGCCGGAATAATTGCTGTGAGCGTCATGCATGGCGGTATAGCAGACAGTGTTCTGCTTTTGGCTGTGGCAGTTGCCACCTGCATTGCTACTTATGCCATATATATGATGATAGTTTACTACAGCTTAATAAACAGCGATAAGCGCGCAAAGCATTAATAAGATCAAATAACACAAAGGAGGCTGATCTTGTGAAAAGCAAAAAGAAAAGCAAAATATTTTTAGCTGTTATTATTGTCCTGCTTATTGCTGTTGTAGCTTCGCTGTTTTCGGTATCTTTGAACCTTTATAAATATGTTTTCGAACGAAGATTTGAAAGTGCCAAAGAATACATGTTATCACCCGATTCGTTTGAAGGGCTTATACGTGAAAAATACACATTTGCCTCAGACAAGGGGCAAAGCCTTGTGGGATACAAGTATTATAAAAGCGGTGATAATAAGGCTGTTATTGTGATGGCGCACGGTTTCGGCGGTGGCGGGCATAACTCATACATGGCAATAGCAGACTATTTTGCCTCAAACGGATATATAGTCTTTGCCTACGATGCCACAGGCAACGATGAAAGCGGTGGTGAGGAAGTCGGCGGTATGCCGCAGGGTGTTATTGACCTTAGTCATGCCATTTCGTTTGTTAAAGAAAGCCCCGATTTTGCGGGTTTGCCCGTTATGCTCTTTGGTCACAGCTGGGGTGCGTATTCCTGCGGTACCGTACTTAATTTCCAAAAAGATGTTAAAGCCGCTGTTTTGGCTGCAGGATTTAACAAATCACTTGATGTCTTTGAAGAGGAAGCGGGAAGGAAGGCAGGCGACGGCATAAAATTTCTTATGCCCTTTGTGTCTGTTATTGACAGGATTAAATTTGGGCAGTATGCGTCCAAAACCTGCACGAGCGGTTTTGAGTCATCTGATGCCGGGGTTATGCTTATTCACAGCAAGGATGATGATGTGGTTTCTTTTGATAAACAGTTTGCGGTATTTAGAGAAAAATATCAAAACGATTCTCGTTTTGTTTTTATTGCCTTTGAAAACCGAGGTCACAACAGGCTATTTAATCCAAACGGCTCCTTAGATACCGAGCTGATGAATAAAATTACAGCTTTTTATGACAGCTATTTAAAGAAATAAGCTATCATGCTAATTATTGTGATGCTAAAACCGAGCTGACAGTGAAAATTGTCAGCTCGGTTTTTTGTTTGTTATTTAGATTATTGCACGCTCCACCAAAGGGCGGCGACGGAGAAGTGCATTTGCTGCACTACATTTCCGTTTTCGTCTGCCTTTTTGCTGATGAAATCTCTAACCGCTGCTTTTTCTGCATCTGTCAGCTCCTTTTGAATGCTGAGTCTGAGTATGCACTCATTGGATAGCTTTTCTGCATCTATCTCACTGTCGTAATTTCGCTCCTCGTAGTTAACCCAAGGCTTATACCCAAGCCTCCAAAGTAGCTCAAAGGCATATAAAACAGTTTCGTCATGCTTTTTGTTCTCGGAATACATATCTAAAAGCACTATAAGCTCATCCATAACGCTGTTTGTGTTGCGTGTGGGCTTTACCATGAGGCAGTCACGGAGGCTGCACTCGGTCATTTTAATGAGGCTCTCGGCTGATGATATGGCAGGAGTCATATTCGCCAGCACAAAGTCAAAGTTATTTTTCCAGCCCTTATTTGTAATATCTGTTTCGTCCCAGTCTATTACCTCAAACTTAGCTTTGCTGCCAAGCTCGAGTGCGTTTGCACGGCAGCCATCTATCATCTTTGGGGATAGGTCTATGCCTAGCACATTTTTTGCCCCTCTTTGCTCCATGGCAAAGGCAAATCTGCCGCCTCCGCAGCCTATATCTAAAACACTGTCGCCCTCTTTTATGAGCTTATATCTGTCTGCTATTGTCATTGCAAGGCTCTCGTCTGCCGTGGGGCTTTTGCGGCTTATGAAATGCTCTGATTTGCTGTCCCAAAGCTCTGTTGCTGCCTCGGCATTTCTGTTTTCGTTTTTCCAAAGCTTTTTGATTTCTTCTATTGTCATAGTTTGCCTCCACCAATACTCGCGGCCAAAAGCCGTGTTTTTTACCTTATGATAGCACTTTCTATTAATAAAAGCACCTACATGCTTATTTAATAACTCTTTATTCTTCCACTCTCCACGCATCCCAAACCATTATACCAAGCTTTTGTGACCACTCCCGCACGAATTTTCCATCCTCAAGATTTTCTGCCACATATGCCCTGATGTTTTCTTTTATGCTGTTTCCGATATCGGCAAATCGCCAATATTCGAAGCAAATACTCTCCACCGCCTCTTCCGGGCTGAGGCTGCTTTTTTGCTTTATCTCTGTGTAGCTGAGATCGGGCATGCCGCCCAAGTGATATATGATGCTAAACGGAAAATATATATCGTTTCCGCCTGCTGTCGGCAGATGAAACATCCTGCCAATCTGTAAGCACAAAGTCAATGTTGTCTAAGTTTTTTTCGATTTTGTGATTTCTTACTACATCCTGCATTATAGGCGACACATCCAAAGACGTCACAAAAAGCCCGCGTTCTGCAAGCGGGATTGTGTATGACCCTACTCCGGCTCCGATATCAAGTACAGTCATGCCGGGTTTTAGATATCCCCTTTTTTCAAGTGCCGTGAAGCTATCTCTTACCCGCTGCTCACTTGCCCCCACGCCTTTTTTGAAGCGATCGACATTTTCATCCTGATGCGCTCTTATTTCTCTTTCTGTTCTTATTTCTGCACTGAAGTTCTCGGTGAGCTGCATGGCAATGTCCCACTCGTCAGATAAAAAGTTTAAGTATCTCTTGTTCCAGCTCTTCATTTTTAATCTCCGTAATATAATATACTTTGAATGGTATTGTAAATAAGACATAAGCTAAGAATCATTTTATATGTCGGGCTCTTTGCATACAAGCCCCCGGGGGGGATGCAATCCGTATATTACACGCTCTTTGGTCTTACTCATGCCCTTCTTTTTTGTTTTGTCTTTTGGCGGAGCTATTGTAATATTTACATTTTTGTGGTATTTTTGACTTAGCTAACAAAACGCCAAAGTATGCGTAATATTTAAGGAGGCAGTCACATGGGTAAAATTCTTGTTAAATACACAAAGACCGGAGTGATGTTTGACCTCAAGGCAACTAACGGCGAGGTTATTGCAACATCCGAGGTCTATTCTTCAATTGCAGCCTGCACCACCGGATATAAGAGTGTTATTAAAAACGCTCCTATTGCAGGTGTTGAAGATCAGACAGTTGAGGGTTTTGCAAAGGTCAAGCACCCCAAGTTTGAGGTCTACAAGGACAAGGCAGGAGAGTTCCGTTTCCGCTTAAAGGCACTAAACGGAAAAATAATTGCGGTGAGTGAGGGCTACACAACGCTTGCTAACTGCATGAAGGGCATTGAATCTGTGCGCAAGAATGCAGTTGATCCTAAGATTGTAGTAGAAGAGCCGAAAAAGTAAGATTTTATAAAATCACCCCGAACACTTAATAAGTGTTCGGGGTGATTTGCTTTTTACAGGTTCTACTGCTTAGCCTTTATTTCGGCTATCATTCTGTCGCAGACTTCGTCCATATCGCCCACTATGCCGTAGTCACAGTAGTTAAATATCTGTGCCTCGGGGTCGTTGTTTACGGCTATGAAGGTGTCTGCCGTTATGCCTGCTACATGGTTAACAGCACCGGAGATGCCGAAACTGATATATAGCTTGGGCTTTATAATAACACCCGACTGACCGATTTGCAGCTTGTAGGGTAGTATGTCTCTGTCAAAAAGCGGGCGTGTGCAGCCGATTTTGCCTCCCAGAAGCTTTGCAAGCTCGCGGTATCTCGGCAGCTGCTCTTCGTCAGAAAGACCGTTTCCGACTCCGATTATTACATCGCAGTCTGCTATCTCAAGCTCGGGGTCAAACTCGTATTCCGCAAATGACAGGTGGCGGCAGCGGATGTTCTCTACCGGAAAATCTATCTGCTCTTTTATTATCTCAATATTCTCTTTGGCTCCCACGGGGGCGTATTTGAATGTGCCCGGGCGGTGTGTGCCGATTTGAGGTCTTAGCTTGGGGAATGTAATTACAGCCATTATCTTGCCGCCGACAGCAGGCTCGATGAATTCTAAGTCGCCTGTTTTGGGGTCGTACTCTATCTGCATCGCATCCGAGGTGCAGCCGGTATCAAGCTGTACTGCCGTTCGAGGGGCAAAGTCTCTGCCGTTTACAGTTGCTCCCACGAAAATTGCCGATGGATTATATTTCTTTGACAGCACCGTGAAGGCGTTTGAATATGCATCTGTGTTGTAATATTCGTAGCCCGTGCCGCTTACATAGATTATTCCGTCAACACCGCAGTTTTTAACAAGGGTCTGTTCGCTTTCTGCTAAGTCGCCTATGATTACCGCATAGAGCTTATCGCCGGTTATATCGCAGACTTTTCTTATTTCGCAGCAGAGCTCAAGCCCGACAGGCTCTGCTTTTTTACCGTCGTGCTCAATGTAGACCCACATGTTTTTATAGTCACGCTTTTCCATATTCTCGCCTCCCTATATTGCGCCTTTTTCGGCGAGCATATCCATGAGCTTCGCAACAGACTTTTCTGTGCTGCCCTCATCTATGATTTGTCCCGGCTCGGGCAAATCGGGCGGGTATATCCTGGGCACTATTGTGCCTGAGCCCGGTTCACCGATTTTGTTTAAGTCGAGCCCATCTATGTTGTTTTCGGTGAAGGTTTCAATCGCTGCTTTTTTGGACGCCAGCTTGCCCTTTAGATTCGGAATTCTGCCGCGATAGTTTTGCTTTTCTACAGTGAGTAGGCAAGGCAAGGTAGCTTTTACTGTTTCAGCTCCGGTTTCCATCTCTCTTTGGGCTATTATATATCCCTCTTCCTCGTTTACCTCTTCGATAAGCAGGCAGCCTGTTATTTGAGACGCGTCAAAGCGCTCTGCAAGCTGACTTCCCATTTGACCTGTGGCACCGTCTACGGATTCTTTTCCGCAGAAGATTAAATCAAACTTGCCCAGCATGTCGGCAGCCTTTACTATTGAATAGCTGGTTGACAGCGTGTCGGCTCCGCCAAAGGGTCTGCCTGTTACTATTGCCGCCTTGGTTGCTCCGACTGCAAGGCACTCGCGCAGGGTGCTCTCTGCCATCGGGGGTCCCATGGTTATAACTGTGAGTTCCCCACCGTATTTTTCTTTCATTTGTACTGCCGCCTCAAGGGCGTTTAAATCAAGCGGGTTTGTCAGAGTAGGTACTCCTTCACGCACCAGGTTGCCGGTTTCGGGATCCATTTTGACAAGATCCACATCGGGAACCTGCTTTACGCAAACAAGAATGTTTAACATAATTGCTCCTTAATATCAGATTTTGTGACAGGGCGGTTTTTTCGCCCTGTCACAAGCTTATAAATAACGCTGCGTTTATTCGCAAATGTAGGTGCAGACCTTGCCCGGGTTTAGTATCATGTCGGGGTCAAATACCTTTTTGATTTCCTGCATCAGGTTAAATGCTGTGTCTCCGACAGACTCCTTGAGGTAGTACTTCTTTGCGTGACCAATGGCGTGCTCACCTGAGACCTGACCTTCAAACTCAACGCACTTGGCATAGCTTGCGTCCATGATTATTTTGACACGACGCAGGAATTCCTCTTCCTCTAAGTCGTTTGAGCAGCAGTAGATATGCAGGTTACCGTCTCCGGCGTGCCCGAAGTTGCGCATATAGATATCGTGCTTATCTCCGAGCTCACGGGTAAAGAGCAAAAATTCTGCAATTCTGTTGACAGGAACAACAACGTCCATTTCGTCAAGCAGCTTTGTATCGGCTTCGATTGCGGTTAAAAAGCTGCTGCGAGCTGCCCAGACATCCTTTTTGAGTGTCGGTGTGTCGACAACAAGCACATCAAAGGCGCCGGTTTCTTCTGCAACCTCTGCGAGTTTTTCCATTTTGAGGTCGAGTTCATCCTCGGAGTTGCCGACAAAGGTGACAAGTATGCTGGCACCGACCGGCTCTCCGTTTACCTCCTGCGGGAACACGGAGTTGCCTGTGAAGGCGGCTGAGGATTTTACTATATCGGCATCCATAAACTCAATTGACTGGGGGTCTAGATTTGCAAGCTTAATCTTGGGAACTGCCGATATGCAGCTTGCGATGTCGGGGAACGGAAGGATTAAAGAGACATCAACAATGGGCTTGGGTATGAGTTTGAGTGTCATCTCGGTGATTATTCCGAGTGTTCCCTCTGAGCCTATCATGAGGTGGAGTAGGCTGTAGCCCGAGCTTGTTTTGCAGACTGTTTTGCCGAGCTTCATAATCTCGCCCGAGGGCAAAACTACTGTCATGGCAAGGACATAGTCACGGGTTACGCCGTATTTGACAGCCTTCATGCCGCCTGCGTTTGTGCTTACATTGCCGCCGAGTGTTGATGTTTTTTCGCCCGGATCGGGGGGATACATGAGCCCGTGATCAAGTGCATCGGCAGCTAAGTCTTGGAGCAGCACTCCGCACTGTACATGAACAACAAGGTTATCCATATCATAACCCAAAATTTTGTCCATGCGCCTTGTGCTGATGATAACACCGCCGTTTAGCGGCACGCAGCCACCGACAAGACCGGTTCCTGCACCTCTTGGTACCACGGGGATTTTGTTTGCTGCGCAGATTTTTACGATTTCGGAAATTTCCTCAGTTGTCTCGGCTTCGCAGACTACCTCAGGGAAATACTTTCCGTAGATGGGCATTTCGTCGTGAGAATACTCAGGTTTAATTGCCTCGCCCTCGAAAAATCTCTTTTCGCCGACAACAGCTTTAAGCTGATCTGCGATTTGCGGGGTTACTTTGTTGTAGCTTGACATAGTTTACCTCCTGCTTTATTGCTGTATTATTTTTACTTTATTCTTTAACGATTACAGAAACTCCGTCCGGAATTACTGTTACCGTCTCTTTACCGAGTTCTCTCGCAATCTTCATTGCCTCTTTTAGTGATGGGGCATAAATCATTTTCATGTCCTCTATTATATCACGATTTTCCTGCCGAGTAACGAAAATTAATTTGTATTTAAGCAGAATTCTGGCAAGAATTTGGCTCTGCCACTGGTCGGGAATAGTTTTGTCTTGGGCTGTAGCCATTATTTCGGAGTAAAGCTCGCCCATGCTCTTGCAGTTTTTGAGAGAATTATAAAATCCCTCACCTCCGTGACCTTCCGAGCAGTCGGCACAGAGGATTATTACTCCGTCCGGGTTGCAGGTTGCCTCTGCCGCCGACATAGCCTTTACACACTGGTATATGTTCTGGTCTAGTGGTGCGCCGCCGTTTGAGGTTATTACAATATCTGCATAGGCGGGTTTTACCCTGCAGTATTCCAAGAGAAAGTCGCAGCCTTTTCTGTGCGCAGTTATGAAGTTGCCTGCAAATGCCGCAACTGTGCGCTTTTCCTCGTCTATAACTACATTGACTATATAGGCAAGATTTGCAAACTTTGCTGCCGCTACCATGTCTTCGTGCATGGGATTATTGTCTAAGTTGCCTGTGCGTGAAAATTCAGAGTCAATAAAGCGGGAGCAGTGGTTTCCCAGCACAGTAACCTGATCCACAACTCCGGGTAAAACGCTTTTTCTGCCGCCTGAAAAGCCTGCAAAGAAATGCGGCTCGATAAATCCCTCGGAAATGAGCAGGTCTGCATTTGCCGCTATCTTGTCTAATACACAGGGTGCACCTGAGGGCAGCACGCCGACCTTGACATTTGTTTCGGGATTTTTGCTGTCGTGAATGACAATTTTGCTGCCTGCGAATATCTCCTCGCCAAGCTTATTTTTTAGCTCTGCCTCGGTTGTGGGTCTGTGAAAACCTGTTGCAACAAGCAGGGTTATTTCTATATCCGGGTTGCCCTCTTTTAGCTCTGCGAACATATTCGGAAGTATGTCACGGCTGGGCACCGGTCTTGTGTGGTCTGAGATTATTATTACGCAGTTTTTCTTGCCTTTCGCAAGCTCACTAAGCCTCGGTGAATCAATCGGGTTTTCCATTGCCTTTTTTACGATTTCAAGCCCTGTTCCCGCAGATTTTAGCTCCCCGATGCGCGAGTTTAGAACATGTGCGCCTTCTTCCTCATATTCTATATGGGTGTTTCCGTATGGTATGTGTAGCATTTTTCCCTCCTCCTGCGCAAATGCAGTAAGTTATATTTTTGCTGTGCTTTTCTTTTAGTCTTTAGGGTAGATTCCCCCAATCTGACCCCAAATCAAAACAGCTCAAATTATCGTATTCTGTATTCAAGCCTAACTTAATGGCATATTATCACAGAGCTGTAAAACTGGCAACAAGCATAAAAATTATTGTATGAATGCACTATTTTCTTATTGCCAATTTATATAAAAAGCGGAAGAGCCCTATTGTCACAAGCTCTGTCGCCTAAGTTTATATTTAGTTTACTTAAGCCTACGCAAGGCTCTGTCGCCCAAGCGGCTTAACACCTCGTTTGTTATGCTGTCTGTGAGCTCTGCTAAGTCATAAGCAGTTATTTCTAAATCTCCCGATTTGCCCATTATTACAGCATAGTCTCCGGGTTTTACATCGTCTATGCCCGTTACATCAATAATTGTTTGATCCATACAAATATTGCCGATTATCGGCGCTTTTTTCCCTCGCACCAATACAGAGCCCCTTTTGCATGATAGGGCTCTTGGCAGCCCGTCTGCAAAGCCGGCAGCTATTACTGCCATCTTGCCCGCTTTTTCGGCTACATGCCTGCAACCGTAACCGACTTTGTCGCCCGGTTTTAGGTCTTTTACTGTGGCTATCTGAGACTTAAAGGTCAAAACCGGTATAAGGTCCAAGTCGCTCTCGGCGGCGTGTTCTCCTGTTTCGAGATAGCCGTATAGGGCTATGCCAACTCTTGCATAAGCTCCACCCAGCTCGGGATAGTTAAGCAGCCCGTAGCTGCTTAGTATGTGAGCTGATTTTATATCGCAGCCGCGATTTTTCAGAATATTCACACAGTCCCAAAACGCCTTGCCCTGCATTAGCGTAAACTGCCTACATTCGCCGCTCTTTGAGTCTGAGGCGCTCAGATGAGAATACACTCCCTCAACCCTGATTCCGGGCAGGCTAAAAAGCTCTGCTATTTGGTCTATATTCTCCGATGACTCGCCCAGTCTGTGCATGCCGGTATCTATTCCTATGTGGACTTTAATATTTTCTCCGAAGCTGCTAAGCTGCTTTGCATAGTCTGCGCACACGGCTGTTTGTATTAAGTCTGCCTCGCTAAGCAGATGAAAATCACTCTCCGGGGTGTAGCCCAAAACCAGAATATCACCTGTTATGCCGTTTCTCCTAAGCTCGTCACCCTCGTTTGCGCTGGCTACACAAAAGGCATCTATACCCAGCCTGTTTAGCTCTTTAGAAAGCAATATAGCTCCGTGACCGTAGGCGTTTGCCTTGACTGCCGGCATAAGACGGCAGCCTTCCGGCAGCATATCTGAAAGCAGTTTTACATTGTGCGCTAAGGCATCACGGCTAAGCTCTATTACTGTTCTCTCTGAGGCTCTGTCTTTATACATTTACTCCCGACCCTCTTTCGAATACTCGGGGCGCCGGTGCAACAACCGTGCTGTTATCCGGTATGTCTGTGAATACCACCGCATTTGCTCCTATTTTTACATTGTTGCCGATTTTTATATTGCCTATTATTGCAGCGCCTGCGCCTATCAGGCAGTTTTTGCCGATGACAGGAGCTTTTAGCTCGACTTCGCCAATTGTCACATTCTGATATATTCGGCAGCCGGCACCTATTTCTGCAAATCTTGAGATGAAAACACCGTGTATGCCGTGGGGCAGAGACGGGATTTCATGTATTTTAGCTCCGTTGCCTATGTAGCCTCCGTGCCTGTGCGCCATTCTGTTTAAAATCAATGTCAACAGATTGTTCAAGAACTTGCTGCGGCACTTTTCACGGCGGCGGAAAAGACGCCAGTACAGCCTAAGACCGTCGCCCTTAGACCAGTCTGTTATCCTCTCTCTTGCACTCATAATAAGATACCCGCTTCCGCTTTATTATATCACGTTATATCACGTATGATATGAATCTTTCAATAACTTCCTCAAAGGAAATACCCGCTGCCTTCATCATCATGGGGAATCTGCTGTGGCTTGTGAAGCCCGGGATTGTGTTGACTTCGTTAAAAACAATCTCGCCGCGGCTTGTTAAGAACATATCCACTCTGGCAAACACGTTGCAGTCTAAGGCTCTGTATATCCTCTTTGCGCAGTCTTTCAGCTCATCGGACTTTTCCTTTGAAATTCTGGCAGGAACATGTATTTTTGATGTTACGAGGTTATATTTTTCATAGAAGTTGAAAAAGCCGTCTGACAGCTCAATTTCGTCTATCTCGCCGGTGATTATTTCGTCTGTGCCCATAACGGCGCAGCCGACCTCGAAGCCGTCTATAAACTCCTCGACCAAAACTGTTTTGTCAAATTCAAAGGCGTTAGAAACAGCAGGCAAAAGCTCCTCTTTGTTTTCTACCTTTGCGATGCCGTATGATGAACCGGCACGCACAGGCTTTACAAACACGGGGTATGAAATCTCCTCGGCAAAGGCATAAACCTTGTCTATTTGATTAATATCGGTGAGCGAAATTGATTTGGGAACTCGGATTCCCGCAAATTCTACCAGCTTATGTGCCCTATCTTTGTCCATACAGAGGGCTGACGAGAGTGTGCCGCAGCCGATTATGGGTATGCCTGCAAGGTCCAAAAGCCCCTGAATTGTGCCGTCTTCTCCGTTTTTGCCGTGGAGAATCGGCATTGCCGCATCAACTTTAATGCGTTTTACTTCGCTGTCTGAAAATACCAGCAGCTCTCCCGTTCCGCAGTCGGGTGAAAGTACGGCAGTTTGTGTCAGCCCGACACTGTGCCATGTGTCATCCGCTATTTGCGAAACATCTCCGCTAAAGTGGTACCAGCTTCCGCTTTTTGTTATTCCGACTAAGATAGGCTCGTATTTATCTGTGTTTATCTTGCTTATTATTCCGCTTGAAGATTCAAGTGAAACGCTGTATTCGGGCGAGTTGCCGCCGAAGAAAACCAAAATTTTCTTTTTCTGCATGTGCTTTTCCTCTTGCTCTATTATATTTAATATTTTGTTGCAATATTGCCGATTTGTTTTTAAACCGCTAAAGCATATTACATTCTGCCGTATTTTGCAATATCTATGTATAATAGCAGATTTTTACCGTTTTGTCTGCATATTCTTGCCAAAATTTCTTTCCTCGCCGCTTAAATCAGCTTTTTGCCGAATATATAAAGCGAGGATAAGCAAAATCTACTTATCCTCGCTTTTTGACTTAATTAGTTTATTACCTAATGCATCTTATTTGTTCATGAAGAGCTTAATGTCGTCGTCTACTTCGCCTATGCCTGCAATGCCGAATGTTTCAACAAGCACTTTTGCGACATTGGGGGATAAGAATCCCGGCAGGGTCGGTCCCAAGTGAATGTTCTTAACACCGAGATACAAAAGTGCAAGCAGAACTATTACTGCCTTTTGCTCATACCACGAGATGTTATATGCTATCGGAAGCTCATTTACATCATCAAAGCCGAAGACCTCTTTGAGCTTTAGAGCAATTAGTGCAAGTGAATAGGAGTCGTTGCACTGCCCTGCATCTAAGACTCTGGGGATGCCGCCTATATCGCCTAAGTTTAGCTTATTGTAGCGATATTTAGCGCAGCCTGCTGTTAATATTACTGTGTCTGACGGGAGGTTTTTTGCAAACTCGGTATAATACTCGCGTGATTTCATCCTGCCGTCGCAGCCTGCCATTACAAAGAACTTTTTGATTGCGCCGGATTTAACTGCATCTACAACCTTGTCTGCAAGGGCAAAGACCTGATTGTGTGCAAAGCCGCCCACAATGTTGCCGCTCTCAATTTCTGTTGGGGGGCTACTTGCCTGCGCCATTTTGATTATTGCCGAAAAGTCCTTTTTGCCGTTTTCATCGGCTTTAATATGCGGACATCCCGGGAAGCCTGCTGCGCCTGTTGTGAATATTCTGCTTCTGACCTTCTCGCTTCTCGGCGGAACTATGCAGTTTGTGGTGAATAAAACAGGTCCGCCAAACGGCTCAAACTCGTCTACCTGCTTCCACCACGAGCCGCCGTAGTTTCCTGCAAGATTGTCGTATTTTTTGAAGAAGGGGTAGTAGTGAGCCGGCAGCATTTCGCCGTGGGTGTATATATCGACTCCGGTGCCGCGGCTTTGCTCGAGTAGCTGCTCTAGGTCTGTCAGGTCATGCCCCGAAATTAGTATTCCCGGGTTTTTTCTAACGCCTATGCTAACGCTTGTTATCTCCGGGTTTCCGTATTTGCCGGTGTTTGCACTGTCTAATAGTGCCATGGCTTTTACACCGTATTCGCCGGTTTTGAGTGTGAGTGCCACAAGATCATCTGCTGTGAGGGAATCGTTTAGCGTTGCAAAAAGTGCCTCGTAGATAAATGCCGTTATCTCTTCGTCTTTGTAGCCTATATTTTCTGCATGGTGCAGATATGCCGCCATTCCCTTTAATCCGTAGATTATCATCTCGCGCAGGGAGCGAACATCCTCATTTTCTGTTCGAAGCACGCCTACTTCCTCTGCAAATTTAAGCATATCGGCTCTGTCGCCTAAAGAGAAAGTTGCTGCGTTACTGTAGCCTTCCTCGCTTTTACCTCTCAGCTTATCTCTGTGGGCAATAAGCTGTCTTATTTGACTTTCCAGTGCAGACTCATCAAAGTTTGCGTTGGTTATTGTTGCAAACAGTGCGGTTATAACCGCTTCGTTTACTTCCTTAATTTTTCCGACCTCTGTTTTGGTTTTAATTACGACTTCCGCAATTCCCTTGCTGGCATATACGATTAAATCCTGAAGCTTAGCTACTTCCTCGGTCTTACCGCAGACGCCCCTTACTGTGCAGCCTGTGCCCTTTGCAGTTTCCTGGCACTGAAAACAAAACATACTCATTTTTATTCCTCCTAATTATTAGTTTTTTCTATTTTTCTTCTTAGCTACACTCAGTTTACGGCATTTTTTTGCGGCTGTATGTTGTTATAACAACACGCAGCCGCAAAATATCATTAATTTTTATATTTCTATTTCTTTTTCGGGAAGTAGGGGCATTTAGCCAAGATACACTCATTGTTCTTTTTGTAAAATGTACATGAAGGTCTTGATGTCGGAATTTCTATGCCGAGCTTTTCGCTCATCATCTCGGCTGCTGTTTCTATTGATAAGCGTGATGTTCTCTTGCAGCAACGGGGACCGCCTATCTGCGCTATTTTATGAAGACATTTTGACGCAAGTTCGATAGGAAAGCTCCACTGCTCTTCGTTTAGGGGTGTTGACTCTAATAACACACTCGCAAATGCTCCTGCACCCGCTGCCGCTCCGCAGACTCCATACATGCCGCAGGTGCCGCCCGGCACCTCGCTTCCACGCTGCCACGCCTCATACAGAGCCGGGGCTAATTTGAAATCTGCCCCGCAGTTTTTTGCCGCTGTCAGCAGCACGCAGGCAACTATCGCATGATGCTCAGGTCCGTGCATATGCACCTCGGGCATATTCATAATTTCTATAAGCAGAGAAGTCGGGTCTTTTTCACTGCTATTTTGCAAAAAGCTAATAATTTTGGCGCTGCCTTCTATATGACAGCTGTCACATACAAAATGGCCGTTTAGGCAGGCTGCATTTGCTTTTTTCTCTTTTTTGCAAATTTCGCAGGTGAGCCGGCGGCTTTCTGTATAGTATTCCAGGGGCGCGCCACATATGCAGCAGTTTTCATTGTGATTAGCCGCAAGTTTAACCCTTAGTTTTTTTGTTTTTTTCTCCATTTTTGCCCCTTTTCGCCAGTTTTCGAATAAATATAGCTAATAAATATAATAAAGACAGCGGGACCTTTGGTCTGCACTGTCTTTATTATCGCCGAACTTTGCTATTTTGTCTATATTATCGGCATTATTTTTTTGCTCCAAAAATGCTCTTTTTGCCGGTTTTCTTCTCGAATGTGCCGAAACCGGTCATGCTGTTTTCGGGATATCCTACCGCCCAAGTATCGAGGTTGCAGACATCGCATAATACGCCTTTATCTTTAAGCATTTTGGCTCTTCTCTCTGCACTCATTATGTACATGTTGGTAGACTCCACTTTTCCGCAGGTTTCGCAGTACACAATGTAGTTGGCAAAGCTGTCATATACTCCCTGATCGCGCAGCTTTTTTTCTTCCTCTGTGAGGGCGCGAGGCTTTACATCTATATGCTTCAAAAACTTACCTCCTTACTATATGTACCGTTCTATCTTACGTGCATCATAATGCTTATTGAGCAGCGGCAAAACAACCGAGCGCATTAACTTCATGTCCAGATTGTAGTAGTAAATCGTGAACAGTGCTCCGAGCACAGCTGTCAGCAGCAGTAATACTTTTAGTATAAATTTCATAAGCTCTCCTCCAATGTTTATTATTAAGAGCAAGTCTGCCCTTTTACCAGCCCTCTGAATCGTCGAAATCTACGAGTGTCGGATCCAAAGGCTCTTCCTTTAGCACTGTGAACATGTAGTCGTTTACCTGTTTTCTGGCATCCATGGGAGACACTGTGCGGTGATCCATGAGTGCGTGCGGCATCCAGAGGATGTGGAATTCGTCTGAATGTGCGCGAAGCTCTTCTTCTAAGAGACCCTGAGCTCCTGCCACGCCCTTGCAGCCTATGTCGTCGTACATCATTATCATGTCGCAGTTAAACTTTCTGGCTGTTTCAAATACCTGCAACAAATGCCTGTTTCCGCCGACTGTGTGGGTTCTCATGGGCGTTCTGGCATATAGGTCTGCTACGTCTTCAATCATGCTCTCTCTGTCGCTTGTGTTAATGAGGTTGTGACCGGTGAGGGAGTCCATGTTGATGACAAGGGAAATGCCCCAGCAGTTATAGAGCCAAATTGCTCCGTGTGAGTAGTAGGTTGAGCCGCAACTCCATGCAACTGCTCTGTGTCTTGCGTAGGGGATTGTGTTGATGCCCTTATCTACGCCCTGATAGAAGAGTTTAAGTAGCTTTTTGCTCGACTTGTCAAAGTACTTATTGGCACTTTGCTGATAGAAGTAGATTCTGTAGAAGCCCTGGCAGACTGCGTTTAGGCCTATGAAGTTTGTGTTGGCATAGATATCCCAGCGCTCTAACTCCTCGGCGTTTAGTCTGTTGACGAGTTTCATTGCCTCTGTGAAGGTATCCCAGTTGAATTTTTGTCCCAGGTGCTCCTCTAAGAATTCAATCGCTGAGTAGACCTCGTGTACATTGAGCTCCTTAGTTGTGGGGTCATCGTACATAAGTGCGGTTGTGAAGGCGTGAACTGCCTTTTGACCGTCGTTTGAAAGCTCTCTGTACATTGCGGCGTTGTCCATCATATTGGCATCGCAGGGGTTATTTGTTGAAAGCCAAATATTGCCCACATCGGGGTACTCTCTCTCAACTGCGACACCGACTTCAACCAAGGGCAGGGTGCACATGTCCTGAGGAATTCCCACAGAAACTGAGTTGTCTACATAGTAGGAGCCCATCTGCTTAATGAGCAGGGGCAGCATGAATGCGCACTGCTGGTTAATATTCACAGAGTCAAAGCCGGGAAATCCGTTCATGATGTGCCGTGGCAGAGTGTAGTCAAAGGGTATTGTTTTGGCTGTGTACTTTGTTTCGCCGAGTTTTCTGTCGGCTCTTATCATCTTAGCCAAAATATCTATTGTGTCTGATATCATTGTGTCGATTGCAATGAGGTCGCAACGAAGCTGTATGCCCCTGTCGCAGCTTATCCACTTGTCTATCATGTGCGGGGCAACAAGATATGCCGACATCCAGCGGTATTTCCAAAATGCCATAGCTGA
>JAAZCZ010000020.1 GCA_012513005.1 Oscillospiraceae bacterium | reverse complement strand
CGACCTAAAGTATGGCGCAGAGTTAGGCAGGTTTTCCGAGGGCGAATATGAGGACTATTGCGGCGGAACGTGTTGGGACCCGAAGAAGGATCAGCAACTTATTACAATGCTGTCAGCCCTCCAGCGAGAAATCAAGCGCAGGATGAACGCTTTTAGGCAAGCGGGCGTGGTTAAAATAGACGAATACAACGCCCTGCCCGATGTTGAACGCTTGCCTTATCGGTTGATAGTCATAGACGAATACGCAGAACTGCGCAGGAATGGCGAAGCAGAGGAACGCTTGCAATCAGTTATTCAGACCGGGAGAGCAGCAGGGATCAGATGTATTTTATGCACGCAGCGACCATCAGCAACTAACCTAAGCACCGACATTCGGGGGCTTATTGCCGACCGCCTATGTTTCCGAGTCCCCGACCGCACCAACAGCGAGATCGTCCTAGATTTGCCAGGAGCGGAAGCCCTACCCTGCCCTGGAAGATGTCTCCTGCTGCATGGTGCTGACGTGGTGGAGGCGCAGGCGATGCGCGCGCCCTAAAAAAAAGTCCCTCTACTTCGTTCCGGTTCTTTTTAATCGAGGTTTTAATCTACGATTTTATCGACGTTAGCGAGCACTTTACTGTAGACCCCCAACTATAAGCGATTTATAGGTTTTATATGTAAACCTTTATGTAGACAAGGAGGAAAATCTTATGAGAGCAATCGCCCAGAGCCGTGACCAAAAATTACTAGATGGAATTATCAAGCACAAATATTTACGGACAGATCAAGCTGCCGAGATTTATTTCTCGAATATAAAAGACAAACACCAGCGCAGGCAAAAGGCATCGACCAGGCTTTTGAGACTTTATCAGAAGCATTTAGTCCAGCGATTCCAGTTTCCCGGTGAACCGTTTATCTACACCTGCTCAGGAACCAAATACAGCCCCAAGATACATCACTATATGGCAATTAATGATGTTCTCATCCAATTCTTGTCCCTTGTACCTAATGGAAGCCGTTTAGAGTATGAAATAGAACACCCACTAGGGGAAAACATCATAGCCGATTTATTCATGCACTACACGAACGAATTTAGAGGCACGCAGCGTAATTTGTGTATAGAAGTTGAGCTAGAAAACACAGCAGATATTCAGGCCAAGATAACCAAGTATGAAGAGTATGCCGACGACCATCCAGACATAGAATTGATTGTGATTTGCAAACACAAGCGCACCATAGATCGAATTAAGTCACGCGCTTATGATCTGCCCGTTCAGGCTATTGATATGCGCTTTATCCGAGAGCAGTTCAAATTTTAGGAGGCGGGGAGCTTCAAATAAAGGGGATGTTGGGGCGGAGAAAGGAGACTGGAATGGATATATTGGTTGCACTTGTGGTCTGCTTGGTGGCAAAGGCATTGCTTTTGTACCTGAAAAGACCAAAACGCCGTAAAAAGAGAAAACGCGAGCCGTTACTCGCGCTTCTCTTTGGTTCCTGGTATTATTGGTTCAGAGCTAACCGTGCCACGACCGATCACCAGTAAACCTATTTATCCAAAACCGGAAGGGTTTTCTCGGCCCTTCCCCATACATATGATACCCAGTTTAGTCATCATCTATCCAGAATATTTCTTCCACCGGGCGGTTTAATTTCTTAGCAATACGCAAGGCAATTTCAAGGCTAGGCTGTGCCCGTTGCAGCTCGTAGATGTTATATTGTTCTTGCCGTAGTCCAAGCAGCCTAGCCATATCAATTTGCTTATCAACCATAAGTTCGTGACGTATTTCACGAAGGCGATTCTTGACCATGAGAATTGATTTCTATATATTACAGTTAATTCCTCCCTTCACATAATTTTGGTTGTGCTTATGACATATTTGTTAATTTTTGTATATGTTAATGATGTGCCTCTAGCACCGGATAATAAGGCAATGTATAGTGCGCAAAACTTAGGATTTAATGTTATATGACATAATTTTTAATGGAAATTATGCGTATGATTTATAAATCAAATTTGTGGGGGCATAGCCGAATTGGCACAGGCGCATGGTTTAGGCCCATGTGGAGCAATCCGTGGGAGTTCGAATCTCCCTGCCCCCACCATATAATTTAAACATACTTATATTTCTTTCGTTTCTTTTGCGTCCGCTGATGATTCTTCATGGTTTTTAGATAGTTATTCTGTCTATCTCTACCAAACAAGCGTACATAACGCCGCACCATTTCCAATGTTGAATGTCCTAAAAGTTCTTGAAGGGTAAAAATATCACCTCCTGCCATTAAGAAATTACGGGCAAATGTATGCCTGAAGGTATGCGGTGATACCCGTACAGGAATGTTAGCTAATTTACCATATTTTTTAACTCGTTGCTCGATAGTATTTTTAGCAGGTACTTGTCCTATCGTTGGGCCTTTGGTCACAATCCAAACATTATTATTGCCCGTAATACCTTTTGACGCCAAGAAGCGTTGCCGCGCTTCAAGGTATATAGTTAAATCCCTTTTCATGGCCGGGGTAAGGTAAACTTCCCTGGCCTTCTTGTTTTTGGTTTGATTTAGCTTAATGCAATTATTCTTCATGTCAATATCGGGTAAGGTAAGAGACAGACATTCCCCTAACCTTATTCCCGTTTCCTCAAACAGTCTCATCATCGTATAATCTCTGAAACGGTCTAATTCTTTAGACATCAAACAAGCATCGTATATATCTGCTAGTTGTTCATTAGTAAGTGGGATTATCTCTGGTTCTTGGATGCTTAGCAGCTTAATATCTATCTTGGGACACCAACCACGATAGTGGGCAAATCTCAGGAAAGCTCGTAGATCACGCAGTTTATTGTTAATTGTGGTGTGATTAATTGGTAAGTCTTGAAGATAAAAAATGTAATCATCAATGTCATCATCAGTTAATTCTGTTAAATCATCATAGCCTTTAAAATTCCACCATTTCAAGAAGGTTGAGACATTGATACGATAGACTCTTACCGTATTGGGACTGCACCCCCCTCGCGCTAAACACTTCTTCAAATACTTGTTCAACTGCTCGTCCAGTGTCACGTTGTATCAACTCCTTGTATTTGTTTTTATCTAATATAAGCAGGTCCCCGTCGTAAGCGAACACAATACTACCCGGCAATTCTGCAATTACTACTTCCATACGTTCCCCCCCCGTTCTCCTCATAGTACGAACAAACGTTCGTAGCATAAGATTACCAAAATTAAATACAATACAACAAGGCTATAATACCTTTATTAACAAAAAAAGAAAAAAAGAGAGATATTATTTATTTTTTTCTCATTTCTTTGACTTTTTGTTTAAATACTCGCATTTGCTCAACTATTATTTTAATTTCTTCTGGGGTAACATCAGGGGTTTCGCTAAGTTCTAGGCCCAAAACGATGTAATCCAGTTTCTTTCTATCACCAATTGCTTTCACAATATCAGCAGGTAATTTCTCAAGGTTTTTAATTGCCAACGCTGATATTTGAGCATCCTCACTATAGAGAGCATGGACAGGTACATCTAGGGCTTCTGCGATCTTAGCAACGGTTTTGTCGGGTTCGGACTTTCCGTTAATAATACGATTGATGTGAGCAAGTGACATTCCGGTCAATTCGGCCAATTCCGCTTGAGTCATACCTTTCTTGTCTAAAATCTCTTGAATTCTTTTTCCTATCACCCTCTTTACCTCGCTTTCAAAATGTCATTGCTTTTTAAGTCAATAGTACATTTAATATATGACATTTGCAAGTGCTTTTTGTAAGTTTTCTCCGTTTATCTATGTTTTATACATTATTTTTATATGTCTAAAATGCTATTGACATAAATATCATAGTTGGTTAAACTTACCATATCACCTAGATGGAGGCATCCTTATGTTTAAGTATCAAGTCATTTCAAAAACCCGCAACAAACTAGGCTTATCGCAAAGTGACTTATCGAGATTAACCGGAATCAGAGTGGACATGCTTTCCAGACTTGAGAATGGCAAGCAAATAAACCCCACGCTCAGGACAATGGAATTGCTTGCCCACGCGCTACAAATATCTGTGGCAGAACTCATCGACGAGAGAACTATCACCCCATAAAGAGAGGATGTATCCCATGAAAAAAAGTCCAGGCAGAAAAGAGACTGCGCGAAGCTAGGCGCAATCCCATGAGTAAGACGGAAATCCGCAGGGAGCAGCAGGATAAGCTGAGAGCAGAGCGCAAGGCCGCGAGAGAAAACAAGGTGAGTTAGGAGGGGGAAGCATGGAAAAGATCAAGATCACGATTGAGGGCATAGAAGAAAAACCCGTGCTTTTAGAAGTAGACGGTTTCGCATTGGTTACTTTTACGGATGATGTTATAAAACAGCGTACCTATGGATTACGAATAAGCGAATTGGTAACCGCTTCTAATGTATTACAGACTGTATGTATTCGCGAAATGTTAAGCCAAGAAAAATCCAAATTAAAAAAATGATAGCACTTTCGCTAGGCCGTTCGCAAGTCCCTCCACAATGCACGGCGGCTTGGCACAGCACATACCCTTCACTCCCCCTTATTTAGCTTGGGAGGGCAAAACCTCCCAGGCAGATTTTTAACAGCTTTGGGGCGGTGGCGGAATAGGTAGACGCTAGGCCGGATAGAACCATAAGGGTTCGTTGCTGGTAACAACGTACTTTGTGTTACAGACCAAGAATCTTACCAATTCATGCAGGGTGCAAATCCCTGCCCGCCCCATCAAATT
>JAAZCZ010000113.1 GCA_012513005.1 Oscillospiraceae bacterium | reverse complement strand
GAATGGATACTTTTGGCAGAACTTGCAGAGTTCCCGGAATTCAAAGCCTGCCTTACTGCTGTACACAACTGGGATAAGTACATACTAAATGCATTCGATTATCCATATACAAACGGTTTTACTGAAGGCTGCAACAACAAAACCAAAGTCCTAAAGAGAACCTGCTACGGGGTTAGAGATTTCAAACGTTTTAGAAACAGAATACTGCACTGCTTCGCTGCTTAGCTCCACACAAAATGGAGCTGACCATATAGTCAACTCCACTTCGCTTTTATTCTTCTTTTATCGCTCTACCCCAACATTTGACAAAGAGCCACAAAAAAGACCGTGCCCTATTAGGGCACGGTCTTTTTGAGTAATTTACTTTTCTGCCACTTGCTCTATAGGTTTTGCCCTGATACGATTTATGTATAAAGACAGATATCAAATCTTTCTGCTGTGAGCATTATTAAAACTTTTTAGCAGGCAATTAAAACGGAGGCAACAAATGCTGCACCATTATCTTTCAGTAAACACATACTGTCGCCGTGTTTTCGGCTGCAAGGTCTATAAGCTCGCGCTGTCAGCGGCAGCAAGCTGCCCAAACAGAGACGGCACAGTGGGGGTTGGCGGCTGCACATTCTGCTCAGCAGGCGGCTCCGGAGACTTTGCAGCACCTGCGCAGCTTTCTATTGAAGAGCAGATAATGCAGGCTAAAAAAATACTTGGCAAAAAGGGCGAGGGGCTAAAATATATAGCCTATTTTCAGAGCTACACAGGCACTCACGGGAATCTAAAAGAGCTTGAGAGCATATATAATAGGGCAATAGAGCAGCCTGATGTTGTAGGCATTTCAGTTGCAACAAGACCTGACTGCCTCGGCGAAGAGGCACTTGATATGATAAAGCGGCTAGCAGAAAAAAAGCCCGTTTGGATAGAACTCGGGCTTCAAACAATACATGAAAAAACAGCGCAGCTAATTAACCGCTGCTATCCTCTAAATGCCTATGAAAAGGCAATGGAGGATTTAAAAAGCATAGGTGTACACCGAATAACTCATGTGATTTTAGGCTTGCCCGGTGAAAGTAGGGCAGAAATGCTGGAAACGGTGAGGTTTGCAGCAGAGAAAACAGACGGGATAAAGCTTCAGCTTCTCCATGTGATAAGCGGCACAAAGCTGGCAGAATCGTATGAAAAAGGGGAATTTGATTTATTAAAGCCCAACGATTATTATGAAATAATAGCAGATGCGCTTAGCTTAATTCCGGAAGATGTTGTCATACACAGACTGACAGGAGACGGAGCAAAAAGAGATTTAATTGCACCTTTGTGGAGCGCCGATAAAAAACGGGTATTAGCAGATTTAAACCGAGAACTTCGCAAAAGGGATATTTATCCTCAAAAAACATAGAAAGCAAAAGCCGCCGGGAACATTAATTCCAAGCGGCTTTTTTATTTTAATATGTTTTATATTTTGCTAATTGCTCACAGCAAAGAAATAGACAGTTCTGCCGTTAACAGTTTCAGTTTTCACCTTGACGCCTTCAATGCTCAGCTTTTTGTTATTAACACTAAGAACATTGTCTTTTATGTCAATAGGCTCAGACAGAGGCAATATGAGGTACTGATTTCCGTTATCGTCAAAGCTCTCATAAACATTAACATCGTTGAGCGCAACGGTTTTGCCGTTTACAGTAAAGGTGTTCTTATACCCGACAGAAACCTGCTCACCCTCATAGTTAATCATATCGGTGGCATACATGCTGCCTGTTGACTTTGTGATATCAATTTTAAGATATGAAACGGAGGTATCCTTCTTAGCCTTAACTAAATCATCAATAAGCTCAGACAGCTTTGCGTTGTGCCCCTCGATAGTCTTTGTGACCTCGTCGCTAAGCTCTGTGTCTGCTGTCTCGGGCAATTCTTCGATGTTATCAAGCAGCAGTTCATCAGCCGACATTTTTAAGGCGTAGAAGTTTTTCTTCCAGTCCGGATTTTTTCGGTCAAGAATTAATGCAGCAACATAGCCTATCTCATAGCTCTCACCGTCAGCAGACAAGAACACTCTGTTTCTTTCGATATTTAAAGCGGCATTTTTATTTAGTTCCTCACTTGTTTTGGCAGTGCCG
>JAAZCZ010000112.1 GCA_012513005.1 Oscillospiraceae bacterium | reverse complement strand
TAAGAGACTATGGGCTTTTTAATATTATAATGGTTTAAAAGCTTAATAGTGACACGCGAATCCTCAGCGGCAATAAAATCAGCATCACCGAGAACCTTAAGAGCTCGGGGAGAAATATCCGATAAGTTGCCGATAGGAGTTGCTACTAAATATAATATCCCCGCCATTTTATACCTCCAAGTGATAAATCCTGCGATATTCAGGGCTATAATCACCATTTTTATCATATAAATACAGATTGGGCAAAACACTAAGCCCGACACCGGCATTCAGCCTTGCCTCAATCAAAAAGAGCTTCGGGGCAGTTTTCTCATCCTTTGCAATAAAGCGCAGACGCTTAGGCTCAAGTCTGTGTTTACTGAGTGTACAGATAGTCTCAGAGAGTCTCTCAGTTCTCATAACCATACAAAATGAGCCTCGGTTTTTGCAGATATATGAGGCGCAAAAACAAATTTCATCAAGATCTAAATGTAAATCCTCACGGGCTATTTTTGTTTTTTCATCCGAAGCAGAGTAGCCGCAGCCTTTTTTGAAATAAGGCGGGTTACACAAAACAAGATCAAAGCTGCCGGGCGCAAATATTTCTTTATAATTTCTTAAATCAGAGCAGATAATCTCGCATCTGTCATCAAAGCTGTTAGCCCTAATGTTTTCTTCTGCAGATAAAGCGGCAGACTTATTAATTTCAGCTCCAACCGCAGAGAGCTTTGGATTATTATAAAGCAGGGAAACCAGCAAAAACCCGGTGCCGCAGCCTAAGTCCGCAGCCCGCGAAAAATTGCCCCTGTCTGCAAAGTCAGAAAGTAAAACAGAGTCCATACCGAGCGCAAACCCTCTTTCACTATATGAAAATATAGGCCCGTCCGGCCAAAGCTCCTTAAACTCAGACACCGTTACTCCTCAAATTTAAACTCCAAATTTAGGCAAATAAAAAGGGGGCATAAACATGCCCCCTTCAGGTAATAAAGAATTTTACTTCTCTTCGATTGCCTCTACAGGGCAGCTCTCTTTGCAAGCTCCGCAGGAAACGCACTTGTCCTGGTCGATGACATACTTGTCATCACCCATGTCAATTGCATCTGAAGGACATCCGGCAGCGCATGTGCCGCAGGATACACAATCGTCATTGATAAAAAACGCCATGATAATACCTCCGATTTCAGTTTGATTCCCGTATACCGGGCTCTTTCCTTTGCATTGTAACACAATATGCAAAAAAATCAATAATAAATTAAAACAGTAACAATAAAGTAGAAAAAGAGTTAATAAAAATGATAAATAATGAGTTGAGTCATGGCTTAGAATATGGTAGTATCTGAATGTTAATTATTATTATCACAGCATGAGGTGTGGAATTTGGACTATCGTGTAGCATTCGGGGTTATTATTCCGTTTATCGGAACGATTTTGGGGGCATCCTCGGTCTTCGTAATGAAAAAAGATACGATGAACGATGGATTACAAAAGGCTCTTGCCGGTATAGCGGCAGGCGTAATGGTGGCAGCTTCAATTTGGAGCCTTATTATCCCTGCTATCAATATGTCATCAAACATGGGAAAGCTGGCGTTTTTACCGGCTGCGGTGGGATTTTTCATCGGAATTGTATTTTTGCTGGTACTTGATATTATCATACCGCATATGCACGTAGACGGTGAGTGCGAGGGACCTCCGGGAATGTCTCACAGATGCACAATGCTTTTACTCGCAGTTGCAATACACAACCTGCCCGAGGGCATGGCAGTCGGCGTTATATTTGCAGGCTGGATGGCGGGAAACGAAGCGGTTTCTCTTATGGGCGCAATTGTGCTTGCAATAGGAATTGCCCTGCAAAACTTTCCGGAAGGTGCAATTGTCTCAATGCCGCTGCGTGCAGAGGGAATGGGCAGAGCAAAAGCGTTTTTCTACGGCGCAGCATCCGGCATAGTTGAGCCTATAGGCGCTATCATTATGATATTAGCAGCCCATTACATTGCAGCAATCCTGCCTTATATGCTCGGCTTTGCCGCAGGTGCTATGATGTATGTTGTGGTTGAAGAGCTAATTCCGCAAACTGCAACAGGTGAGCACTCAAACTTGGGCGCACTGTTTTTTGCAGCCGGATTTTTAATCATGATGATACTCGATGTGGCTCTTGCATAAATAGAATAATATTAAATATATAAAGGCGACGGGAATAAACCCCGTCGCCTGACTTTTTTACTTTCCGTATTTATTGCCGACTTTAATAACAGGCGGCAGAACAAATGTAAAGGCAAATGATTTAGCAATAGCAATACCGAGGCGCCAGAATATCATGGCAGAAATAATTGTGGGTGTGTAATAGCCGTAAATTTTGCTGTCTACATAAAGAGCAAGTGTGTTAAAGCCCGTGATTGTAAGCTCTGCAATAAGAATAATTATAAGCAGCTGATTTTTGCTCAAACTAAACTTATGCATTTTAGAATAGTAACCGACAATAAGCCCACAGGCTATGTAAGGTAGTATCCAAAGCACCGTAGTAGCTGTTATGCCGAACTTTAATATCTGATATAAAAATGTGCCGAGAGCGCCGATAATTGCCCCGTCAAACGGGCCAAACAAAATAGCCCCAAGCAATACGGGCAAGCTCTCAAAGGTGATTTTCATCGTGCCTGTGTCGATCGCAAGCAGAGCCAGCACAGTGCAGATGGCGGCCAAAATAGAGTCTGTGGCCATTCGCTTTGTTTTCATAAAAACTCCTCTCGTGACAGTAGCCACGAGAGGTTATTGCCTCAGTGGCAGCGGACGCGGAAACGGCACCGCGAGAAAACCCTTCGTTCGGAGGCAACTTCCCATCCCCCGACACTTAACGCACCGTATCCTACTCTGTCATTTATTAAACTATATATTATTAGCTATACGCTATTAATATTCTCACAGGCTTCAATAACCTGCCTTGCAAGCACTGAAGCCGTAACGCTGCCGACCCCGCCCTTAAACGGAGTTACAGCCTTAACTATATCCAAAACGCTGTCTAAGTCAATATCTCCGCAGAGCTTATTTTTCGCATCAGAAAAGCTGACACCCACATCAATAACGCTCTGACCCGGGGAAAAATACTCAGAGCCCAAAGCCTCAGCTCTGCCGATAGCAGATAAAACTAAACTGCTGCTTTTGCAAACCGACTTTAAGTCATCTGTCTTGCTGTGGCAAATTGTAACTGTCGCATCTTCATGCAATAAAAGCATGGCAAGCGGTCTGCCCACAACAAGGCTTCTTCCGATAACAGCTACTCTTGCTCCTTTTAGCTCTATCCCGTAATGGAAAATTATTTCCATACAGGCTCTTGCAGTACAGGGCGCAAAAAACGGCTTAGCACCGGAGTATAAGGCAGACATCATTTTGGGTGTGATGCCGTCAATGTCCTTAGATGGAGATAGCAGACTAATGTAAGAGCTATCCTCCAAATGCTTTGGCAGCGGTCTTAGAACTAAAACTCCATGCACCGATTTATCGGAATTTATTTGGGAGATTAGCTTTAAAAAGCTGTCTGCATCTGTATCTGACGGCAGGGTGTGTAAAACAGCATTAATTCCGAGCGCAGCTGCCTTTTTGCAGGCTGCTCTCTCATATGAAATATCGGCAACATTCTCTCCTACTCTTACTATTGCAAGAGTAGGGACAATCTCTCTGCTAATAAGCGCATCGGCTCTTTTTTTTGTCTCTGAGTCAAGAGCCGAGGAAACAGGGGCGCCTATTAAAAGCTCTGCCAAATGTAAGTACCGCCTTTTTGTGATGTAAGAAATTATATCACAAGATAATAAACACTTAAAGAGCAGACTTTATAGCCTCAACCATGTTAACCTCTTCCCAGGGAGCCGCTAAATCCTCACGCCCCATGTGCCCGTAGGCTGCCAGCTTTCTGTAGATGGGTCTTTTCAGATTTAGCTTATTAATAATAGATGTCGGGCGCAGGTCGAAAACCTCATTGACTACGCGGGAAAGCTCAGCATCAGGCACAGCACCTGTGCCGAAGGTCACAACATTAATGCTAACAGGATTTGCAACCCCAATGGCATATGCAAGCTGAATCTGGCAGCGCTTTGCAAGACCTGCTGCAACAATGTTCTTAGCAACCCAGCGGGCAGCGTATGTAGCACTGCGGTCAACCTTTGTGGGGTCTTTTCCGGAAAAGCAGCCACCACCGTGAGGAGCTGAGCCACCATAGGTATCGACAATGATTTTTCTGCCCGTAAGTCCGCTGTCAGCAGCAGGACCACCCTTGACAAAGCGGCCGGTCGGGTTTACATAAAACCTTATATCTCCCTTGTTTAGTTCAGACGGGATAGAAGGGAGAATAACAGCTTCAATCATATCAGCGCGGATTTGCTCTAAGGAAGCATAGTCACGGTGATGTGTAGATAACACCACAGTGTCAACCCTAAGAGGCGTGCCGTCAGCTGCATATTCAACAGTTGCCTGTGTTTTACCGTCAGGCAGCAGGTAGTCAAACATACCGAGCTTGCGGACCTCTGCTAATCTTTTGGCCATTTTATGAGAGAGAGAAATGGGAAGCGGCATAAGCTCAGGTGTTTCGTCGCAGGCATAGCCAAACATAATTCCCTGATCTCCCGCGCCGTTTTCAAGTGCTAAATCAGCGCCGCCCACCTTTTGCTCCAAGGAGCTGTTAACACCTAGGGCAATGTCGTCAGACTGCTCGTCGATTGTAGTAATAACGGAGCAGGTCTCGGAGTCAAAGCCGGAAGCAGCGCCCACATAGCCTATATCAGCTATAACGCCTCTTGCGATTTTAGGGATATCCACGTAGCAGCTTGTGGAAATCTCGCCCATAATAAGCACAAGCCCGGTGGTGCAAATGCACTCACAGGCAACGTGCCCGGCGGGATCCTCTGCTAAAATTGCGTCTAAAACGGCATCGGATATCTGGTCGCAGACCTTATCGGGATGTCCCTCTGTAACGGACTCAGATGAAAAAAGAAATTTAGACATATATATTTACCTCCATAATAAGATACAAGTTATTATTTAATAGCTAATAGAAAAGCAAAAACCCGCCCTAGAATCGGCGGGTAAACACATTCCTCATCTCTCGATAAACACCGCCGGATTTGGCACCTTGCTGTTGCAGGTTGCCGGGCTTCACAGGGCCGATCCCTCCACCACTCTTGATAAGGCTAT
>JAAZCZ010000111.1 GCA_012513005.1 Oscillospiraceae bacterium | reverse complement strand
GCTGCGGCCCTCCTCAAGGTGCAGCCGTACTATCTTCTTTCTTGTTTCTTCGTTGTAACTCGCCATTTTCTTCTCTCCTTGTGATTTATAATTTTATCACTTTGGACAGCTGTGTTACAACTTTACTTTACCACGACAGAAAACGGAGGCAAGAAATGCCGCATAACTATCTTTCGGTAAATACATACTGCCGCCGTATTTTCGGCTGCAAGGTCTATAAAATTGCCCTATCTGCGGCTAACACCTGCCCGAATCGTGACGGCACAGTGGGAGTGGGCGGCTGCAGCTTCTGTTCAGCGGGTGGCTCCGGTGACTTTGCTGCACCTGCGCAGCTTAATGTAGAAGAGCAGATAACGCGGGCTAAAAGCATACTCGGCAAAAAGGGCGATGGGCTTAAATACATAGCATATTTTCAGAGCTACACAGGCACTCACGGGGATATTTGCAGGCTTTATAGCATATATAAAAGGGCAATAGAGCAGCCTGATGTTGTAGGGATATCAATTGCAACAAGACCTGACTGCCTCGGCGAAGAGGCACTTTTAATGATAAAAAGGCTCTACAATATAAAACCCGTCTGGATAGAGCTCGGGCTTCAAACAATACACGATAAAACAGCGCAGCTAATTAACCGCTGCTATCCGCTAAATGCCTATGAAAAGGCAATGGAGGATTTGGCAAAATTGGGCGTGCATCGCATAACTCATGTGATTTTAGGCTTGCCGGGTGAAAACAGAGCAGAAATGCTGGAAACAGTAAAGTTTGCAGCAGAAAAATCAGATGGCATAAAGCTTCAGCTCCTCCATGTGATAAGCGGCACAAAGCTTGCAGAAAGCTATAATAACGGAGAATTTGAAGTATTAAAACCCAATGAATACTATGAGCTTATAGCAGATGCGCTAAGCTTAATTCCGGAAGATGTAGTCATACACAGACTAACAGGAGACGGAGCAAAAAAAGACCTTATAGCGCCGCTTTGGAGTGCCGATAAAAAACGGGTTTTGGCAGATCTAAACCGCACTCTTCGCAAAAGGGGAATTTATCCTCAGAAAGCCTGACAAAGCAGTATTGTTTAAAATAAAATAAATATGCCGCCCGGAATTAATACCTCCGAGCGGCTTTGGCTATTATAATATATTTTTTTGCTAATTGCTCACGGCAAACGAATAGATAGTTCTGCCGTTATCAATTTCGGTTTTTACCTTGACACCCTCAATGCTCAGCTTTTCGTTACTCACTGTAAGAACATTGTCTTTTATGTCGAAAGGCTCAGCAAGAGGCAAAATGAGATACTGATTTCCGTTATCGTCAAAGCTCTCATAAATGTTAACATCGTTGAGTGCAACGGTTTTGCCGTTTGCCGTAAAGGTGTTTTTATAACCGACAGAAACCTGCTCGCCCTCATAGTTAATCATATCGGTAGCATACATGCTGCCTGTTGACTTGGTGATATCAATTTTGAGGTAAGAAACGGCTGTATCCATTTTAGCCTTAACTAAATCCTCAATTAGCTCAGACAGCTTTGCATTGTGCCCCTCAATAGTCTTTGTAACCTCGTCGCTAAGCCGGATGTCTGCTTTTTCGGGCGATTCTTCTATGTCATTTAGAAGTAGCTCATCAGCCGACATTTTAGAAGCGTAGAAGTTTTTCTTCCAATCCGGATTTTTTCGGTCAAGAATTAATGCAGCAACATAGCCTATCTCATAGCTCTCACCGTCAGCAGACAAGAACACTCTGTTTCTTTCGATATTTAAAGCGGCATTTTTATTTAGTTCCTCACTTGTTTTGGCAGTGCCG
>JAAZCZ010000110.1 GCA_012513005.1 Oscillospiraceae bacterium | reverse complement strand
ACCAAAGACTCAAAATTTTCTTTTGTTACAACAGTTGCTGACATATTAATATACCTCCAAGATTTCTTTTTATGAGCTAATAATACTTTAAATTAATGCCCACATCAGTGATTATATCACAAACAGAAAAAGATAAATAGTAAAATAATAATATTTCAGCTTTGGCTGTTATATGCCTCAATTCCTAGTTTTAGAAGTTCAAGTGCTCGTTCTAAATCGGGCTTAGCCAAAACATAAGCCATTCTCGCCTCCGAAATTCCTTTTCCGGGGCTTGCATAGAACCCTGATCCGGGCGCAAACATAACAGTTTCACCACTATCATCAAATTCCTCAAGCAGGAATTTGAGCAGCTTTTCGGAGCTGTCAACAGGGAGCTTTGCCATAATATAAAATGCCCCGTCAGGCTTCTCGGAAACAATGCCGGGAATTTCCGAAAGCTTACTAAGAGCTGCATCACGGCGCAGCTTATACTCAGCTCGAACAGACTTAAAGTATTCATCATCTACATTGTTATACAAAGCTGCAGAACCGACTTGATCCAAGGTAGCGACGCTCAGTCTTGTCTGAACAATCTTCATTGCCTGCGTCATAAACTCCGGATTACGGGAAACAATAACACCGACTCTTGCACCACAGGCGGAAAAACGCTTAGAAACAGAGTCAATCACAATTGTGTTTTCGTATATATCGTCAAACTCAAGCATGCTTGACATCTTGCCGCCTGTGTAAATAAACTCACGATAAACCTCATCAGAGATTAAAAACAAAGACTTTTCCTTTGCTATATCGGCAATAACACGCATTTCCTCGGCAGAGAGCACATTACCTGTCGGGTTTCCCGGACTTGTTATCAAAATTGCCCTGGTGTTTTCGTTTATAAGCGGCAGAATTTTTTCTCTAACAGCATAGCGATATCCCTCCTCCGGCGAGGTTGGGATAGGTCTTATTGAAGCGCCTGCCATAGCAGCTAAGGTGCTGTAGTTGGGGTAGTAGGGCTCGGGAACAAGCAGCTCATCTCCGTCATCTAAGATAGTGCTCAAAGTGATTCCTAAAGCTTCACTACCACCGACAGTAGTCAGAATATTTTTGGCATTTAATGATATTCCCAAGCGTGCAAAGTACTCGAGGGTAGCAGAAACAAATACAGGAATACCCGGTGAAGGAGCATAGGATAAAACAGGAGTATCAAAGGCCTTAACCGCTTCAAAAAAAGCGGGAGGAGTCGGAATGTCCGGTTGACCTATATTGAGATGATAAATTTTATGATTCTTTGCTCTTGCCATATCGGCAGACGGCTCAAACTTACGAATGGGTGAAAGGGGACATTTAACTATTTTACTTGAAAACTTCATACTACACCTCCGTGTACATTAATGATTTTAACTGAGTATACTGTATAAGAAAAACAATTGTAAGCCACAGGAATATAGATTTTGCGGAGGTTTTGGCGTGTTATTTTGCGTAATCTGACTAAATTATTACGAAAAACCCAAAAAGAAACCCGGCACCGTTTTATTAGGTGCCGGGTATTTAGTTATTTAGGCTTATGTGCGAAGTAGCTGGAAGGATACGTAGATAACGACAGGGGCTTCCGGCATGACAAAGCAGTACTGATCTCCGTCTAAGAAGACTTCAAGCGCATCACCGAAAGCAGTGATAACGCAGACGCTGCCGGGCTCAAAACCGCCGTCGGGTACAATGCCGATTTTAACGACAGTGCCGGGAGCGCAATCGGAAACAGATGGGTTAACAACGCCGCCCTTATTCTTGGCCGCCTGAACATCGTAGGATTTGCTCATACCTCTGTAGTCTCCCACACTGAGCTTTGCACCTGCAACCACATCGTGAGTGCTTTCTGAGCTATATGCTCCGACCGGACTGGATAAGGTTATATAGCAAAGAACAGAAAACACAAGCAAAAGCAATATTGAGTATTTCCTTTTCATGATCTTTATCTCCCGAAAATTATTTTAAGATAACATAACAACAATTAATAATCACATTGTATTGAAAAAAAGCGTAATCTACAAGAAAAGTTTAGATACATTTAGTTACAAATTAGACATAATATTTACAGAGAGCTCACAGATACCCGGATTTTGAACAAAAATTGTAAAAATATTTAACATTTGTAATATTTGTAAATTATGTGTACATAAAAACACAAAAAAGGCACGCTGTATAAAGCATGCCTTTAGCTGAACATATTTAGTTTTTGAATATATAAAGATTTATGAGAGCTTTAGATCTCCTTCTTTGATCCAGCCTATCTTGCGGAAAACAAGACCCAAGCTCCAGCAGATAACAGAAGGCAATACAAAGCAAATCATAACAAGACCAAACCAGTCAAACCAGGTGGGAGACATAGCGGCAGCACCGTTAATAACAGCTGCTTCACTCGGAGAAACCCAGCCGGTCCAAACGCCGATAGGACCGCAAAGACCGGAGGTTCCCATACCGGAGTTAACGGCAGCGCCGTTCATTTGAAGCTTAAATATAACAGTTGCAATAGGTCCTGTTATTGCACTTGTCAAAATAGCAGGAATCCAAATTTTTGGGTTTTTAACTATATTTCCCATTTGAAGCATCGAAGTTCCGAGTCCCTGAGAAACAAGACCACCCACACCGTTTTCACGATAGCTCATAACCGCAAAGCCCATCATATTAGCGCAGCAACCGGCGACAGCAGCCCCGCCTGCAAGACCCGTGAGCGACAAGGCAGCGCAGATAGCGGCGGAGGATATGGGCAGAGTAAGTGCCATACCGACTATAACAGAAACTAAAATACCCATAACAAAAGGACGCTGCTCAGTTGCCCAGATTATAATTCTGCCGACCCAGGTAGCTGCATTTCCTATAGGTTTTGCAATTAAAGCAGCAAGCCCGACGCCTATAAGTATAGTGACAATAGGCGTGACCAAAATGTCAACCTTAGTCTCTTTTGAAACTGCCTTACCAAACTCAGAAGCAACAACAGTTGTAAAAAGTACTGCAAGCGGACCTCCGGCGCCTCCCATTACATTTGTGGCAAAGCCGACTGTTACAAGGGAAAACAGCACCATAGCCGGAGCCTTAAGAGCATGCCCGATTGCAACCGCCATTGCAGGTCCGACCATTAAAGCACAGGCGCCGCCAACAGTATAACCCTTGCCGGCAAACTGAAAAATAACAGCATTTAATAAGCCAATTCCAAACTGCTTGCCCAGTGTATCTAAAATTGTGCCGATTAATAGCGAACAAAAAAGACCCTGTGCCATTGCTCCGAGAGCATCAATACCATAACGCTTTAGGGAAATTTCAATATCTTTTCTTTTGAAAAACGCCTTTAGCCTGTCCATAAAACAGCCTCCAATAAAACATGACATTACAGGTGTCAAGACACATGTAATGTCATACTAGCTTATATCATTAGATTAGTCAACTATTGATTATATTTTATCATTCTCAGGGTCTTCTAAATAGAGATATCCCTGCTGTCTAAGTCCTTCGCAGGCTCTATCAAATGCCTCTTGGCTCGGACAGATCAGATTATGAATATGAATTCCGCCCGTGAGGGAAGATAGGGGTGCAGCCTTATCTGCCATAACTCTTTCTACAAACTGCGTCACATCAAAGCGACTTGAAATTCTAAGCTCACCGGTGAGCTGACCGTAGACAGGGTGTTCAATAATCACGTCTAAAACGCTGCAGCCGTTATCAACAAATATATTAAGTTCAGCCTCGATTTGAGCTCGGGTATGAACACATGCAACAGTTCTTAAAATGCCGCTTTGCAAGGTTCGCATGCAGTAGCCTCGGGGAGTTGCAATTATTTCATTCCCGGCGGCACGGAGCAGGGCGATATCTCCGACTATAACCTGTCTGCTCACTCCAAACTCGTCAGAAAGTGAGGATGCAGTAACAGAAAAATCGCTGGATTTCAGAATTTCAAGTATTTTTTCTCTTCTTGTTTCGGCATCCATATTATCTGTTGTTCAGCAGCTCTTGCTTAATTGCGAGCAATTTTTCAGAAAGGTCAACATAGTAATTGTGCGGGTTGTCAAAACGCAGGACCTCAGGCCAGAGTTTTGCAAGCTGGTCCTTGCAGTATTTCTGAATTTCGGGCAGAGTCGGGCATTTGTAAACAAGCTCACCGTTTTTGAAAATCGGAACCTGAAGCTCAACTGCAAAAAAGTCCGTAAGCTCTTTCTGCTTCCAAGTCGCATCGGGGTCAATCAGCATGAGAGGTTTAGTATCGTCAACAAATTCATCAAAAACGGTAATATAATCAGCCTCCGCCATGCCGGATGCTCTGCCGAAAAGCCTGTATAAGCGTTTATAATGAGGATTTGTTATTTTTGCGGTATTTTCGCTGATTTTTATTTTGGGAATAACCGTTCCGTTAGCATCTTCAATTGCCGCCAGCTTATAAACACCGTCAAAAACGGGAGATGACTTGGAAGTAATCAGCCTCTCGCCGACACCAAAAGAGTCAATGCAGGAATCCTGATGCAATAAATCACAAATAATATACTCATCAAGTGAGTTAGAGCAGGTAATCTTGCAGCTTTCCCAGCCTGCCTCGTCGAGCATAGCCCTCGCTTTTTTTGTCAGGTATGATATATCGCCTGAATCTAAGCGAATACCGCAGTTTTTTATCCCGAGCGGCTTTAATACCTCATTAAAAGCTCTTATAGCATCGGGAACACCGCTACGCAAGGTATCATATGTGTCAACAAGTAAAATAGCATTTTGCGGATAAGTCTCACAGTATTTTTTGAAAGCCTCATACTGTGTGGGGAACATCTGAACCCAAGAGTGAGCCATAGTGCCGCCTGCTCTAACGCCGTAAAGCTGCTCTGAGATAGCACATGCAGTGCCGGCGCATCCGCCTATATATGCGGCTCTTGAACCCAATATTGCAGCATCAACGCCCTGAGCTCGCCTCGACCCAAACTCCATAACGGGTCTGCCGTCAGCTGCCCTTACTATTCTGCTTGCCTTAGTGGCAATCAGACTCTGGTGATTTATTGAAAGCAGCAGAAATGTCTCAATAAACTGAGCTTCAATAGCAGGAGCTCTCACAGTTATGATAGGCTCTCTCGGGAATACAGGCGTGCCCTCAGGCACCGCCCAAATATCGCCTGTAAAGCGAAAATCTAAAAGATAACTCAGAAAATCCTCAGTAAAAAGATTCTTGCTCCTCAAAAAGTCAATATCTTCCTGAGTGAACTTAAGATTCTCAATATAATTAATCACCTGCTCAAGCCCTGCGGCAATAGCATAACCGCCCTGATCCGGCACAGATCTGTAGAAAAGGTCAAAATAAGTGATTTTGTCCTTATAGCCGTGATCAAAGTAGCCGTTGCCCATTGTTAGCTCATAAAAATCAAAGAGCATCGTATAGTTTTCAATAATGCGTTTATCCACTTTTTGGCCTCCAAAAAATGTTATTTTATATATTAATTATAGTCTCCCAAAGAATATTATGCAACCTACCCGGGGGCTAATTAATATATAGACAAAGAAAGGGCAAAAAATTAACCGCAGGCTTCTGATACCTGCGGTTTAAAAATGTTTTGTTAATATCTCGGTGTCATATCTGACCCATGAACAGCTGAACAGTATAAGAAACCACAACGACAAGAGTTGAAATCAAAAAACCGTGAAGCATAGGTCTAAATCCGGATGCTGCAAGCTCATTAAAGTTAGTTTTAAGACCAATTGCGCCAAGAGCCATAACCATAAAAAATTTAGAGAATACTGAAACTGTTTTACTCACAGTATCAGGCACGATGCCGGTACTTCTAACAGCTACCATCAGTAAAAACAGCAAAATAAAATATGGGAATATTTTACGGATGTTAATCTTTCTTTTTTCTCTGCTCCCGGTCTTTTTGGCGTTTATTCGCTCGTTAATAAATGAAAACACTAATACAGTCGGAATAATAGATAGTGTGCGTGTCAGCTTAACAATAATTGAAAAAGAGCCTGCCGTATCAGAAAATGCGTAACCTGCGGCAACAACGCTGGAGGTGTCGTTAACAGCTGTACCTGTCCAAAGTCCAAAGCCCATGTCACTCATACCGAAATACCTGCCCATAATGGGGAAGAGCACCACCATTATAATATCAAAAATAAAGGTAGCCGAAATTGCATAGGCAACATCGCAGTCGTCAGCGTCAATGGTAGGGGCAATAGCAGCAACAGCAGAGCCGCCGCAAATTCCGGTTCCTGCCGAAATCAAGCCGGAAAGCTTCCAGTTCATACCGAATAACCTGCCGAGCCAGTAGCCACCGAAAAACGCGGCAAAGAGAGTAAAGCACATAACAATAATAGAATACTTGCCGACAGATAAAACCTGAGTAAAGCTTAAAGTTAAGCCCATAAGAATAATTGCCAGACGCAAAACCTGCTTTGACACAAGCTTAATGCCCGAAGCAAAAATCTCTTTGCCGGAAACAAGGGGATTTATTGCCATTCCCAAAAGCAGAGCAAAAACACCGCCGCTGATGAGCCTGTAGGGAATAAACCCGCTTATATAATTAGCTATAGCTGCAAGCAAAGCCGCAAGTGCAAGCCCGGGGGCAAACTTTTTTACCAACACCATATAAATTCCTCCGATTTTTATCTTGTGCTTGATAATACAACAATTAAGTAATAAAATAAAATTATTAATACTTATAAAAATATAAAAAAATCTTATAATAGGAGAGAATTATGGTTGATATAAGATTAGAAACATTTATTAACCTATGCAAAATAGGAAACTACACAAAAACAGCAGAGTATATGCACATAACTCAGCCTGCTGTATCTCAGCACATAAAATTCTTAGAGGAATATTATGGCGGAAAGCTCTTTTACTACGAAGGAAAAACACTAAAACTCACAGAAAGGGGAGAGATTCTGCATAAATATGCCGTTACTAGCAGGGCAGACAGCAACAAGCTAAGAAGCCTGCTTCTTGATAAGGAGATAATGGCAAGACATCTGATTTTTGGCGCAACACTCAGCATAGGCGAATTTGTATGCCCCAAAATTCTAACAGCCCTCCTGACAGAGCATCCTGAAATTCATGTCACAATTCCTGTGCAAAACACAGAAAATCTGCTCAGCAAGCTAAGAGAGGGAGAAATCGATTTTGCACTCATTGAGGGTTACTTTGACAAGTCAAAATACGGCTATAAACTTATGTCAAAGGAGGAGTTTATAGGCGTTTGCGGCAGCGACTGCAGACTTGCAGGCAAAGTCTGCACTATTAATGACCTGTGCTCCGAGCGGCTTATTATAAGAGAACGCGGCTCAGGCACTAGAGAAATATTTGAGCAGTTTTTAAGAGAACAGAGCCAAAGCATTAATATTTTCGAGAAGATAAGCGAAATTGGAAACATGAATGTAATAAAATCCCTTGTTTCCGAAAACCACGGGATCACATTTCTGTACAAAGCAGCGGCACAAAAGGAGCTTAGCAGCGGAAAGCTGCAGGAGCTTAAAATATCTGATATGAATATTATAAGAGAATTTAATTTGGTATATTTAAGAGGAAGCATTTTCAGCAATGAATACAAAACGTGGCTCGATTACTTCATAGGAGCACGGCGAACATAACATGGATTTATCAAAAAACCACTGCCCGCTAAATTGTGGGGCAGTGGTTTATTAATTTGATAACAAGAACTTACCTCTTATTGATAATATGAATTGCAGAATTGTCAGCAGCTAAAGCAGCTTCTCGCAAAGCTTCCGAAACAGTAGGATGGCAATGCATAGTGCTTACAAACTCATCAATCGTTGCTTCGAGCCGAATTGCAAGAGCTGCCTCAGCGATCAACTCGGTTGCACTTTGGGCTAATATGTGTACACCTAAAATTTCGCCATACTTAGCACCGGCGATAACTTTAATCAAACCGTTTGTGTGTCCGCTAACAAGGCTTCTGCCGTTAGCCGCGGTGGGGAACCTACCGATTTTATAGTCAATTCCACGAGCTTTTACCTGGTCCTCATTTAAACCGACAGAGGCAAACTCAGGACCAATATATGCGCAGGTAGGGCAAGTATCGGGGTCAAAAGTGAGATTGTCTCCCATTGCATTGGCGGCTGCAACCTCTCCCATTGCCATTGCGGCGTGAGCCAACATAAGGGAGCAGCTGCAGTCACCAATAGCATAAACCCCGGAAGCGGTAGTTTCAACATGGCGGTTTATACTAATAAATTTTCCGTCCGTCTTAATTCCGGCTTTTTCAAGACCAAGACTTTCCGTGTTAGGGTTACGACCTGCACTCAATAGAATTTTCTCAGCTTCTATTACAATTTCACCTTTAGCAGTGGAAACTGTAACAGCGGCTAAGTTGCCATTTTGGATAACGGATTTCACAGTTGAATTAAGATAGAACGAAATTCCTATTGCTTCAAGCTGAGCCTGAACCATAGATGTAAGCTCTGCATCCATCTGCGGAAGCAACTTGCTTTGCATTTCAACAACATGAACCTTTGACCCAAATCTGGCATAGACACAGCCAAGCTCAAGTCCGATAACTCCTCCTCCGATTACCAATAGACTCTCGGGAACATGGTCAAGAGCAAGGCAGGCGGTGGAGTCGAGAAAAGCCGGGGATTGGGCAAGCCCCTCAATTGGAGGGATGGCAGGGGAGGAGCCACTTGCAATAATAATCTTGTCCGCAGATAAAACCTCTTCGCCTACAGATACAGTTTTGGGTCCTGTGAACTTTGCTTCTCCTTGAACCACACGTATTTTATTAGCTCGCATAAGAGCTTTTACGCCGCCGGTAAGCTGCTTTGTAACCTTTTCTCTGCTTGCCTGAACCTTCTCCCAGTCAAAGCCAACATTAGGCCCAATTATTCCTATATCCTCGCTGTTTTTTGCAAGCTCATATACTTCACTTGCATGTAAAAGGGCCTTTGTGGGCATACAGCCTCGGTTTAAGCAGGTGCCGCCGAGCTTATCTCGCTCGACCAAAGTCACTTGTCCGCCCAAAAGTGCGGCTCTTATTGCGGCAACATAACCACCGGGTCCGCCTCCGATGACAAGAATACTATTTGAGGCTGTTTGTTCACCGGCAGTAGTTTCTGAAGCCCCATTTGAGGCTGTAGTGGCGGAAGCAGTATATACTTCGCCTTCCTTTCCAACAATGGCTACGGGAGCGAGACAGGGAACCGTGTCTCCTTCTTGAACAATAATTTTCAGGAGCACACCTGTGTGAGTTGACTCAATGGTGTTAGTCAGCTTATCTGTTTCAACATCAAAAATAGCTTCCCCAACCGAAACCTTATCGCCTTCTTTTTTGTGCCATGTCGAAAGTGTACCCTCGGTCATCGTCAGACCCAGCTTGGGCATTATTATTTCGTTAGCCATATAATAACCTCTTCCTAAACGAGCATCATGAGCGGATTTTCCATAAGTACTGCGACTCTCTGCAAGAATTCCGCAGCAACTGCACCGTCAACAACTCTGTGATCTGCAGTCAGGCAAAGATTCATCATGGGTCTTATCACTATCTGACCGTCTCTGACAACGGGGGAGTCCTTAATACCGGTTATTCCAAGTATCGCAATTTCAGGCTGATTAATAATTGGCGAGAAGCTGTCAATGCCATACATGCCTAGGTTTGTGATTGTGAATGTTCCGCCACGCAGTTTTTCCATAGGCAGTTTACCCTCTCTGGCAAGTGCAGCCAGTTCCTTTATCTCGGTAGATATTTCAGTTATAGATTTTTTGTCCGCATTTGTAATGTTCGGAACCAGTAAACCATTGTCAACAGCAACAGCAACACCCATATTGACGTAGTGCTTTAATATTATTTTTTGATCTTCAACAGAACAGTTTAACTGGGGATACTCAATAAGTGCCTTGGATACAATTTTTACTATTAAATCAGTGTAGCTGACCTTAATTTCTTTTGCCTTTAACTGTGCACGCATATTTTTGAGTTCAGACATGTCAACGCCAAGATTAAAAGTAACAGTTGGACTTGTGAGATGGCTCTCTAACATGTTTTTAGCTATAGCACGTCTCATACCGTTCATCTTAACGATTTCTTCCTTTAACGGGTCAGTAGCAGCAGCTTTAATGTCCTTGCTTTTTAGATAAGCAAGAATATCCTCTACAAAAACTCGGCCGCCTTCATCTTTTTTTAGCTCATCAAGCGAAATGCCTAAGTCTTCAGATACTAAAGTTGCAAGAGGAGAGGCTTTAACCTTTGTATCTTCGCTGACAATTTCTTTAGAGGTGGCTTTATAAGCCATAATATCATCCTCAACAATCCTGCCACCCGGGCCGGTTCCGCTGACAAGGCTGATATCGATACCCATTTCTAAAGCAAGTTTTTTCGCCCTTGGCGACGCCAAAACACGAGCACCGGGCTCTCTCACGGGGGCTGCAGGTGTAGATACACTTGCATTTTTGGTATCCGCAATGGTCTGCGTGTTTTGTGTCTGAGAAGGGGCTACTGCGAGCGAACTAATATCCTCTCCGGCCTCGCCAATTATTGCTACAGGCTCCAGACAGGCAATAGTATCGCCAACTTCGGCAACTATTTTCAAAAGAGTTCCGGATGCTGTAGATTCAATGGTATTGGTGAGCTTGTCAGTTTCAACATCAAAGAGAGGTTCTCCTTCTTTAACATTTTCTCCGGGCTTTTTTTTCCAGTCAGAAACAGTGCCCTCGGTCATTGTTAAACCAAGCTTCGGCATTATTATGAAAGTTGCCATATTTAATTTATCCTTTCTGCGTACTTATCCTCAAACATTCCAAGCTGCACGGCTAATTCCAACGCTTTGCGCGTATTAACTCTATACGGCCCGTTTCTCGAAACATTAATGCTGACAATATCTCCGGGGTTAACTCTAAGCTCCCTTTCACCGTCAAGTGCAATCATTCCCGGCCGTATTATTTCAAATTCGTAAGGTTTATCAAGATCAAGTCTTTCGGCATTTGAGACAACAACCGGGGCAATAACACCGGCAGCGATTGGGGCACGCACTATGCGATCTGAGCTTTTACTTATGCCGCTGTTTAAGGTAACGGCAAAACCGTAGTCGTCAGTGTCTTCAACAACATTAATAGCACCTGCAACAGATGAAAAACCAATTGTTGCAGGGTGACAGCGAGAAACAGCAATGAATCTTAGACTGCACGGGTCCCAAATAGCCTTTGCACCTGCAAACAAGTCGTCAGACAACACGCCATCAATTAGTGCGATATCTCGCAAAAAGCCGTTAATACTTATCTCGAGCCTTTTATCATGTATGCAGCAGCTGTAGGGGTCTTCCATAAGCGCAACAGCTGCGGCGGCCATGCCGACTACAGTGCCCTCCATCATAGTTGGATATACATTGTTGGTTCCGGTAGACACGGAGATCATGGGGGTTGTGCAAATGCTCTTTGCCGCTGCCCTTGAGGTTCCGTCTCCGCCCAAAACAATAATACAACCAACCTTAAGCTCTTCCATAAGCTTTGCGGAGCGGACAGTGTCAGCAAGCCCTGCTTCAATTTCAAAGTCCAAAACACTAATTTTTGAGCACAAAACGCGGTCACTTTCAAGACTGTCCAAAACCGCATAGCCAATCATAAACGTGTCCGGCATGAAAAATATCTCATTAACACCCAATGCTTGGGCGGCCAAAACAATGCGTTTGCAAATATTTACCTTTTCATTGTTGTCAATTGTGGTGGCATACGACACAAGGCGCCTGATGTCCTTGCCTGAGGCAGGGTTTGCGATTATACCAATCGAGGCCATCTGTCACCTCCATAGAATTAATATTGTGGTTTAGTCAGGTTGCCGTGGTTTAGCACCACGGCAACCACTTATCGGGAAAGCACTAGGCCAGACAATTCTTCCGACCCAGAGAACAGCTTGGATTTACAGGACTGACCTGACAGCCTGCATTATGTCTTTATCGTTGGGAATGAAATACTGTTCAAGTACCGGTGAGAATGGAACAGGAGTGTTAAGCCCACCGACACGAACAATGGGCGCGTCTAACTGGTCAAAGAATTCTTCTGCAATAATCGCACTTATTTCTCCGCCATAGCCTCCGCGTTTCACAGCCTCAGTTACTATCACAGCTTTGTGAGTTTTTGCAATTGTCTCTCCAATCAAATCCTTATCAAGCGGATAGAGGCTTCGAAGATCTACAACCTCAACTTCAACGCCCTCTTTAGCGAGAGCTTCTGCAACTGCAAGCGAATCATAAACCTGCTTACCGTATGTAATAATTGAAACGTCTTTGCCCTCACGAACCACTTTACCCTTGCCAATAGGAATAGGCTCCTTGCTGTCCACCTCGCCCTTTACTCCAAGTAGGAGCTTGTGCTCAAAAAACACAACCGGATTGTCATCGTCTATTGCAGCCAGCATAAGACCCAAAGCGTCTTGCGGGCTGGAAGGATAAACAACCTTGAGTCCGGGAACGTGTGTCACCCAAGCTTCAAGAGACTGAGAGTGCTGAGCTGCAGCCCCGGTACCTGCTCCTGCAGGCAAACGAAGCACCATGGGCATTGAGATTTTACCGCCGAACATATATCTCATTTTTGCAGCTTGATTTACAAGCTGATCCATACCTACAGTCAAAAAGTCGCAAAACATTAGCTCTGCAATTGGCCTAAGCCCGGTTGCAGCTGCGCCAACTGCGCAACCTACAATCGCTCCTTCTGAAATAGGGGTGTCACGAACACGCTCAGCGCCGAACTCAGCAAACATACCGGCAGAAACTCCGAAGCAGCCGCCAAAAGCGCCTACGTCCTCACCAAAGAGGACAACATTTGGGTCAGTGCGCATACGGATGCTCATTCCCTCACGCAGTGCCTCTAAAAATGTCATTGTACTCATCTGCTACGCACCTCCTCGATGATATCGGAATAAACATCTACGACAGCGCTCTCAACTTCCGGTATCGGTTGTGCATCTGCAAATTCAATCGCTGCTTCAATCTCCGCCAAAGCAGAGTCATCAATTGCTTTGATTTCATCCTGTGTCAAAACATTGTTCTCAACAAGAAAAGCTGCGAAAAGCGGAAGCGGGTCTTTTGAAAGCCAGCCGGCCTGTTCTTCCTTTGGCTTATATGTTCCGGGATCACCCTCAAAGTGTCCGCGCTGACGATAGGTTTTGCACTCAAGTAGGGTGGGGCCCTTTCCCTCTCTTGCGCGACGAACAGCTTCTGAGGCAGCTTCATAAACAGCTAAGGGATCGTTACCGTCAACAGAAATACCCGGGATATTGTAGGATGCACCTCTGTCGGCTATGTCTTTGATTGCCTGGTGCCTGTCTTGGCTCATGGAAATGCCGTAATGATTGTTCTCGCAAACGAAAACTATGGGTAGCTTCCAAATCGAAGCCATGTTGAGAGACTCGTGAAATGTTCCTTGGTTCGTAGATCCGTCACCAAAGAAACAAACGCAGACCTGGTCTGTGCCCTTTACTTTGATTGAAAGTCCGGCACCGCAGGAAATGCAGTGACCGGCACCGACTATGCCGTTTGCACCAAGTATGCCCTTGTCTCTGTCAGCAATGTGCATCGAGCCTCCCTTGCCCTTGCAGTAACCTGTGGCTTTGCCGAAGAGCTCCGCCATCATGAGCTTTATATCAGCACCCTTTGCAAGAACATGTCCGTGCCCTCTGTGCGTACTTGTAATGTAGTCTTCGTCAGTAAGACAAGCACAAACAGCAGGTGCAATGGCCTCCTCACCGATGTAAAGGTGAACAAAGCCGGGGATCTTGCCACTTGCAAATAATCTTTGGGCAGCTGACTCAAACTCACGAATAAGACGCATTTGCTTATAGAGATCTCGCATTAGATCTTTAGCAATTGCCATTTGATAGCCTCCTTTTAGTAATTATTTTGTTGGGTATTATTTCAATAAGAGCAACAGACTTTTAAGAAGAAACGCATAGTTAGTCCAGAATGAAAACCTCAACTGCAGCAATTGCTGCTTCAATACTTTTGTCAGAGTCTCCGAAAGCAGGTATATTTAACCCGTCAATTGTGAGACCACCTAATACGGGGATAATCTCAACTTTTCCGACCGGGAGAACAGAGGCAACATCTGTTTTGTCCACAGCCTCAGGTTTTGATACTGCTACAGTTGCCCTGACAAGCAACTGGCGGCTAAAGTCTTCAAGTTCTAACACTTCGTCTAATCCGCACAGGCAAGAGCGAGATACCGCATCTTTAACTGCCTTCTTTGCAGCCTTTGTTACATCCTGCCCATGAAAATCAGTTCCCATACCAAATTCGACAATATATTTTTTCATAAAAGCTCGGCCTCCGTCCCAACAAGTTAAGTAAATAATATATCATTCTCAAATTAATCTCAATAATTACATAATAGAAACATCAACTTTGTATATTTCAACAAAAACCGATAATAATATGTGGCAATATGAACAAAAAAATGAGACAGAAGTGAAAGCACTGTCTCATTTTATCTATAATATTCTCAAAATTCTCAAATAATTCTCAATAATCTATGAAAATCTCAAATCTGTTTCTGAGTATTCGCCGTTGCACGGACACTCAGAGTCTATTTTCTAAAGCTTCTTTTAGGGTCAATCCCAAACTTGTTCAGTCTTCTGTACATTGTAGCGCGGCTTATTTCTAGCTTTTTTGCAGCCAAAGCCACATCGCCGTCACTTTCTTCAAGGGCTCTTGTTATTCTTAGAGCTTCGCCATTGTAATTGCTACGTAAAACAAGGCTACTTGCCGATGTGTCAATAACAAAGCTGAGAATTGATGAATCCAGAACATTGCCGCTACACGCGTAAAAAGCTCGTTCAAGCCCATTCTGAAGCTCTCTTATATTACCCGGCCACTCATAGTTAATAAGTGCATCCATAAACTCTTCAGATACGACTTTAGACATATCGGGAACTGATGCATTTAGCCATTCGAGCATATTTAGAACAAAGCTGCTTATATCGGCTCTTCTTTGCCTAAGGGGAGGAACATCCAGTTTAAGAACACTGAGTCTGTCATAGAGGTCACGGTAGAATCCGCCGTTTTCAACTACTTGAAGCAGGCTTTTGCTGGAAGAAGCTATTATGCGTATGTCAAGGCTAATGTCGCTTGAAGTACTGCCTAAGCGCGATATTGTGTGTGTATCAACAACACGAAGCAACTTACTCTGAAATTCCAAAGGGAGATTGTTAACTCCGTCTAAATACAAGGTCCCCTTATTTGCGAGCTCAAAGCGTCCGGGATTTCCCTCTGTTCGGTTTCCAAACGAAGCTCCTGCCTCATAGCCGAAAAGTTCCTCTTCAAGAGATTCCCTCGGGAGCGATGCGCAGTTAACAGCAACAAAAGGCCCGGAAGCCCTCGCGCTCGCGTTGTGTATCGCTTGAGCAATTAGCTCTTTGCCTGTACCGTGCTCTCCCTCAATCAGAATATTTCCCTCGTAATCGGCATACTTTTTAGCGAGTGCAAGTGTTTTTTTCATTTCGGGAGCTTTTGTATGCAGGTCATCAAATGCGAATCTTGCTCTGTTTCCACTTAGTTTATTTACAGCTTTTATAAGATGCTTTTGTTTTGAAAGCGTAACATTAAGCATTTTTGTTTCTCCGCTTAATGAAGGATATATAGCAAGTGAACAATAAATATTTCCGTCTGACGTGATAACACGTACATCATCCGAAAACAGCCTGTTTGTCCCATGCATGTCAAGTTCTGACCAGTCGACATCGGGAACCAGTGTACGGAAGTCTGTATTTTTAAGCTTCTCTTCGGAAAAACCAAACATTCCGAGAGCAACGCTGTTTGCCCATTCAGGGCAATATCCTTCACCCAGAAGCAATATTCCGTTTGCACTACTCTCCAAAGCAGCGCGCATTATTTCTGCACTGTGCCATAACTTTAGCTGCGTTTCGATCCCATATGCAATGGCAAGAATAAGAGCAAGGCTGTGCTCGTGTTGTGTGTCTACATCGCCTGACAAATCTATACACCCTATAATTTCACCGTCTACGCCGTGAATTGGAGCTGCAGAACAAGTCCATTCATGGTGTAGCTTACAATAATGCTCGGCTCCTCTCATTGCTATAGGAGTGTCATAGTCCAAAGCAACACTGATTGCGTTTGTCCCAACCGCATGAGAGTTCCAAAGAACACCTCTTGTAAAACGCATATCTCGGCTTCTAATGCTGACTTTTTCATCACCCATAGTTTCTAGGATATACCCGACACTGTCTGTTAAAACAAGAAGATATTCTGTATCACGAACGATCTCAAAAACACTTTGCATAATAGGAAGTGCTGTTTTTATGAGCGTGCTGTTAGCGGCAACAATACTTGCCAGCAACTTTTCGTTAGGAGCACTGCCTACTCCACCAAATGGATCAACACCGGCAGCTCTGCACTTTATCCAAGAATCCATAACATATGGATTAAGTCTTGAATCATGAAGATCATCATAAATAAACTTGTTCCAAATCTCTAAAAGCGTTTTTTTATCCATACTAAAGCTCCGATTCCCCAAAAATTATTTCTATTATTTCATTAGCGGAAATATTGCCGAACATTTGCTGTCTAAATGAGTTTGCTATTGCACTAGTCACGGCATTACGCTCAAAAGGTACGCCTATAAGCGCATCTTTAACAGGAGTACATGGCTCTGCTGCTAAAAAATCTCCAAAGAAAGCAAGATCAGATATCACAGTTCTATCTATACTGAGCTTAATCTCTAAAGTACCGCAGTCAAAGCGTTTCTTACAGCTGAGGCTGCAGACAGGGGAGCGACCGTAGTTCCAGTCAAAAGATCTGTACTTGCTGTCTGCCAGAGATGACACTATTTGCTTCTCTTCATCTGCAAGTACTTCACGAACAAGACCTTGTCCGGCAAGTGCTGCCAATAGTTTTTGCTTAAATTCAGAAATTGTTAATGGTGCAGGAAGAAAATCAACAATGTTTGCAACACGACTTTTTACAGACTTAGAGCTTTTAGACTTAAACTTAGCAGAATCAACTCTAAGTGCGCCCGCAATCAAATCTGTGTCAGAATTAAAAAGCAAAGTACCGTGGTGAAGTATACGATTGCCGGATATTCTTTGTGCCACCCCTGATACTTTTTTACCTTCGACAATAATGTCATTTCTGCCTGAGGTTTCGGCATTTACACCCATTTTTTTAAGAGCTGTGCAGACCGGCAGAGTAAACCTTTCCATTGTGAGCTCTTCGGCATCCCCTAAATCGGAAAAAAAAGAGTAGTTAAGGTTTCCGAGGTCGTGATAAACAGCGCCACCGCCGGTGTTTCTTCTAATGACCGTAGTGCCATGCTTCTCGATAAAATCGGGGTTTATTTCTTCAACTGTGTTCTGATTTAGGCCTATTACAACCGTGTTATCATTCTGCCAAAGCATTAGCCAGTCACCGCTCCTGCGGTTTTCTAAAACAAACTCTTCGGTTGCAAGATTTATAGCAGGGTCAAAGCTTCCTGTTTCCAAATAGTGAATGTCCAATTTTTCACCTATTTTCTCACAATTCTCATAATTATGAGAATTATAAAGATTTTTTCTCAAAATTGCAAGAGATATTGAGAAAAATGATAGCAAACAATAAATCCCCGAAGCCGAAAAGCGATCGACTTCGGGGATTACTGATACAAATGTAATCTAGAGCTTAGTCAGCTGAATCAAAAGCCTCGAGCTTAGATTTTTGAGGTGTGGGCTTGTTATCTCCGTGCATGACAAAGATCATGGTAAACAAAGCGGCAATGACGAAAATAAAACCGTAGGGGAATAGTGTGGTCATGCCGAATTTGTCAATTATAAGACCGGAGAGCATTGGCGTTGCAATCTGCGCTGCCATACTTGCCGTGTAGTAAAACCCTGTGTATCTGCCTACATTGTTGCTTTTGGAAAGCTCAACGACCATGGGATAGCTATTCACGTTAATGGTTGCCCAGCCGATTCCTGCGGTTATAAATAATACGTTCATAACCATAACGGGGCTTCCGGCTCTGATAAATGACGCTCCGAAAAATGAGGCAAAGAGTATAATAATACCTGCAATAATAGTCCTTTTTCTGCCGATTTTTGAAGCCACCATACCCACGGGGATGTAGGCTAAAATTGCAGCTGCCGTGGCTATAGTTAGTGTTAGGTTATAGTCAAGGTTTAAAACAGAGCTTGCATACACCGAATATTTGCTGATAACTGCATTGTAACCGAAAAACCAAAGCACAACGGAAGCGAGTATCAGGATAAGAGACTTTCTCTCAGCTACTGTCAGCCCGTCTTTCTTATCCCCGTTTTCCTCGGATTCAGAGCCGCTGCCGTCATCAATACCGAATCTTACACTCTCCTCGTGCATTTCAGCAACAAGCTTGGGCTCTTTGACCTTGATTAAAAACACAGTCAGAGCAACCAACATAACGCTTGCAATAGTTATAAAAAAGCTCGTATAGTTCATGAGTGCGTTTTGTGACTTGCCGGTGCCGAAAACCATGCCTAAAACAAGCACAATGATTCCGCCTGCCGAACCCATGAGATTAATAATTGCATTTGCCTTACTTCTTAAAGGCTTAATAGTCACATCGGGCATAAGCGCAACCGCCGGACTTCGGAAGGTAGCCATTGAGACGAGTATAACAAGTAAAATAGCAATAAAGATAATAAGTGGTGTTTTATTGTGTGATGTTACAGCGCGAGCAAATGCCTGCCTAGCCGGCACAACAAAGTTTGTGTAGTCTAAATTAGTTTTTCCGTCCTCATTTTTAGCAGGAATAGCGGTAAACTCCTCTTTTGAGAATTTTTCCTGAATATTTATCTTGTCGCCGGTAGGGGTTAGTATATCAAGATTCGCATCATAAAGAACTTCCTGTGCCGCCGGATTAGCAGGAGTTACATCTTTAAGAGCTTTTAGCTGCATGCCGTCAGCAAAAGACAGAACAACAATAAACACAGCAGCTAAGACAGTGCCGAAAATAATATAGGGAGTTCTTCTCCCACGCTTACTTTCACATTTGTCGGATAGAGTTCCGAAAAGTGGCAATAAAAAGAGAGCCAGCACATTATCCAGCGCCATAATAACTCCCGACAAACTGTGGGGCATGCCGAACTTATCCGTTAAAATCTTAGGGATAATTGTGTCGTAGGCCTGCCAAAATGCGCAAATCAGGAAAAAGGCGAAGCCGACAAATATAGTTTTCTTATAGTCGAGTTTCATGTCTACCTCCACAAAATTACAGAAAATTTTGATTTACACTAATAGTATGATATTCCCGAGAATAAAACAACAATAATTTGACGAAAGAATACAAATATTGTAAAATAATACGAAAACATCGGAAGGGGCCTTTAATAAATGAGTAAGAAAAAAGCGCTTATTTGCGCAGCGGGTGGATTAATAGGGGCAATCGGTTTAGGAGCATACCTAATAGCGCCTGCTAAACAAGACAAAGAAATGAAAGAGCCCTTCATGAACAGAAACTATGCTCACAGAGGTCTCCACAAGATCAATAAGAGCATACCGGAAAATTCACTTCCGGCATTCACGGCAGCTGCAAGAATAGGCTACGGAGTTGAGCTTGATGTCCGCCTTTCAGCAGACGGCGAGGTTATCGTTTTCCACGACAACACCTTAGAGCGGATGTGCGGTGTTGACGCCAAGGTTGAGGATATGACTTGGGAAGAGCTTCGCAAACTAAAACTGCTTGACACGGAATACGGTATCCCCAGTCTAAAAGAAGCACTAAAAGCCATGGGCAAACACGCGCCTGTGATTGTAGAACTAAAACGCGGCAGCAAAAACCGTGAGCTATGCAGAAAGACTCTTGAAATAATAGAAGCAAGCGGAAGTACCTGCTGCATAGAGAGCTTTGATCCTCGTATAGTTATGTGGTTTAGGCTGCATGCTCCTCATATGCTCCGCGGTCAGCTTTCCACAACTCCCAAGAATCTTCTGGAAGACACAAAAAAAGTACAGGCATTTGTGCTGGGAAACCTGCTTACAAATGTGCTTGCAAGACCTCACTTCATTGCATATGAAATAATAAAAAAGCCGTTTTTAGTCAGAGCCTGTGAGGCAATGGGCGCAATGAAGGTTGCATGGACCGCATTAGACTGGACAAACGAAGAAAATAACGACGCTGTTATATTCCAGTTTTACAGACCCAGGGTGAAGTTCTAAACATAATATAAAGCCAATAGCCGAGCTCATATGAGCTCGGCTATAATTTTTTAAAATATTTAATAAAAAGCAAAAACTAATTACTTAGTATGTTTCCCAATTCGACAACATCACGCAGAACATAGTCGGGCTTAGTCTCAGACTCATTTAATATTTCCTCGGTAGTTTCTCCCGACATAACAAGCACAGACACAGAGCCTGCATTAACAGCAACAGCGATATCGGTGTATAGTCTGTCGCCGACTGCACAAATCTTTTCGTTAGCAATACCGGTCATTTCGGAAATCGTATCAATCATACTGCGATTTGGCTTACCAATATACTTGGGATGCTTATCTGTTGCAGCTGTCAGTAGTGCACAAATACTTCCGCAATCAGGCAGCACCTCATCGTCGGGCATGGGGCATACCCAGTCCGGGTTTGCAGCAATAAATACAGCCCCGCGGCGCAGAAAATGCACAGCCCTGTCAAGCTTCTCATAAACTAGCTCAGTATCAAAGCCGACACAAACTACCTCGGCATCGTCTTTGTCTGTAATGTTAATGCCGTAATCCTTAAGCTCGCGAACAAATGCTCGTGTGCCGACAGGGTAGACAGGCTTTCCCTTGTAGTTTGAATTTAAATACATAGCTGTTGCCATGCCGGAAGTAAACACATTCTCGGGCAAACAGGGAAATCCCAACTTATGAAGCCTTGCGATATAGTCAACCCCTGCGCGAGATGAGTTATTTGTGAGATAAATATACTTTTTGCCGGTTTTTTCAAGTGTGTGAATAAAGTCAACAGCCCCGTCAAAAACCTCGTCACCAAGATAGAGCGTGCCGTCCATATCAAGTAAAAACAGTTCACAAGCTTTTAGCTTATCATAATTCATTCTGATTCTCCTTTAGGTTTATTATCTTCAGTAGTTTTTGTATCTTCTTCAGCATCGTCAGGTTCCTCTAAAAAATCAGAGGAGATAAAAGTCATGAGTTCCTCTTTACTTGGGTTTTCAATGCCTGCCATCCTGTTTGAGTGAGTTATTATCATTCGCTCAAAAATATTTCTGACATCTCTGCCGTTACCGAAATTGTCTCCGCGCTCATCATATAGACGACAGAACAGTTCTTTTGCTTCTTTTTCGGCATTTTCGTCGAGAACATATCCGTTTTTCTTACACATAATATCAAACATGGCTTTTAGCTGCTCGCCATTATAGTCAGGGAAGTATATCTTGCGACCAAATCTAGATTGCAAACCCGGGTTTGAATTTATAAAATTCTCCATCGGCTCATCGTAGCCTGCAACAATAACAACAAGGTCGTGTCTGTTATCCTCCATTGCTTTTAACAGAGTCTCAATGGCTTCGCGACCAAAATCGTTTTCTCCCCCTAGCGAGAGAGAATAAGCCTCGTCAATAAACAGTACACCGCCTAATGCAGACTTAATAACCTCCTGAGTTTTTAGCGCCGTCTGCCCGACAAAGCCGGCAACTAAACCGGACCTGTCTACCTCAATGAGCTGACCTGTTCTCAAAACGCCGATTGCGGCATAAAGCTTGCCAAGCATCCGGGCAACTGTTGTTTTTCCGGTGCCGGGGTTACCCAAGAACACCATGTGAAGTGACATGGGAGCAGTGGGCAGTTCAGCCGCTTTACGTAGCTCGTGGACTTTAACAAGATTTAAAAGGCTTTTAACGTCTCTTTTTACTGTTTTTAGTCCGACAAGTCCTTCAAGCTCCGCCATTAGCTCCTCAAAAGAGGGTTTCTCCTCCTCGGCGGCTTCATCTACTGCTGCTTTCTCTTCTTTATTTTCTTCATTTGCAGCGTCATTTCCTTTTTCAGAAGAAGCAGAAGCACCGTAGCGCTGAATAAAGGGAGGCTCACCGCTAGTGACATAGTCAAGAGCATTAATAGCCGAACGGGATTCTCTCACTCCGGCTGAGTTGCAAACAGCAGTCAGCCTGTCGGTGCAGTCGGTGATAAACTCAGCCTCAGCTAAGCTAACCTCATCATCAACAGCAGCTAAATGCAGCAGAATATTTGTGACCATGCGCACAAAAACCCTAGAAACATCGGTGCCGCTTCTTTTATCCTTCTCAGCAAGCCCCCAAAGAAAAAACGGGGGCAAAAGCTCATGCGAAAGACATACATCGGAAGTAAGCTCCCAGAGCAGCTTATCCTTAGGCTTTCTGCTTTTAGAATAAAGCTGATTAAAGGTATCAACATGCAGCTGGGTTATACCTGAAGCCTTGCTCCAAAGCCCGAGCGCACATTGCGCCATAAACTCATCGAGCTGGACAGTCATTGACCTTCCGGCAACAAGATAAAAAGCCTCAGTGTTGGCGATATAAATCTTATGCAGCTCCTCAGGACTGCGTTTCCAAGTCGTGGGCACTAAAAACACCTCGCAATTGCATCGTAAATTAAAATCAATTATATACAAGCTGAGCTTCGTATTCAACCTAAATATGCTCTTTGAGACAGGCGCACTGTCAAAAACCTGCTATTAGTTAATAAAGTAAAAACAAATGGCTTTTGGCTTGTTAAATAGTAAAAAGCGTGGTAATATATTTAACTGCAAATAAGTTGCATTTGCAACAAAAAATAAACATGGGGAGATAATGAATGAGCAAGAAACAGTTTCAATCCGAATCAAAAAGAATGCTGGATCTGATGATCAACTCAATATACACTCATAAGGAGATTTTCCTGCGTGAAATAATCTCTAATGCATCAGACGCCATCGATAAGCTTTGCTTTTTGTCTTTAACAGACGAAAATGTGGGAATGTCCAAAGAAGACTTCAACATTTTTGTGTCCTTAGATCCTAACGAAAGAATAATCAAGGTCTCCGATAACGGAATCGGAATGTCAAAAGACGACATGGAACAGAACCTCGGAGTCATAGCCAAGAGCGGCTCAATGGACTTCAAACAAGAGCTGGACAACACAACAAAAGAAGGAATGGCAGTTGATATTATAGGCCAATTTGGCGTAGGCTTCTATTCTTCATTTTTGATTTCAGATAAAGTAACAGTCATATCAAAACGCTACGGCTCCGATGAGGCGTGGCAGTGGGAATCTGAGGGCTCAGACGGGTATACTATCACAAAAGCAAGCAAAGACACTGTCGGCACAGATGTTATCATGCATGTAAAGCCGGACAAGGAAGGCGAGAACTACTCAGATTTCCTGCAGCTTTGGAAAGTAATGCACCTCATAAAGAAATATTCCAACTACATCAGATGGCCGATTCAGATGGATATAGAGGTTCCCGACTACCGTGACACCGGCGAAAAGGATGCAGACGGCAAGCCTGTCATGGAAAAGACAACAGTAATCGAAAGAGAAACTCTAAACAGCATGGTGCCTATTTGGCAGCGCAGCAAGACAGAGGTTTCAGATGAAGACTGCATAGAGTTTTATAAAGAAAAGTTCCACGACTCAGAAGAGCCTGCTGCGGTAATAAGAGTCAATGCTGAGGGTCAGGTTTCTTATAAGGCACTTCTCTTTATTCCGGGCAGACAGCTTCTCAGCTTCATGCACTCAGACTATGAACCCGGCCTGCAGCTTTATAGCTCAGGTGTAATGATAATGGAAAAATGTCCTGACCTCATTGCCGAGAGCTTCTATTTTGTAAGAGGAATAGTAGATTCTCCCGATCTGTCACTTAACATATCAAGAGAAACCCTGCAGCACGACAGACAGCTTAGAATTATTGCGCAGAACCTAAATAAGCGCATCAAAAACGAGCTTATCAAAATGCAGGAAAACGACAGACCCAAGTATGAGAAGTTCTATGACAACTACGGCAGACAGCTTCGCTACGGCGCAGTTGCCACAGCAGGGCAAGATTTAGAGTCTCTGCGCGACTTGCTTTTGTTTGAGACGGATGTGGACACAAAGAAGACTCTCAAAGAATACACAGATGCAATGCCCTCAGAGCAGCCTTTCATATACTATGCTATGGGCGACTCAATCGAAAAAATCCTAAAACTTCCCCAGGGCGAGCTTGTTCGCTCAAAGGGCTATGAAATAATAAGACTTCCGGAAGAAGTCGATGAGTTTATTATTGAAAAGCTCATTTCTCATGCAGATAAGAAATTCTGCAACATAGTGACACAAGACCTCGGCATTGAATCAGAGGAAGAAAAAGAAGAGACAGCAAAAAAGCAAGACGAGCTTAAGGATGTCTTAGATTTTGTTAAAGAGACCCTCGGCGATAAGGTTTCTGCCGTGCGTCTTTCCAGAAAGCTGCTCACAGCTCCTGTTTGCATGACAACAGACGGCACAGTTACTCTCGAAATGGAGCGATACTTCAAACGCATGCCGGATTTGGGCTTAGATGCACCAAAGGCTGAGAGAGTCTTGGAGCTAAACTCAGAGCACCCCTCGTTTAAAGCGCTGCAAGACGCTATCGAAAACGATGTAGAGAGAGCTAAAAAGCTCGCTCAGATCTATCACTCACAGGCACTTTTAATTGCAGGTGAGCCTCTTGAAGATCCCTCAACATTTGCAGAAACGGTTTGCAGCCTGTTCTAAGGCATAATTAATTAGCTAAAACAAGCAGGAGATAAGTTATGGGAAACTCGCTCGGTATATACTTTCATATTCCGTTTTGTGCCTCTAAATGCGGGTACTGTGATTTTTATTCACTGACGGGATGTGATAGGCTTATGCCGAAATATCAGGATGCACTTTTAGAGCATGTCAGAGAATCCTTTCCTGCAATGAAGTTATACAGCATAGACACAGTCTATTTCGGGGGAGGCACCCCAAGCTACTACGGAGCCGAGCGGCTTTGCGAACTTTTAAATGAAGTAAAATCCAGCGGCAGACTACTTAAAGACGCTGAAATAACAGTCGAAGTCAATCCGGACAGTGCACACCCAAAGGGCTTAGCCCGCCTACGCAAGGAGGGAGTAAACAGAATCTCTTTGGGTGTCCAGTCTGCCAATAATGACATTCTAAAAATAATCGGTCGCCGCCACAATTGGATTCAGGTTCAAAACGCAATGCGCAATGCAAGAGAAGCCGGCTTTGATAATATCAGCATAGACCTAATCTACGGTCTGCCCAGCCAGACAAAATCAGACTGGGCAGAGACGTTGGCACGGGCGCTGGAACTTAGACCCGAGCACCTTTCCTGCTACGCACTGACTTTAGAAAAAGGCACACCCATGTATAAATACAAGGGCTCACCCTTCTTGCCTAATGATGATGAGCAGGCAGACATGTACCTCTACACTGTTGACTATCTCGAGCATTACGGCTACAAGCAATATGAGATTTCAAACTTTGCAATAAGCGGATTTGAGTCTCAGCACAATCTAAGGTATTGGAGACTAAAAGACTACTTAGGCTTTGGTGCAGGCGCACATTCGAGCATGGGCGGCACAAGATTTAGCTATGTTAAGGACGCAGACGCTTACATTTGCGGTGTATTGGGAGAGAGCGCAATAGTAGAGGAATATGAGCAGATAACGCCCTTAGAGCGCACCTCCGAATACATTATGCTCGGCATGAGAACAACAAAAGGTATTTCAGCATCGGAGTATTATGAGCTATACCGCGGGGACTTTGCGCCAATTGAAAAGGTGCTCATAGAGTTTGAAGAAAAGGGATGGGCATATAAAGTCGAGGACAGATGGAGATTTAACTCCTCCGGATTTTTGCTTTCGAATCTGCTGATTAATGCACTGCTCGAGGCGCAGGCGGGAACAAGAGTGGCAATTAACCCGTGGATGCAAAAAGCATTCGACTCTGAAGAGAAAATTGAACTTCCGCTCGGAGACGATGAAAAATTCACGGAAGCATATACAAAAAAACGACAGAATTTGGTGTAGGTATTTTATATGAAATGGTTTGGCAAAAGTAAAAAGAAAGGCGAAGATGAGAATTTGTCCTTGGATAACGCAGTTACCCAAGAGGACGCTGATCTTCAGGAAATTCTTTCTGACGAGAGTCTCTTAGAGCTTTCGCCGGAGGAAGAAAATGCGCTTAAAAAAGCCGAAATAGCGCAGGATGCAAAAGTAGCTGCAGAACCTGCTGCAACAGAAACGCCTTCAGAAATCAAAGCTGAGGCAAAGGAAGCGTCAGAAGAACCGGAAATTTTGCCTGAGAAAAAGAAAAAGAAACTCTCGAAAGGGATAAAAGTTGCAATTATACTACTTATTTTCGTTGCTTTTTTATTTGGCGGGGTTTCAGGCTTTGCATATTACATAACAAAAACAGACACAGTTTTGCCCAACGTGTCTGTCGAGGGCGTAAATGTCAGCGGGCTTAGCTATGATGAAGCAAAAGAGAAGCTTAAAATACAGGGTTTAGATAAAATAGACCATGACTCTGTAATTAATGTCAAACTTCCGCTCGAAAAAGAACTTGATATTACAGCTTTGCAGGCGAGCGCTAATTTAACTTCAGAATCAGCCGCAACAGCAGCATTTTCATATGGCCATAAAGGCAATATCTACTCAAACCTAATGGATTATATAAAAGCTAAGATTAGTCCTGTAAACCTTGTTACAGATTTATCCCCCAGCAGAACAAAATTAGAAAATATTCTAAAACCGGTTCTGGATGAGCTTGATAAAAAACTGACCGAAAACGGCATGGACATAAGCGAAAAGCAGATAATGATAATCAAGGGAGCAAAATCTGCCGACTTTGATAGAAAACTCATTTTAGACACTCTCTATGACCGCTTCAAAAACCGTGACTACGGAGAATATAAGTATGTTCCCAAAATTGAGGGAGAGGCAGAACTCAACTTAGATGAAATTCATGCTTCAATTTATGCCGAGGTCAAAGATGCCTACTACGACAAGAACACAAGAGAAGTAGTGAAGTCTGTTGTGGGTGTTGACTTTGATAAAGACAAGGCACTTAAGCTTTGGAATGCAGCTGCGAGCGGCGAGACTATTACTATTGATATAGTCAGAACAGAGCCTAAGGTTACAACTGAGGAGATAGAAAAAAGCTTCTATAGGGATGTACTCGGCACAGCAACAACAACACTTTTAGGCAGCTCTTCAAACAGAATAAACAATGTCAAGCTTGCATGTGCCGCACTTAACAACAAGATTTTATACCCAGGTGAACAGTTTTCTTATAATGCTGCGCTTGGCAAGAGAACACAGGAGCGAGGCTATAAGTACGCCGGTGCTTACAGCGGTGGCGAGGTGGTTCAGGAAGTGGGCGGAGGAATTTGCCAGGTATCATCATCTCTATATTACACTTCACTGCTGTCTAACCTCGAAATAAACGACAGAACATGCCACCATTTCAGCGTTGCATATTTGCCGCCCGGAATGGATGCAACAGTGAGCTGGGGAAAGCCCGACTTTAAGTTTACAAACAACAGAAACTTCCCCATAAAAATAGAGGCAACGGTTAACGAAGAAGAAAAGAATATGACCATAAATATTTTAGGCACCAACGAAGACGGCACCTATGTAAAAGTCACATTCGGAACTTGGCTTATATATACAGACGAAGAATACCCCGAGGTTGCAACCGGATTTAAAGCTGCAACATTCAGAAACATCTATGATAAGGATGACAAACTAATCAGCAAAACGAGGGAAGCTAACAGCACATACTACTACCACAAAGAGGATATTAAATATCCGGAGCCCTCTCCATCACCGACAGAAGCCCCTCCGCACCCGACCGCAGCTCCCGAACCAACAGTAGCGCCACCGACTACAGAACCTGAGGCACCGCCGGAGCCGTAAATTTTCAGGTCAAAATATATTAATTACAGGAGATTAGAAATGCAGAGCAGAGATACCTTCTACATAACAACGCCTATATATTATCCTTCGGATAAGCTTCACATAGGACACACCTATTGCACAGTGGCAACAGACACCATTGCCAGATACAAAAGGATGTGCGGATACGATGTGATGTTTCTAACCGGAACTGACGAGCACGGTCAAAAAATTGAAGAAAAAGCAATAGAGGCCGGAGTATCTCCCAAAGAATTTGTAGACGGCATCGTTGAAGGTACAAAGGGGATAAAAGACCTTTGGCAGCTCATGAATATTTCTAACGACCGCTTTATAAGAACAACAGACGATTATCATGTCAAAGCCGTACAGAGAATTTTCAAAAAGATGTACGACAACGGCGATATATACAAGGGCAAATATGCAGGTATGTACTGCAAACCCTGCGAGAGCTTCTGGACAGAAAACCAGCTCAAAGAGGGAAACTGCCCGGATTGCGGAAGATCTGTCCAGTACTATGAGGAGGAAGCCTATTTCTTCCGCCTGTCCAAATACGCAGACAAAATCAGAGAGCTTTTACTTGGCGGAGAATTCCTAGAGCCGGCATCCAGAGTAAACGAGATGATTAAAAACTTCATAGACCCGGGGCTAGAGGATCTTTGTGTTTCCAGAACGAGCTTTACATGGGGAGTTCCCGTAGACTTTGATGAGGGTCATGTAGTCTATGTTTGGGTGGATGCTCTGTTTAACTATATGACAGCCCTTGGCTATCAAAATGAAGATCGAGACGGCTACGAGAAATACTGGCCGGCAGATGTGCACATGGTCGGAAAAGAGATAGTGAGATTTCACTCAATAATTTGGCCTGCAATGCTGATGAGCGTGGGTGAGCAGGTTCCCAAAAAGGTTTACGGACATGGCTGGCTCCTTTTGGGAGGCGGCAAAATGTCCAAGTCTAAGGGCAATGTTGTTGACCCTTATATCTTGGCAGAGCGATTCGGAGTTGATGCACTCAGATACTTCTTAATGCGTGAATTTCCCCTTGGCTCAGACGGAAACTATTCTAACGAGCTTCTCATATTAAGGATAAATTCAGACCTGGCAAATGACCTTGGAAACCTACTTTCAAGAACAGTTGCGATGGTAATAAAATACTTCGGAGGCACACTTCCGGAAGAGCGCAAATTTGAGGAAATTGACCTTGAAGTTATTAATCCTGCATCAACTTTAAGGGATAAGTATAAAGAGCTGATGGACAGCTACCACACTCAGGATGCACTGATTCTTGTTTTAAAGCACATATCCCGCGCAAATAAATATATAGACGAAACAAGCCCTTGGGTACTCGCAAAATCAGAGGAAAACAATCCCAGACTGGCATCGGTACTTTATAATCTGCTTGAAACTTTGAGAATTTGTCTTTCACTGCTTCGCCCCTTCATTCCCGATAGCTGCGAGAAGGCATTTGAGCAAATCGGGGCTAAGCCTTCTGAACTTACTTGGGATAATTTGGGCGTATGGGGAATCTTGGATGCAAAGGTCAGCGTTAGGAAGGGAGATACTCTGTTTCCCAGAATTGACGTACAAAAAGAGCTTATTGAGCTTGAAAAGTTTGCTGAGTCTATGAGGCAGGAAGCTGCGCCGGAAATAATAACCGAGCCCTATACTGAAGAATTTGTTGAATTTGAAACATTCTTAAAATCAGATTACAGAGCAGTTAAGGTTATATCCTGCGAAAAAGTAAAAAAGAGTGATAAGCTTCTAAAATTCACATTGGATGACGGAACAGGAAATCCGAGACAGATCTTATCCGGAATCGCCAAATTCTATTCTCCCGAGAGCTTAGTAGGCAAGACTCTGCTTGCAATAGTCAATCTTCCTCCCAGAAAAATGATGGGCACAGAGTCAAACGGTATGCTGATTTCAGCAGTACACAGTGAAAACGGAGAAGAAAAGCTAAATTTAATAATAGTAGACGATAAAATACCGGCAGGAGCAAAGCTCTGCTAAAGTATCTTGGAAAGGAGCACGGTGAATGGAATACAGGAGATTTAATAACCACATAGTTTTAAGACTAAATGTAGGAGAAGAGCTGATTAGCTCTGTACTTAAACTCGCGGAAAAAGAAAACATCAAGCTTGCGTCGGTGAGCGGCATAGGTGCAACAAATGATGCAACACTTGGTGTCTTTGAAATCGGCACAAAAACCTATCACAAAAAGCGCTTTTGCAGCTGCGACTATGAAATAGCTTCATTAATGGGCAACCTAAGCGTGATGGACACAAAGCCATATCTGCATTTGCACGCTGTGGTAGGCAGCCCGGAAACGGGTGAATGTCACGGTGGGCACCTCTCAGAGGCTATGATTTCAGCAACAGCTGAGATCGTTATAAGCGTTATTGACGGTATAGTCGACAGAACATACAGCGATGATGTCGGGCTAAACCTATTCGACTTTAATAAATAGCAATTATTTGCAAAAAATTATTAGCAGGAAACGGCATTTATGCCGTTTCTTGCTGTTTAATCAGGCAAAAAACATTTTATTCTTTATATATATTTAATACTCTCTTAATGTTCCATGACTATACTTAGGTCACAAACAGCGTGAGGGAGGAACAAAAAATGAAAAAGGGCATAAAAATCGCAATAATTATTGTTTTGGTACTAGTGATAGCGGCAGCTGCGTTCTTGGCATACAGACACTTTTATCTTGGCAGCACAGGCAAATATATCGGAGCTGAGGCAGCTAAGGAAATTGCATTTAAGCAGCAGGGGGTAACTGAAGCCGAGGTCAGAGATCTACATGTTGATCTTGAAAAGAGCCTAATTAAACCGACATATTATGAAGTCGAATTTGAAGTCGGAAACATGGAGTACGAGTATCAGATCAATGCTGTAACAGGTCAGATTTTAAAAGTCAAATCCGAAAAGGACATGGACTGATAATATCATTTAAAAATCCAAAAATGACGTAAAATGCAGGGCTGGCACTATTTTGCAAGCCCTGCAGTGTT
>JAAZCZ010000109.1 GCA_012513005.1 Oscillospiraceae bacterium | reverse complement strand
GAGGGCAAGAAATACTCAGGCAAGGCGCTGATGGATTTTGCCGACAGTGTTGTGAGAAGTGCATGGAATCTGGGTGAGGAGAGTTTTCTTGATCTTATGTGGTATCTTTGGTGCGGCAAGAACAGTCCTTTTTCCGGCAGAAGCTTCCACACATTTGAACGGGCTATGATTGACGATAGGAGCACCTGGGTTGAACCTAAAAATCCCTATTTCGATTATTGGGAAAATAGCGAAGTAATCTCTGATATATTAGTCGAATTCGGACTTTGCCCCAAAGAGGGTCATATTATAAACGGGCACACACCCGTTAAGGCTAAAAAGGGAGAGAGCCCCGTTAAGGCGGGTGGCAAGCTCTTTATTATTGACGGCGGTTTTTGCAAAGCGTATCAGTCAACAACAGGAATTGCAGGCTACACGCTTATATACAGCTCCCACGGGCTGAGGCTTAAATCCCACAGACCGTTTGAGGGCGTTACAAAGGTTTTATCCGACAATGTTGACATGGAATCTGAGTCTGTGCCTGTTTTGAGCTTCTCAAAAAGGCGGTATATAGCTGACACTGATAAGGCTGCCGGTCTGAATGAGAGAATTTCCGCACTTAAATATCTGCTCGGAAAGTACCGTTTGGGAGAATTAGCAGAGAGCTGATTTAAAACAATGCAATAAAAAATACCCCTGATGTAAATTATCACATCAGGGGTATTTCTATATTGTTTTGCTCTTATAGCTTAATTTTATGCGTGGTGCTTTTCACGCGGGGTCTTGATTTGAGCCTGTGCTGCTGCCAATCTTGCTATAGGAACGCGGAATGGGCTGCAGGAAACATAGTCAAGACCGCATCTGTGGCAGAACTCTACTGAGCTGGGCTCGCCGCCGTGCTCACCGCAGATTCCGAGGTGAAGATCGGGGCGTGTCTTTCTGCCGAGTACGCAGGACATCTCAACGAGTTTGCCGACTCCTACTTGGTCTAGTCTCTCAAAGGGGTCATTCTCTAGGAGGTTCTTGTCGTAGTAGGAGGGCAGGAATTTAGCAGCATCGTCTCTTGAGAAACCGAAGGTCATCTGAGTTAGGTCATTTGTTCCGAAGGAGAAGAACTCAGCATCCTCTGCTATTGTATCGGCTGTTAAGGCAGCGCGCGGGATTTCTATCATGGTTCCAACAAGATAGTCAAGGCTGATTCCGGACTCTTTTATTACTAAGTCGGCAGTTTCACGGACTATGTCGGAAACATATTTAAGCTCCTTAAACTCGCAGGTCAAGGGAATCATTATTTCGGGAACAAGGTTGTAGCCGAAGTTCTTTTTGACATTAATTGCAGCTTCGATTATTGCTCTTGTCTGCATTTCGGCTATCTCAGGGTACTTGACCGGGAGACGGCAGCCACGGAAGCCCATCATCGGGTTTGCTTCGTGCATGCTGCGGATTGTGCCCTTGAGTGCCTCAAAGTCTATCTCCATATCCTCTGCAAGTGCGCGGATATCCTTTTCCTCTGTGGGTAAGAACTCGTGCAGAGGAGGATCTAACAGACGGATAGTGACAGGGCGCTCGCCCATGACCTCGAAAATCCCCTCGAAGTCGCCTCTTTGCATCGGAAGAAGCTTAGCAAGTGCGCGGCGGCGCTGCTCTAGTGTGTCTGAGAGTATCATTTCACGCATGGCGGGGATTCTGTCTACCTCAAAGAACATATGCTCTGTTCTTGTGAGACCGATGCCCTCTGCGCCAAGGTTGATTGCGTTTTTAGCGTCACGCGGTGTGTCGGCGTTGGTTCTTACCTTCATGCATCTGATTTCGTCTGCCCAGCCCATGACTGTTGCAAAGTCGCCGGATACTGTGGCGTCAACTAAGGGCAGAGCACCGACATAGACATTGCCTGTTGAGCCGTCTAAGCTGATTGTGTCGCCTTCGTTTATTCTGACATCGTCAACTGTGAAGTACTTGGCATCCTCGTGAATACGAAGAGCGCCGCAGCCTGCTACACAGCAGGTTCCCATTCCTCTTGCAACAACAGCTGCGTGAGATGTTCTGCCGCCTGTGGCTGTGAGTATTCCTCTGGCTGCTACCATTCCCTCGATATCCTCGGGGTTTGTTTCGTTGCGGACAAGGATAACCGGACCCTTTTCTGCGCCGGCTTTTGCTTCTGCTGCAGTGAAGTACACAGCACCGCAGGCAGCTCCGGGAGAGGCTGCAAGACCGTTTGCTATGGGCTTTGTCTCTTTGAGAGCTTTTTCATCAAATCTCGGGTGAAGAAGGGTGTTTAGCTGGTTGGGGTCTATTTTTAATAGTGCCTCTTCCCTGCTTGTTATTCCCTCTGCAACTAGGTCAACTGCTATTTTAAGTGCTGCATGAGCTGTACGCTTGCCGTTTCTTGTCTGAAGCATATAGAGTTTGCCCTGCTCGATTGTAAACTCCATATCCTGAACATCCTGATAGTGGCGCTCTAATTTCTTAGCTGCCTCTGCAAACTGCTCATAGGCTTCGCTGTTTTTGAATTTGAGCTGCTCAATGGACTCGGGTGTTCTGATTCCTGCAACAACATCCTCGCCCTGTGCGTTCATGAGATACTCACCATAGAGCTTGTTCTCGCCGTTTGCCGGGTCTCTGGAGAATGCAACGCCTGTGCCGCAATCTTCGCCCATGTTGCCGAATACCATCATCTGAACGTTGACAGCTGTGCCCCATGAGCTGGGAATGTTATTAAGTCTGCGATAGATTATTGCACGCTCGTTCATCCAAGAGCCGAATACTGCGCGAATTGCAGCCATAAGCTGAACCTCGGGCTCCTGCGGGAAATCAGTTCCGGAAATCTCCTTGTAGAGAGCCTTGAAACGATTTGAAAGCTCAACCATGTCGTCTGCTGTGAGCTCGTTATCACCTGTGACTCCACGCTCTTTTTTGAGCTCGTTCATAACGGCATCAAACTTTTTGCGCTCATAGCCCATTGCGACATCGGCAAACATGACTATAAAGCGGCGATAGCTGTCGTATGCCCATCTGGGGTTTTGGCTCTTTTCTGCCATGCGGGCTGCAACGACATCATTTATTCCGAGGTTTAGGATTGTGTCCATCATTCCGGGCATTGATGCGCGGGCGCCTGAGCGAACCGAAACTAAAAGTGGGTTTTCGGCGTCTCCGAATCTCTTGCCGACAAGTGTCTGCATTTTTTCGAGATTTTCAAAAATTTCGGCTTCTATAGCTGGAGAAATTTTCTCTCCGTCTTCGTAGTATTTGGTGCAGGCTTCTGTGCTGATTGTAAAGCCCTGCGGTACCGGCATGCCGATATGTGTCATCTCTGCAAGGTTTGCTCCCTTACCTCCTAAGAGGTTTTTCATTGAGGCGTTGCCTTCAGAAAACAGGTAAACGTACTTAGTGCTCATAAAATACTTCCTTTCCTTATGGTGAATACTTAAAAATAAGTTTGCTGATATATTAGCTGTGGCATTTATATATAAATTAATGCACACAAGATACAGTATAATGAATTTTCAGAAAAATTAAAGCCCTTTTTGTAAATTTTTGTGTTATAAATCTCACAAAATATGATTATTTCTGTTTTTGTTAACTAATCAATTTTGCTGATTTTTTGCTTTTCCGAGAGCAAATCCGAAAGCTTTGCAAAATCTGTCACATGCAGCTGCTCGCCTCTGACCTTTTCTCCCATGCCGATACTGATAATTGCCTTGGCAATATCTGCCTTATTATACTCGCTAAGCCCTGCCGAAAGTGCGTTTAGCAGGGTTTTCCGTCTTTGAGAAAATGCTGCTTTTATTATTCTTTGCATTAGCTTTTGTTCTTTTACCTCGGCGGGTGCTTTTCTTAGCGGTTTTAAGCATATTACGCTCGATGTCACCTTGGGCATGGGGAAAAAGGCATCGGGCTGTACATCAAAGCGCTTTTCTGCCGAGCATCGCCAGTTAATATACGCTGTGAATGCCCCGTAGTCTGATGTTCCCGGCGCAGCACAAATTCTGTCTGCTACTTCCTTTTGTATCATTATTGTAATGCTGCTAAAAACCTGTGCATCTATTAGCTTTGTTAAAATCGGACTTGTTATGTTATAGGGCAGGTTTGCACAAAAGGCTGCTTCTCTTCCCTCTGCGTTATCTGAAACAAGCTTAGTAAAATCCTGCTTCATAGCATCTGCGTATATTACTTTCAGATTATCGTATGCTCCCAACGTTTCTTTCAGCAGAGGTTCTAAGCTCTTATCCAGCTCTATTGTCACTACCTTTTGCGCCCGTATTAAAAGCTCTTTTGTAAGGCAGCCTATGCCGGGACCTATTTCAAACACGGTTTTATTTTCTATATCCTCAATTGAGGCTGCAATCTGCTCGGGCACCCAAGACTCCGTTAAGAAATTTTGCCCCATTGATTTAGAAAACTTAAAGCCGTATTTTTTCCCGAGCATTTTTATTACATTAATATCAGTCAGCTCCATAGCAGCTTGCAAAACGCCTCCCTCATCCTGTCGTTTTTTTCCGGTATGTCAAGCTCTATTGAGCCGCAGTTTACATAATCATTTTTGTTTAGTAGTGCAAGCATCGCCTTATTATCTCTGTGTGTGTCTATTCTCACACTCCCTCTGCCCATCCCACGGCAGATATCCTCAGCAAATTCCAGCATCTCCGAGGCTAGGCCTAGGTTTACATAATCATTTGATGTCATAATCCTGTGAACGGCGATATAGCTACCTTCTACTCCGGGCCAAATGCTGCTATATTTTTCGTAGTCTGTGTCCTTATCTGTTTTTACACTTAAATATCCGGCAGGGTTGCCGTTTTCTTCAAATATCCAGCCGCTGCCCGTGTCTATATCTTCAATAAAAAGCTCTTTTGTCGGGGTGCCGTTTTGCCACTGCATAACGCCCGCTTCTTTTAGTCGCTCGCTTGCCTGGTTTTTTATATTCATTATTGCGTCTAAGTCGGATTTTTCTGCCCTTCGGCATATAAATTCAGGTCTTTTGGGCTTTTTACCTGAAAGCTTTTCTACTGCATTTTTTTGGAATTCATCCGAAGCTTTGAATTTTGCGAACATATCCGCTCTTCTTGTTTTTGTTCTATGTATCTGCTGCAAGGTGCGCCATTTGCATATTTTTTCATGATTTCCACCGAGCAGCACAGGCGGCACTTGCCTGCCCTCCCAGACCTCGGGTCTGGTGTACTGAGGATATTCCAAAAGCCCGTCCCAATGGCTCTCTCCTGTGTAACATTCCTCATCTGCCAAGACTCCGTCTACAAGGCGCAAAACACTGTCGGCAACTGCCATTGCGGCAATTTCGCCGCCGGTTAATACAAAGTCTCCGAGGCTTATTTCCTCGTCAACACAAGCATTAATAAAGCGTTCGTCTATGCCCTCGTAATGACCACATATTAAAACAAGGTGATCATAGTCATTTTTTAGCCTCTTCGCGTGCTGCTGATTAAAAACACTGCCGCAGGGCGAGAGGTAAATTACTCTTGTTTTTCTGTTTGTGCTTATATTTTTTATGCTGTCCAATGCTGATTTTAAGGGCTGTGCATTCATAACAAGCCCCCAACCGCCCCCATAGGGGTAGTCGTCTACCTGCATCTGTTTATTCTCGCTATAATCTCTTATTTGAGTGTAGCCAAGCTCTATTGTTCCGGCTTCTGCAGCCCTGCCTATTATGCTCTTGCCCATCATCGCCTCTATGCTGCTCGGAAAGAGCGTTAAAAAGTCTACTCTGTATTTCATATTAATCCTCTTTGGTCTTTGTTCACATGCCTTCAATCAGCCTGACTGTTATGATCTTTTCCTTGGCATCCGTGCTTAAAACAAATTCCGGTACAGCCGGAATTAAGTGCTCTTTTTTTCCTTTAACTACATATATAAAGCCCGAAACTCCGTCTATCACTTCTTTTAGTGTGCCGATTTTATTGCCGTTTTCTTCTACTACCGAAGCCCCTATTATTTCTTCAATAAAGAAGCTGCCCTCGGGTAAGTCGGCATCCGCCCTGTTAATAAACACGCTTTTGCCTAAAATGGCAACAACATCGTCTCTGCTGTTTATTCCTTCTAAAAATGCCAAAAGCATGCCCTTGTGCCTGCGTGAAGCGGACACTGCATACTTTTTTTCGTCTATATAAAATTCTTTAAAGCCCTGCAAAAACTCTACCGAGTCGCAGTGCGGGAATATTTTTACCTCTCCCTGCACACCGTGTGCACCTGCTATTTCTCCTACTTTGATAAGCTTTATACTCAAATTAATTCTCCGTTTATAAACCTAAAGGGGGCATAATACCGCCCCCTTTTGACTAGTCCATGATTTCCACAGACACTCTCTTGCCCTTTCTTTGGGCAACCGCCTTCATCAGAACGCGAATTTCTTTAACTATCCTGCCTTGACGGCCTATGACCTTGCCCATATCCGAGTCTTCGACCCTGACCTCAAAAATGATGTCGCCGGAGACATTGCGCTCGGTCACCGAAACCTCGTTTGGATTGTCAACGAGGCTCTGAATAATATAGGTCAATAGCTCTTTCATTACTACTCCTTTGGCCTACGCTTCTGCTTTCTTGAGCAGGACCCTGACAGTCTCGGTAGGCTGGGCTCCTTGGGATACCCAGTATTTTGCACGCTCGAGGTTTACCTTGAGCTTGTTGCTTTCGGCTGTAGGATCATATGTTCCCAGTTCCTCAATGAATCTTCCGTCACGAGGAGCGCGAGAGTCTGCAACCACAATTCTGTAGAAAGGGGCTTTCTTTGCTCCCATTCTGCGAAGTCTGATTTTTACCATGTATTTCACCTCCAAATTAGTATCTCTATATGCAAAGCGCAGTCGCGCTATGCCGCATTAAAAACCGGGCAGACCGCCCATGCCGCCGAATTTTCCGAGTTTTTTGAGTTTTCTGCTGTTCCCGGAAAACTGCTTTATCATACTCTGCATCATTTCAAACTGCTTTATGAGCCTGTTTACCTCGACTACCGAGGTTCCGCTTCCTGCCGCTATTCGCTTTTTTCTTGAGCTGCCTAAGATAGCAGGGTTATCCCGCTCCTTGGGTGTCATTGAGAGTATTATTGCTTCTGTTGTTGAAAGGGCCTTTTCGTCCGGCTTTACTCCTTGGAGCTTTTTTGAATTCATGCCGGGTATCATTCCCATTATATCGTCGAGTGAGCCCATTTTTTTGAGCGATGTGAGCTGCTCGTAGTAGTCTGTGAGTGTGAACTTATTTTGTTTTAGGCGCTCTGCCATTTCCAGAGTCTTTTTTTCGTCAAAGCTGTGCTCTGCTTTTTCTATAAGGGTGAGCACGTCGCCCATGCCTAAAATCCTGCCTGCCATTCTGTCCGGGTAGAAGGCTTCGATTTTATCGAGTTTTTCGCCCGTGCCGACAAATTTGATAGGCTTTCCTGTTGCTGCGCTGATTGAGAGAGCGGCGCCGCCCCTGGCGTCACCGTCGAGCTTTGTCATGAGTATTCCGGTAATTTCCAGAGCCTCGTCAAATGCTGTGGCTGCGTTTACCGCATCCTGACCTGTCATGGAATCTACAACGAGCATAATTTCCGCGGGGTTAACTGCTTTTTTTATTGCTGAAAGCTCGTTCATCAATTCTTCGTCTATGTGCAAGCGACCTGCAGTGTCTAAGAACACTAAGTCGTTACCGTAGCGTTTTGCGTTTTCTATGCCGGCTTGTGCAATTTCTACAGGATTTCCCTGCCCCTGCTGGAACACAGGTATATCGAGCTGCTTGCCGACTGTTTCAAGCTGCTGTATTGCAGCCGGTCTGTATACGTCGCAGGCGACAAGTAGCGGCCTTTTATTCTGCCTTTTAAACATGCCTGCAAGCTTGGCTGCGTTTGTTGTTTTACCTGCTCCCTGAAGCCCTACCATCATAACTACCGTTGGCGGTTTTGAGGACATGTTTAGCTTGCGGTTTTCGCTGCCCATTAGAGTGCAAAGCTCATCGTTTACTATTTTAATTACCATTTGAGCCGGCGAGAGACTCTCTAGGACCTCTTTGTTCTTGGCTCTTTCGCTGACTTTTGCTATAAAGTCTTTAACAAGCTTAAAGCTCACATCGGCCTCTAAGAGTGCAAGTCGCACATCTCGCATGGCTTCGTTTATGTCCATTTCGGTTAAACGACCCTTGCCTTTAAGGCGTGAGAAGGTTTCGTTTAGCTTATCTGACAGGCTTTCAAATGCCATAATAACCTCCGATATTAATCACCTGATGCTGCTAAGGGCATCTATTGCCCTTTTGGCACACTCACTTACACTGCTGTCTTTATGCTCTGAAAGCTCAGTAAGATGAGCCTGGGCTGCATCTAAAGCACTACTCACCTTGTCGTAGTACTGCATATATCCCACTTTGCTTTCAAAGTCGTTTAGCATTTTGCTTGCTTTTTTAATAGTATCCCAAACACCCTGCCTGCTTATGCCGCTTATATCTGCAATTTCTGAGAGCGAGAGGTCGTCGTTTACATAGGATAGGAAATACTCGCGCTGCTTTTCTGTGAGGAGGTCTTTATAAAAGTCGGACAGTCTTGACGTATATATTTTATCTTCCACTTATAGCCCTCCTTCTGCTGTTTTACTGACGCTATGAATTATACATGCAGCTTATATTGCTGTCAAGTCTTTTTACTTAACAGCTCTTACATTTATTATGCTTTATTTCGCCGCTTTATTGGATAAATTAATAAATATTTTACTGTATTGAGCTTAGTCAATATGGTATAATAATTTGATAAAGCTCTATGGAGGCATAAAATGTTAATTGACAAGCGAGACCTTTTGCCGGGTGTGCGCCTTATATATGTTAATACCGACAAATTTAAGACGGGAGTTTTTTCCGTTTGGATTAAATCTGCCTTAGATTCAAATACGGCAGCTGCACACGCTGTTATTCCCCATGTGCTGCTGCGGGGCAGCAAGTCACTTCCCGACATGGAGCAGATTTCAGCCGCACTTGAGGAAATGTACGGCTCTTCAATTTCTCCCATTAACAGAAAAATCGGCGAGACTCAGTATGTCGGCTTTTTAAGCTCTTTCCCTGATGACAAGTTTTTACCGGAGGGCACTAAGGTAGCCGCTCCTGTTATTTCTCTCTTGTTTGATTTGCTGCTGAGACCAAACACGCACGGCGGGCTATTATTGCAGGAGTATGTAAACAGTGAGAGAGATAAGCATATTGAGCAAATATTGTCACTTAAGAACGATAAGGGTGCCTATGCTCAGATTAGGCTTTTAGACAAGATGTTTGAGGGCGAAGCGTATGCAATTAGTGCCATGGGAACTGCGCCCGAAGCTAAGTCCATTAATTACTTAAAACTCACTAAAATATACCGGGAGCTTATTCAGACAGCACCCATTGATATTATTTACTGCGGCTCCATGCCTATTGATGACCTTTTATCTGTTTTGACCGAGGAGCTTGCCGTGTTGCCCAGAACTGTTATTAAAAATCTGCCGGAAACAGAAATTAAATTTCCAAGCGAGGATTTTGTGCCCCGAACTGTTTTTGAGGATGAGGATACAGAGCAGGAAAAGCTTATAGTCGGGTGGAGACTCGGAGATTATATGAAAAACCCGGATTTGGCGTCACTCATGGTTTTTAACTCTGTGTTTGGTGGAGATATGAGTTCTAAGCTTTTTGTCAATGTTAGAGAAAAAATGTCGCTCTGCTATAATATAAGCTCGTTTGTTGACCGTTTTAAGGGAGTATTATTTGCCTCCTGCGGTATATCTGAGGATGACTATGATGCTGCTCTTAGCGAAATATTTAATCAGCTTGATGCCATTAGAAGGGGAGAAATCTCAGAGTTTGAAATGTCCGCAGCTATTCAAAGCTGTGTGAGCAGTTATCGCTCTGTTGCCGACAGCGCCTATTCTATGCAGTCTTTTATTCTCAACCAGTTGGCATCATCCCAGTTTATGCTGCCCTTGGAGCTTTCTGAGCTCTGTATGAGGGTTACACCCGCTGATTTAGCTGGAATTGCCGATAGTGTTGTGCTCGATACTGTTTATCTTATGAGGGACAATAAAACTTCCGAAAACGCAAAGGATACTGATGATAATGATTAAGGAATACCGAAGCTTAGGTGAGAGCTTATATATAGAAACTCTGGATAACGGTCTTAAAATATTAGTTTCCGTTAAACCCGGATTTAATTCTAAAACCGCTTTTTTTGCCGTCAACTACGGCTCGGTTATGCAAAATTTTACATTGGGCGAAAAACTTATTAAGTCGCCTGCCGGTGTTGCCCATTTTCTTGAGCATAAGCTCTTTGATAACCCCGACGGCAGCGTTGACGGAGCCTTTGCATTAAACGGTGCCTCCCCTAACGCCTTTACTTCATATGATATGACAGCATATCACTTTGACTGCACCGACAACTTTGATGCTAATCTCAGCACTCTGCTCTCATTTGTTATGACTCCCTATTTTACGGAGGAATCCGTGGCGAAGGAAAGAGGAATAATAGAGCAGGAAATCAGAATGTGGGAAGGGCGAATGAGCAGCGTTAATCTGAGCAATTTATATTCCTGCATGTATGAAAATCACCCGGTTGCTACCCCAATTTTGGGGACAAAGCAGAGTATTTCTGAGATTACGGCAGACACGCTATATACCTGCCATTCGGCTTTTTATAATCCCTCTAACATGGCATTAACTGTTGCAGGAGATGTTGACCCGCAGGCTGTTTTCGATGCTGCGCGCGCCCTTACTCCTGCCGGCTTTGCAGAAAAAGCTCTGCCTGATTACGGGCACCCCGAGGTCTTGGCACCTATAAAAAGTAGGGTTACAAAGGATGCCGATGTTTCGGCTCCCCAGCTTGTTTTCGGCTGCAAGGTCATGCCAAAAGAGGGCTCTGCACTTTTGCGCGCTTCGCTTGTCTCTGAAATTGCGCTCGGAGCTGTTTTTGGAAAATCCTCACCGTTTTACACAACGCTTTATAAAAGCGGAATGATTCGAGTGGGCTTTTCTTCTTATATCGATTATCTGCCCGGCACCGGAATGTTTTTAGCCGGCTGTGAAAGCCCCGAGCCCGACAGAGTTTTGGAGAGTTTTGCACAGACTTTGCAGAATATTAGGGAAAACGGTATTGACAAGAGGGATTTACTTAGAGTTAAAGCCGCAACCTACGGATATAAGCTCCGCTCTCTGGAATCCTTTGATTCTATCTGCTATGACCTTGCTGATGCTGCTTTTTGCGGATATGAGCCTTTATCTGAGTTTGCACTTTTTGACTCTATTGATTCAGATGAGTGCAGCAGATTTATTTGCGACAATATATTAAGTGATAATCTTGCGGTGTCGGTTTTAATGCCGAAATCAAATTGAAGGGGTTTATTTTATGGATACTATGATGCGCGATGCTGTGATAAGCTTTCCGATGCTGGGAGACTTAGCAATTAACCCGCCTGCCGGCTTTACACTTTTTGGCAGAACTATTTATTATTACGGAGTTATAACCGCTCTTGCTGTTTTGCTTGCTGTTATTTTTGCTGCTAAGAGAGCTCCCCGTTTTGGTCTGACGGCAGATGAGCTTTATGAGCTTGCTCTATGGATTTTGCCCATTGCAATAATAGGCTGCCGCATTTATTACGTTGCCTGTGAATGGGACAGATATAAAGATAATCTGATTGACATTGTGAAAATTTGGGAAGGCGGCATCGGTATGTACGGCGGCATAATTGCCGGCTCACTTACTGCCGTTATCTGGTGTAAAGTGAAGAAAATCCCATTCGGTGCTGCTTTAGATAACTTGGGTACGAGTTTAATTTTGGGTCAGGTCATCGGTCGCTGGGCTAACTTTATTAACCGCGAAGCCTTCGGCTATGAGACTGAAATATTCTGCCGCATGGGACTTACCAAGCCCGGAGCGCAGACTGTTTATGTGCATCCCACATTCCTTTATGAAAGTCTCTGGAGCCTTTTGGGCTTTATACTGCTTTATGTTTGGATTAATAAGGGCAAACGCAAATACGACGGTCAGGCATTTATTATGTATGTCGGCTGGTATGGTGCAGCCCGTGCCATGATTGAAGGTCTGCGCACAGACAGCCTCTATTTCTTAGGCACCGGCATACGCACATCTCAGCTTGTCGGCATATTATCCCTGGTAATTTCAGTTGCCCTGCTTATTTATAATTCAAAAAGAAAGCACCCCGAAATGTATGTTAACCGTATAAAAAATGAAAGTGCTGCGGAAGTTACGACCGCAACAGCAGAGTGATTAGTAATACAATAATTGTGTAAATAAAATTGGAGGTTAATTATGAACAACAACAATAACGATTACAAAGAAAAGTTTATGTCCGCATTTAAGAGTTTTTCTGAGGCTGCAAGAGACCTTGCAATGATTACCGGTGCTAAGGCAAAGGAAATAACCCGTGATGCAGGTGTTAAGGCTAAGGCACTTAACCGTTTAGCTACTCTCTCTCTTGACTTAAACAACCAAAAAGACAGCTTAAACAAGGCATATGCAGCTCTGGGGCTTTATTATTATGAGTCTAACAAGGACAATCCCGGCGAAATTTATGAGCAGCTTTTTGAGGCTGTTCGCCTTGCCGACGAGAGAACAAAGCAGATTGAAGATGAGCTGTCTGAGCTTAAAGCTTCAATCGGAGAGGCTTTAACCTCCACCGGTAGCGAGGAGAATTTTGAAACTGTTGTGGATAAGACAGAAAACGACGCTACCTTTGTAGCGCCTGAGGAAAAACCGGCCGAGGAAATACATCCCGACATTGAGGTCGAGATAGTTGAAACAGCCGAAGAGCCTAAAGCAGAAGAAGAAAAATAATATCTAATATTTTAGCTTAAAAGCGTAAAAATTCGGGGCTGCATTATGCAGCCCCGAATTTGCTATTAGATTATTAGTTTTGTCAGCCTGCCTTAACTCCGCTTGCCGTTGCCACAAGGTCGGCATTTGTTTCAAGCTGCTCTACCGTTGTTGCAGATTTTTGGGCGGAAAAGTTTAAGAATACTGCCGCATTGTCGTTTAGCTTGATCAGATACAGGACATTTGAACCAATGCTGTCGACATAAGTGAGCTTCACAGCTTCCATGTCACCTATTGTCAAATTTTCTGATTTGAAGCCCTCAGAGTTTTGAAGGTTTTTGCTAAATTTTGCTACTGTTTCGTCATACGCATAGTCGTCACTTAGAGAAGTATTTGCAGACCACACGCCCGCCTTGTCTTCGAGTACCTTGTTTCCCAATGAATCGGTTACTTCTTCTACCGTTTCGGGGTATGCAATTGTGTAGCCCTTACCTACAAACACACTGCCAACTGGTTTCTCTCCGCCTTCTGCGGGAGCTGCTGTGCCGCCCTCTGCAGGTTTTGTTTCCGGCTTAGTTTCTGCCGGCTTTGCCCCGCAGGCGCATAGGCTTAAGATTAGAACGCTGATTAGAAGTATTGCTAAAATCTTTTTTATTTTTCTTCTCTCTTTCTTATAATAATAGCCCTTAGGCTCTCCGCTCTATCCATGCTACTGTATCTGCTATTACCTCTCCCCTGCAAAACTCGTTTAGAATTTCGTGCAGAAGCCCGCCGTAGATTTTCATCTGCCTGTCTTCCGAGGAAACAAGTGTGAAAAAATCGTAGGTATCTTGGACAGACACAAGCCCGTCTTTTTCACCGTGCATCATTAGAATAGGAAATGAGAATGTGCCTACATTCTTTTCATACCACTTAAGCCCGTCTGCTATTGCATAGCAGAGACCTGCTGTGAATGATTTTCTGACAAGAGGGTCTGTTTTGTAGCACTCGATTATCCCTATTACACTGCAAACTCCCTCTGCAAGGGCGTTGGGTATGCGTGTATGTACATCCATTCCCTTCTGTATTCCAAGAATTATTTTTGCGTTGTCGCGGGTTAACGCTCCGCTCGTAATAATACCGCTTATCTCTTTTTCGGGATACTTTGCTCCGTATAGGGCTACGCAAAAGCCACCCATGCTGTGCCCCAAGAGAAAAATCGGAATCTCCGGGTTTTCTGCCATTGCCTTATTCACAACTTCATCTGTGTCTTTTAGCATTTCGTTGTAATCGGAATAGTGGCTCTCTTCGCCCTCGCTTTTTCCGTGACCTCTGTGATCGAATCTGTAGGTTCCGATTTTTGCCTCATAAAACTTTTCAGCCACATAGTCGTATCTGCCCTGATGTTCACAGAGTCCGTGAACAAAAACACAAACTGCCTTCATTTTTTCCGGCAACTCGGCTTTCAGATAGAGCTTTGTGCCATCAAATGACTGCATCATTTCGTCGTAGCTTCTCACTTCACACCTCCATATTTTTACAATATAACTAAAATCATAGTATTATTTAATATGATTTTTGTCAATTGACATAAGCAAAAGAATTGTAACATATATGTGAATATAGACAAAAAAATTACTCTTTGTGTTATAATGATTACTGCTCACATCACAGTATAGGAGTTTTGTATGGAAAAGATTAAGGAGCTAATGAATACCTCGGCCGGCAATTTTAAGGTTGAGACTCTGCTTTCTGCTTTGCTGACACTTGTTGTTAGTGTTATTGTTATTCACTTTTTGCTGAAATTTATTAAGGCTACTTTGAAAAAGTCGAAATTTGACTCGGTTATTCAGGGCTTTGCGTATTCCGGAGTCAAGGTATTTTTGTGGGTTATCGTTCTGCTTATTCTAACTGACACGCTGGGCATACCCTCGGCTACTCTTGTTGCTTCCCTTTCTGTTGTAGGTCTTGCACTTTCACTTTCTATGCAGAATATACTCTCGAATGTGTTTTCAGGCTTTACTATTCTGATGACAAAGCCCTTTATTTCAGGTGATTATGTAGAAATAGCCGGCACATCCGGTTCTGTTACAACAATCGGCTTTTTTTATACCACACTCTTGACCCCTGACAATAAGAAAATTAATATCCCCAACGCCTCGGTTTGCTCATCAAATGTAATTAACTTTTCAGCAGAGCATCTGCGTAGGATTGATATTGCTCTTACACTAGAATATGGCTGTAAACCCGAGCGTGTGCGAGAGGTTTTGCTTGACGCTGCTGCTTCTGAAAAACTGCTTTCTGATTCTAAGCCCCCCGTTGTGCTTATCACAGAGTTTTTAGACAGCTCTGTTAAATATTGCCTCAGAGCATGGGTTCGCCCTGCTGATTACTGGGATGCATATTTTGCACTTAACGAGAGTCTTCTAAACAGGATTGAAAATTCAGAGCTTTCATTTGCCTATCCGCATATGGATGTTAATATTTTGAAAAATGACTCACATCACTGAAAATAGCGGCAGCTTGCCGCTTTGCTTTGAAGATTATATGAAATCTGCCTTGGCTTTGGCAGGTGAGGCTGCTGCCGCCGGGGAAGTTCCCGTCGGCTGCGTAATCTGCGATGAAAATGGTGCAATAATCGGTGAAGGGCGAAACCGCAGGGAGGAAATACCTGATGCCTGCGCCCATGCCGAAATTGAGGCTATTAGAAATGCCTGCGCCTATCGGGGCAGTTGGGATTTATCCGGCTGCACTATGTTTGTTACATTAGAGCCCTGCTGCATGTGCGCAGGTGCTATAATAAATTCTCGCATAAGCAGGCTTGTTTACGGGGCAAAGGAGTCTTATTCCGGCGCCTGCGGCTCTGTGATTAATCTCTTTGAAGAGAATTTCGGGCACAAACCCAAAATTTACGGCGGTGTTTTGGCGAAGGAGTCTGCAAAGCTTCTTTCTGAGTTTTTTAATAAGCTGCGGGATAAAAAACGCTAAAACTTCAAATATAAAAACATATTAATATCCAATATTAGTAAAACCGAAATGCTCAGAGCATTTCGGTTTTGTGTTTAGATATAAAATTATATTGATTAAATTACGCTGCCGTCCTTATTAAATACGGGCAGGTGTGCTAAGGTTATTATGTCGTCTCTGTTTTTTGCATCTCCCTCGGCTAATACTGCCATTTTGCCGGCTACGGTGCCGCCTGCTTTTTTTACCAGAGTTTCCATTGCATTTAGTGATTCTCCTGTTGATATTACATCGTCTATAATTAGCATTCTTTTGCCGTTTATAAACCTTGCATCAGCCTCGTCTATCACAAGCTTTTGAATATGCATAGTTGTAATTGACCTTACCTCAACCTCAAAGACTCCCTGCATATACGCCTTGGCACCTTTGCGGGCTATGAAATATTTTTCAGCCCCGGACTGCCTTGCCATTTCGTACACAAGCGGAATTGCCTTGGCTTCCGGTGCTATCAGATAATCGTATTCCGGCGCTTTTTCTAAGAGCATCTTGGCGCAGTGAACTGTTAGCTCTACATCCCCGAACATTACAAATGCCCCTATGTAAAGGTCATCTGTTACTTTGCACAGTGGTAGCTCTCTTTTTAATCCCGCTAAATCAATTTCGTAGTTCAATTTAATAGCCTCCCGACAGCTAATATTTGCTTGCTCACCTTATTATTATAAACAAATTGCATGATAACTTGCAATACATTACCCAAAAATTATGTTATTTTGGTTAAGAAATTAACAAATATCCGTGGTTTTGCCGAAATCTTGTTGTTAATATGCACAAAAACCTAATTGATTATTAGGTCAAAATCAGTTTAGTTATTAAAAGTGCTAAAGGGGCAGCGTTTATTCATCTTTTCGCTTGCATTTATTCACAGTTTAGTATAAATTTAGTCATAATTATTTTATATACCCGTGAATCAAATTTATATGATACCGGGAATAGCATTTATGGAGGGAGAAAAATGCAAGAAAACAAACGCGGTAGCTGGGGTAGTAACTTTGGCTTTCTAATGGCAGCAATCGGCTCGGCTGTAGGTCTTGGAAACATTTGGGGATTTCCTTACAAAATGGGCAAAAATGGTGGGTTTGCTTTTCTCATTATTTATCTCCTGCTGGTTGTATTCGTCGGTATTGCTATAATGTTGGGTGAGCTTGCACTCGGCAGAAAAACCGGTCTGGCCGCAGTCGGCGCTTACGGAGAGTTTTCTAAAAAGCACAAGTGGGTAGGATATCTTGGAGTTATTTCGGCATTCGTCATTCTCGCTTTTTACTGCGTGCTCGGCGGAATGGTTATGCGCTATATGATGGGCTTCCTGCTTCAGATTCTCGGGCTTGACAGCTTTGTCGGTCAGGGCAGCGGATTTTTCGGATTTTTACTATATGACCACGGTGGGATGCTCTTCTTCTTTGGGCTGTTCATGATTATCAACATGCTCATAGTCGCTGGCGGTGTTCAAAAGGGTATTGAGAGATTTTCTATGGTCGGTATGCCCGCACTCTTCGTTATTTTGCTCTTTGTTGTTGTGTTCGTGGCTTTCCAGCCAGGCGCAATCGAGGGCTACAAGTTTATGCTCAAACCCAACCTTGATGTGTTTTCCAATCCTGAAATTGGATTTTTGGGAGTTTTAAAGGCAGCAGCCGGCCAGATGTTCTTCTCGCTTTCACTCGGCATGGGCGCTATGATTACATACGGCTCCTACCTATCCAAAAAGGAAAACCTTCAGCGCAACGCTCTTATTATTCCCTTTGCTGACACTCTTATTGCAGTTTTGGCAGGCTTTGCAGTTATGCCGGCTTGCGCCGCATTCGGCGTTGATTACGGTGGGGGTCCGGGACTGCTCTTTGTTTCAATGCACACTGTTTTTGAAAAAATGGGCAACTTCGGCGCATTCGTCGGTTTCCTCTTTTACTTCCTGGTCTTTATTGCGGCTGTAACCTCTTCTATCTCACTGCTTGAGGTCTGCACTGCAAACCGTGTTGATAAGGCAATTGCTAAAGGCAAAGAGCCCAACAGGAAAAAAATTACCTTTATTTACGGCGCTATTATATTCATAGTCGGTCTTCCCGTAGCTCTTGACGCTCTGGGTAGCGGCGGATCTGCCATTAAGGCTCCTTACGAGATCCTCGGAATCACCGCAGGCGACGTTGCCGCAGGATTCAGGGTTTGGAACGACTGCTGGCTGGATCTTTATGACGCCTTTTCTGAGGGTGTCTTAATGCCTCTCGGTGCGCTGTTCATGAGCTTTCTTATCGGTTGGAAGTATAAGCCTTCTACAGTCTTTGATGAGTGCGAGCAAAACGGCAATAAGTTTAGAGGAAAGCTTTTCTTCACACTCTGCTTTAAGTTTGTTGTTCCGGTTGCAATGCTCTTTGTTCTCTGGGGTCAGGTTAAAGACTTCTTCTTCTAAGAATAATACTTTGGCACGCTGCTAAAATGCAGCGTGCTTTTTTTATGCTTATGATTAATATTTACAAATTTGACTTGCACTGTATGTATATATACTTTATTATATAATATTAGCGCAACGCTAACTGTTTATTACTTGGGAGTGAAACACTTGAATAGGCTAAGCAAGGCTATTTGCATATTTCTCGTTACTATACTGCTTTTTTCTCTTACTGCGTGCAGCGCCGGGGAGAGACACGGCAGGTTTAGAATACTAAAATCCTATGAGACAAAGCAGCTTGCCATAGGTTTTAGAAACGATGATATCGTCCGCTATTATGTTATGGCGGCTTTGCAGGCATCGGCAGCTGACGGCACAGTGCATAATAATGCCCTGCACTGGTTTGGGCATGACCCTGTTTCTATACCCGCTGATAAAGAGGCTATGGCGAAGATTAAAACCGTGCCTAAACGCACTTTGATAGTCGGCGTTGATATTGACGCATTTCCTATGGCATACAAGGAAAGAGATCAGTTTAGAGGCTTTGATGTTGACCTTGCTCGAGATGTCTGTTACAGACTCGGATGGAAGATTGAGTTTATTCCCATTAAGGCTGAAAACGCCTATGTTGAGCTTTCCTCCGGCAATATTGATGTTGCTTGGGGCGGTTTGGCGCTTGATATCGGTTCTAAACAATACACCACCGTTTTCCCCTATATGGAGCAGGGCTTGGTTTTGGTTGTGCGGGATGATAATAGGTTCCGTTCTGTTAGGAAATTGAAGGGCGCAACCCTTGCTATGGACTCCGGTCAGTATTTTCTTGATATTATTAATGCAGACGAGGATTTAAGAGACAGGCTGGGTGCCATACAGCGAATGCAGGGCGGTGCAAGAGCGTGTTTTCAGTCACTTGACACGGCAAAGGTTGACTGCATACTGGTTTATAAGTCTGCGCTCTGGCACTTTGCAAAGTAATAATTTAAATTATTTGGAGATAAATCATGTGGATTTCGGATAAATGGCAGGATTATGAGCTTATAGATTGCAGCGGCGGCGAGAGACTCGAGCGCTGGGGCAGTCAGATACTTGTGCGTCCGGATCCTCAGGTCATTTGGAATACCGAAAAAAAAGACAAACGCTGGAAGAGCTATGATGCTGCATATTCACGCAGTGACAAGGGCGGCGGCGCTTGGGTTAAGAAGGATCTTCCCAAATCTTGGAAGATTTCCTATGACAAACTTAGTTTTAATGTTAAGCCTATGAACTTTAAGCACACGGGTCTTTTTCCTGAGCAGGCTGTTAACTGGGATTTTATAAGGCGCACGATTAGCTCTGCTAAACGAGAAATAAAGGTTTTAAATCTCTTTGCATACACGGGTGCCGCTACTGTTGCGGCGTTGTCTGCCGGGGCTTTTGTCTGCCACGTGGACGCTGCTAAGGGTATGGTTAACTGGGCAAAGGAGAATGCCGCATCGAGCGGTGTTGCCGAGATGCCTGTCAGGTGGATTGTTGATGACTGTATTAAGTTTGTTGAGCGAGAAATAAGACGCGGCAATAAATACGATGCAATAATTATGGACCCGCCCAGCTACGGGCGCGGACCTTCGGGTGAGGTTTGGCGTTTGGAGGATAATCTTTGGGGCTTTGTTTCACTCTGTGCACAGCTTTTGTCGGATGATCCTCTTTTTGTGCTTATTAATTCCTACACCACCGGGCTATCCCCGAGTACTCTTACATATATAAGCGACAGCATATTTATTAAGCGTTTTGGAGGCAGATCCGAAAGCCGCGAATTGGGGCTAACCTGCACTAGTAGCGGCCTTATATTACCATGTGGAGCCAGTATGCGATGGATAAGATAATTAAAATAGAAAATCTACATTTTACATATCCCGGAGATGAGATTCCCACACTCTGCGGCATTGACCTTGAAATAGAACGCGGCAGCTTTGTTGCTGTTTTGGGGCATAACGGCTCCGGGAAGTCTACCTTGGCAAAGCTTTTAAACGCCATACTGCTCCCCAGTGACGGAAAAGTCACTGTCTCAGGAATTGACACCGCAGACAAAGAGCGCACACTTGAACTTAGGCGCACTGTCGGACTTGTCTTTCAAAATCCCGATAACCAGATAGTTGCAAATCTTGTTGAGGATGATGTTGCCTTTGCTCCCGAGAATTTAGGTGTTGAGCCTGAAGAAATAAGGCGCAGAGTTGACGATGCACTAAAAACTGTCGGCATGTATGAGTATCGTATGCACGCCCCTCACCTGCTCTCCGGCGGGCAAAAGCAGAGGGTTGCAATTGCAGGTATTCTTGCCATGCAGCCTGACTGCATTGTTTTAGATGAGCCTACTGCTATGTTAGACCCCATAGGCAGGCGTGAAGTTGTTTCGACTGTATCTCGGCTTTGCAGGGAAAAGGGTATAACTGTTTTGCTTATTACACATCATATGTCCGAGTGTGTTGATGCAGACAGACTTATAGTTTTATCTGAGGGCAAGGTGGTGGCAGACGGCGTACCTAGCGATGTTTTCGCCGATGCTGATCTTTTATGGTCTGAGGGACTTTCTGTACCCGCTACTACAAAATTGCTTTATGAACTTAATAAAAGCGGTATCAACGTTCCGCTTACTGCAATAAAGACAGATGACTGCGCTACTGCAGTCGTTAATGCCCTTAATTTGGTGAAATAAATGGAGACTGCTATTTTAGAAACAATTGCACTAAGGCATGTATACAGTGCCGGAACTCCCTTTGAAAAGACTGCCATCGGCTGTGTTGATGTCAGAATTAATAAGGGTGAATTAGTTGCGCTTATAGGGCACACGGGTTCGGGCAAGTCTACCTTTGTTCAGCACTTAAACGGCCTTTTAAAGCCGACATCGGGGCAGGTTTTATATAACGGCACTGATATTTTTGCCGATAAGAAAACCACACATAATATCAGATACAAGGTCGGGCTTGTTTTTCAGTATCCTGAATATCAGCTCTTTGAGGAGACTGTTTATAAGGATATTGCCTTTGGTCCAAAGAACATGAAGCTTTCCGATGCCGAAATTGATGACTGTGTTCGTGAGGCTGCACGCTTTGTTGGTGTCGGTGAGGAGCTTTTTGAAAAATCTCCCTTGGAGCTATCAGGCGGGCAGAAAAGGCGTGTTGCTATTGCAGGTGTTATTGCCATGCGCCCCGAGGTTTTAGTTTTAGATGAGCCGACTGCCGGGCTTGACCCCAAGGGTTGCGATGAGATTATTAATAATATCTTGGAATACCGAAAACAGAGCGGCTCTACTGTTATTTTAGTTACGCACAGTATGGACGATGCTGCGAGAATTGCCGACAGGCTTATTGTTTTTTCTGAGGGCGGAATTTTTATGGACGGCAGCCCGCACGAGGTGTTTTCCAGAACCGAGGATATTTTGAGAATAGGGCTTGATATACCCGCTCCTACTGCAATTGCAGAAAAGCTCCGCAAGCTCGGGCTTCCTGTTCCTGAAGGTATTTACACAAGTGAGCATCTTAAGGATGCTGTGCTTAGCATTAAAAAAGGCGGGTGTACTAATGCTTAAAGATGTTACCTTAGGTCAGTATTTCCCCGGCGACACCGCCGCTCACCGCCTTGACCCGCGCACAAAGCTAGTAGGTGTTTTAATATTTATTATTGCCCTGTTTTCGGCTGTTAACTGGATTTCCTACGGCATTATGCTGGCAGTTACCATAGCCTGCATAGCAATATCTAAAATCAGCATAAAAACTATTACTAAAGGCTTAAAGCCGCTTGTTGTTATTATTATTCTGACAGGCTTATTAAACCTATTTTACACCCAGGGTGATGTTCTCATTAGCTTTTGGGTTATCACAATTACAAAGCAGGGGCTAAAACGGGCACTATTTATGACAAGCAGAATTATTCTGCTTATATGCGGAACTTTTCTTCTTACCTATACAACAAGCCCTGTTGCCTTAACTTCGGGCTTAGAGCGTTTATTAAAGCCGCTTTCTAAAATAAAAGTACCTGTGCATGAGATGAGCATGATGATGAGCATGGCGCTTAGATTTATTCCGACCTTAATTGAGGAGACAGACAAAATTATGTCTGCTCAAAAAGCTCGCGGAGCTGACTTTGAGACCGGAAGCTTAGCGCAGAGGGCAAAGGCTCTTCTGCCCTTGCTTGTGCCGCTCTTTGTCTCCTCTTTCCGCCGCGCTGATGAGCTTGCCGTTGCTATGGAAAGTCGCTGTTATCACGGCGGCAGTGGCAGAACTGCCATGAAAAGGCTTAAAATGGGGAGCATTGACTATCTTGCCTTTACACTCGGCTTTATTATGATGTTTGGCGTTATTGCCCTTGCTTATTTCGGGCTATGAGAAATATTGCATTAAGGTTGCGCTATGACGGCAGCGCCTATCATGGCTGGCAGGTACAAAAAAAAGATATTTCCGTAGCAGCTACTGTAAACGCCGCTGTTTCCAAAATTTGCGGTGAGAAAATTAATGTGATTGGCTGCGGCAGAACCGATGCCGGTGTTCATGCGATAAATTACTGCGCTAATTTCAGAACTAACAGCACAATTCCGACAGACAGAATTCCGCTTGCTGTTAACACCAGGCTTCCGTCTGACATTGCGGTATTATCAGCAGCAGTGGCAGAAGATGATTTTAACGCTATCGGCAGCTGCCTGAAAAAAGAGTATGTTTACAAGATACAAAATTCCAGAATCAGGGATCCGTTTTTACAAAACCGTGTCTGTTTTTATCCGGCGCCCCTTAATTATGATAGGATGATTTTAGCCTGTTCCAGCTTTGTGGGCACACACGATTTTGCAGCGGTGAGAAGTGTTGGCACCGCTACTAAAACTACTGTGAGAACAGTTTACAGCTGCGATATTAATATTAATGAGCCTTCTATTGAGATTTCGGTTTGTGCAAATGGCTTTTTGTATAATATGGCAAGGGCTATTGTCGGCACTATTGTGTATGCCGGCTTGGGCAAATTAGAGCCCTCTGATATTCCTGAACTATTATTAAAAAAAGACAGGCGACTTACCGGACCTACAATGCCGCCGCAGGGGCTTTATCTCTCTAAGCTCTGGTATGATGGTGTCGTCGGTGAAATGATGGACATGCCCATTTGCTACGGGATATAAAAAAATCGTGAAAATTTGGCGATTTCGGGTTATAATAGCCTCATCGCAGTTTTGGAGGAGGGCACATGAAACAGCAGCGTGCAGATAAGCTCCTGCTGCGCAGGAGAGTTTTAATAATAATCATACCCGCAGTTCTTCTTGCTCTTGCTCTGTCTCTTTTTCTGATGCGAGATAAAATCCGCTTCGGCGGAAAGACCGGCTCTGAGCCTTTGAGCCTGCCTGTTCTCTATGAAAACAGTGTTATCACAGCTTGCGGAGATAAGATAGCAATTGCTGATTCTTTCGGTTTAATGCTAAAAAATTTTTCCGGCAAAACTGTTTCTGAGCTTAAAGTTCCGCTTGCCTTTCCCGCTTTGGTCTGCAATGACAATTTCGCCGTTGCTTACAGCGTCGGTGAGCGGTATTTACTAAAGGTCTCCTCGGGAGAGTCTTTGCAGCTGAGCGTTAAAGGGCGGATAAGCGACATCAGTATTTCAGCAAACGGCATGCTTGCCGTCACCTCCTCGGAGACAGGTTACAGAGGCGCTGTTACAATTTACGATACGAATCTCTCCCCTGTTTATACCTTTTTATCGGCAAAGGGCTTTCCGCTTTGTGCTAAGGTATCTCATAACGGCAAGGTTTTTGCAGCTGTTACAGTTTCAGACAGCAATAGTGCTGTGCATCTCTTCTCACTTGACAGCGAAGAGCCGCTTGGGGTATATTCTCTTTCTGAAGCTGTAATAAGAGATGTTTTCTTTATCGGAAACAATGAGCTCTGCTGCATATCGGAGAATGAAGCTACTTTTATTGACCTTGGCGGCAATGTTCTTGCAAGCTACGCTTTTAATGATAAGAAGCTGGATAAATACTGCGGAAGTGACGACGGCTTTGTTTGCATTTTGCTTAGTGACGATAATTCGCATTATCTTTACTCCCTAGGCACAGGAGCAAATGTCTTAGGCAGCCTTACTTATACTGCTCCCATCAATTCACTTAGCGCAAAAAGCTCATATATACTTGTGGCTGACAGCGAAAAGCTTATGTTATATAATCGCAACTTATCCCTTGTTAAAGAGAATAAACCCGAGCGAGAAATTGCCCGGGCACAAATTGGCGGAAGCTTAGACGCGATTGTTACATATGCCGGGGGCGGCATTTATCGCATTGGTTTGTGATATTAACACTATTTGATCCTAAACGGAGGAACAATTAATGAAATTAGCACTTGATTTAATACTGCTACTTATAGTACTGAGCTGTGTCTGGATTGGATATAAGCGAGGTCTTATAATGGGCATCGGCGGCATGATTGTTGTTATTGTCTCCCTTTACGCCGCTACCTTGCTGTCTACTGCTTTTTCTTACGAGGCTGTGCCGGCTTTGCGCCCGTTTGCTGACGGTTATGTTGAAAAGCATATGAAGACCACTGTATTAAAAAAGCTCGATTTAGCCGATACTCAGCTCTCCTATGAAGACGTTTTGACTAATGACCCTACGCTCAGACATGCTTTTTGCTATGAGTCGTATAAGATTTTAGGCATACACAGCAGTGCAGCTGAGCAAATGGCAAAAGAGGCTGAAAAGTACGCTGACGACAACAAGACAGATATCACAAGCAGTGTTGTTGAGATACTCTGCAAGAGAATTGCTTATATTGCCGGTATTACTCTATTCTTCTGTATTATACTAATCGGGCTTACCGCTCTTGGAAATCTCACAAATCTCTCGTTTAGGCTGCCTAATATGGAGAGGCTCGACTATTGGGGCGGGGCTTTTATGGGTCTTGTTTTGGGTGTTACCTACTGTGTGCTTATTTGCTGGCTGCTTAGGTTCTTGGGGCTTTTAATCGGCCCGGATACGCTGCAAAACTCGATACTCGGAAGATTTTTCATTGCTATTAATTTCCTCACAAAGGGCATTGGTATATAATTATTCTTATGATGTGAACAATGTGTCAATAAATATATATAAGTATTGACAGAAATCAAAATAAATGGTAAATTAGCACTCAGATAGAACGAGTGCTAATTGCCGTTTTTACGGCGTTTTATAAGGAGATATTATATGAAGACTGCAATTTGTTCACGCTGTAATAAAAATATTGCAGTGATATTTATTACAAAATTAGAGGGCGGAGCTCCAAAGAATGAGGGCATCTGCCTGCGCTGCGCTAAGGAACTCAATATTCAGCCGGTAAATGAGCTTATACAGAAGCTGGGTTTATCTGATGACGAGCTTGATGATCTGTCTGCTGAAATGCTGACGGCTATGAACAGCTTTGACGGTATGTCCAAGTTTGGTGAGCCCGGTATTGGCGATGATGATTTAGATGACGACGGAAAAACCGCGACCTTCCCTCTTATGAACCGTATTTTTAACAACATGAGCGAGGAAGGCGGCAAGGAGCTGAGCGCCGAGGTACCTTCTGTTTCTGAGGATGAAAAGACCGGCGATGCTAAGCCCAAGCAAAATAAGCGCAGGTTCTTAGACAGCTACTGCATTGATTTAACCGAGAGGGCTCGTGACGGTAAGCTCGACGCTTTAATCGGGCGACATGAAGAGCTTGAGCGCGTTATTCAGATACTAAACCGCAGACAGAAGAATAACCCCTGTTTAATCGGTGAGCCCGGTGTCGGCAAAACTGCCATTGCAGAGGGCTTAGCTTCTAGCATCGCTTCGGGGAATGTGCCCTATAAGCTACGCAGCAAGGAAGTTCATCTTTTGGACTTAACTTCCCTTGTGGCGGGAACCCAGTTTAGAGGTCAGTTTGAGTCTCGTATGAAGGGGCTTATTGATGAAATTCGAAAAGCCGGAAATATTATCCTTGTCATTGACGAGGTGCATAATATAGTCGGTGCCGGTGATGCCGAGGGCAGCATGAACGCTGCTAATATCCTGAAGCCTGCCTTATCCAGAGGTGAAATTCAGGTTATAGGCGCTACTACATTCACCGAATACAGAAAGCACATTGAAAAGGATGCGGCATTAGAGCGCAGGTTCCAGCCGGTTACTGTTGCTGAGCCCTCCATTGAGGACAGTATTAATATTATTAAGGGCATAGCTCACTACTATGAGGATTGCCACGGTGTCTCTATACCCCCAGAAATGGCGGAGGCTGCCGTTTTGATGTCTGAGCGGTACATCACAGACAGATATCTGCCGGACAAGGCAATTGACCTTATTGATGAAGCTTGCTCGGATATTAACCTCAAGGATGAAAAGATAACTCGCACTGCCGAGGTTCAAAAAGAGATTGACGACTATAACAAGGAGCGCGAGATGCTACTTGCTGACACTGAGGGTGAGCACTATGAGAGACTTGCGGTAATCAGAACTGCAATTATGCAGCTTACAGATGAGCTTGATGTGCTAAAAGCCTCTCCCCCCATTCTCACTAAGGCTGCCTTGGCACGCGTTATTGAGCTTTGGACCAAGATACCTGCAACTACAATAACCGAGAGTGAGTTTGATCAGCTATCTAGATTAAATGACCGCTTGAAGGAGCATATTGTCGGCCAAGATGAGGCAATTTCCGCTGTGTGTGCGGCAATCAAGAGAAGTCGTGTCGGACTTCAGGCTAAGCGCAAGCCCGTGAGCTTTATTTTCGTGGGCGGCACCGGTGTCGGTAAGACTGAGCTGGTTAAGCGTTTGGCTGAGGATTTATTTAACAGCCCCGAGAGCTTAGTCAGGCTCGATATGTCTGAATTTATGGAGAAGTTCTCTGTGTCAAGACTGATAGGCTCGCCTCCCGGCTATGTCGGCTATGACGAGGCAGGGCAGCTCACAGAGAAAATCAGAAGAAAGCCCTATTCTGTTGTCTTATTTGATGAGATTGAAAAAGCGCATCCGGATGTTATGAATATACTGCTGCAAATTCTTGATGACGGCAGAATTACAGATGCCCAAGGCAGAAGTATAAACTTTGAAAATGCCGTAATCATTATGACCACAAACGCAGGCAGCAACACGAAATCCGGTGCTGTGGGCTTTGGCGGCACTGTATCTGACCAGAGCCGTGAAAAGGCTATGAAGGCTCTAAATGAGTTTTTAAGACCTGAATTTATTAACAGGGTAGATGAAATTATCTGCTTTAATAAGTTAGATGAGGAGAGCTTCTCTAAAATTGCCGAGCTTATGCTAAATGAGGTCAAGGCTTTAATGGCTGAAAAGGATATGAAGCTTAGCTGGGATAAGTCTGTTATTGACTATCTGGTGAAGAAAAGCTTTAGCCTTACATATGGTGCGCGCAACCTTCGCCGCACAATTCAGAAAGAAATTGAGGACCAAATCGCATCTGTTATTGTAGATGAGATGCAAGGTATGGTAAAATCAATTAGTCTGACATCTAAGGATGAGAAAATAATAGTGAAGGCGAAGTGAATTTGTGATTAACTTTGGAAGCGACTACCTTGAAGGCGCTCACCCTGAAATATTAAACAGACTGCTCGAAACCAATTTTGAGCAGTCTGTCGGCTATGGTGAGGATAATTATTGCCTTGAGGCAGCCGAGATTATTAGAAAGCTCTGTAAAAATGAAGATGCCGATGTGCATTTCTTAATTGGCGGAACGGGCGCTAACCTGACTGTTATGGCAGCAGCGCTAAGACCGCATCATGCCGTTATTGCACCTGTGAGCGGGCATATTTCTGTGCATGAATCGGGAGCTATTGAGGCAACCGGGCATAAGGTTATTGAATTGCCCTCTACTGACGGTAAGATGACAGCAAAGCAGATTTTTGAGGTCTGCAATGCTCATCACAGCGATGTGACACATGAGCATATGGCAAAGCCCGCTATGGTGTATCTCACCTTGCCTACTGAGTGCGGCACGGTATATACTCTTTCTGAGCTTCGTGAGATTTTTGATGTATGCAGGCAGTTTGACCTGCTGCTCTATGTTGACGGTGCGAGGTTGGGAACTGCCTTGGTCTGCGATGTGACAGATATTACTCTGCCTGATTTAGCTAAATATTCCTCAGCTTTTACTATAGGCGGCACTAAGCTGGGCGCACTATTCGGTGAGGCTGTAGTTGTTATTGATTCTAATATTAAAAAGGATTTTAGATATATTATTAAACAGCGCGGAGGCATGTTGGCTAAGGGCAGGCTTTTGGGCGTGCAGTTTAAGACACTTTTTGAAAACGGGCTATATTTTGACATAGCTAAGCATGAGGTTATGCTCGCTCAAAAACTCAGGCGCGCGTTTGAAGATAATGGCTGGGAGCTTTTATTTGACTCCCCCACCAATCAGCAGTTTCCCATTATACCGGATAATTTGCTGTCTAAATTATCTGAAAAATACGGTTTTTCACATTGGGAGAAGGTTTCACCCGATAAGACCGCTGTTCGCTTCTGCACAAGCTGGGCAACAAACCCCGAGCATGTAGATGAACTTATTGCGTATATTAAAAGCTTATAAATAATATTATTTGGAGGTGCCGTCATGGCGGGTAAACTTGAAATTATACTAGGTGATATCACAAAGTCTGATGCTGATGCTATTGTTAATGCCGCTAACACCTCGCTTTTGGGCGGTGGCGGCGTTGACGGAGCTATTCACAGAGCAGCAGGTCCTGAGCTTCTGGCTGAATGCAGGACACTCGGCGGCTGCCACACCGGCGAGGCTAAGATAACAAAGGGCTACCTCTTGCCTGCTAAATATGTCATACACACTCCGGGACCTGTTTGGCGCGGCGGCGAAAATAAAGAGGCTGAGCTATTAGCTTCCTGTTACCGCTCCTGCCTTAAGCTTGCCAAGGAAAACGGCTGCGAAACAGTTGATTTTCCCTCTATTAGTACAGGTGTTTACAGCTTTCCTGTAAATGAGGCAGCTAAAATTGCAGTTTTTGAGATTAAAAAGTTTTTATCAGAAAACGGCTTGCCCACACGTGTCAGAATGGTCTGTTTTGATGAAAAGACAAAAAAGGCTTATGACGAGGCTATGGCATAAACATTTTTGGAGGCGTATAAATGAAGTTTCGCGGGATTACTTATAATTCACCTGTAATATTATCTTTTGCTGTGCTGTCTTTAGCTGCACTGCTGCTATCTTTTGTGACAGGCGGCATAAGTAACAGAATGTTCTTTTCTGTCTATCACTCTTCACTATTAGACCCTTTTACCTATCCGCGGTTTTTCCTGCATATATTAGGGCACAGCAGCTGGGCGCATTATATCAACAACATGCTGATGCTGCTTGTAATCGGTCCGCCTATGGAGGAGAAGTACGGCAGCAGGTCACTTACTACTGCGATTATAATAACCGCCTTTATTACCGGTGTTGTGCAGTGGATATTCTTCCCCGGCTCGGGTGTACTCGGCGCTTCCGGTATTGTGTTTATGCTTATTGTATTATCCTCGCTCTCGGGCATGAAAAACGGTGAGATTCCTCTCACTCTCCTGCTTGTATTAATATTATATTTAGGCGGGGAGCTTGTGAGCGGTGTCACTGTTAAGGATAATATTTCTCAGCTGACTCATATAATTGGCGGACTTTGCGGAGCGTTTCTCGGCTTTTACCTACGAAAATAGTCAGATTTTTGATTATTCGTTTTAGTACTTTACAATGTGAAAATATGTGATATACTCAGTGAATAAACCTGAGATTAAGATTAGTAGCCCTTGGCAGTGTTTTAAGAGAGTGGCGATTAGGTGGAAGCGCCATAGCGAGCCTTGCGGTGAATGGACTTATGAGGGGAGCTAATAGCTCACGGGAGTGCCCGTTATAGCGCCGCTGCATGATTGTGCAGCATAAGTGGGCGATTTTCGCCAATTTGGGTGGTACCGCAGATTATTTTTCTGTCCCATGTTCTTATCTTTAAGAGCATGGGATTTTGTTTTATTATTTTAAGGAGGCAAATAAAAATGACATTTGAGAACAAAATACCTTACAAAATATATTTAGCGGAGGATGAGCTGCCACGCTCTTGGTACAATGTTCGTGCCGATATGAAAAAAAAGCCGGCTCCCCTGCTTGACCCTGGTACCGGTGAGGTTATGAGCTTTGAGGCTTTAAGCAGTGTTTTCTGTGACGAGCTTGCAAAGCAAGAGCTAAACGACTATGACCGTGATATTCCCATTCCTCAGGATATTTTAGATTTTTACAAGATGTACAGACCGGCGCCTCTGATTAGGGCATACTGCCTTGAAGAGAAGCTCGGCACACCCGCTAAAATATATTATAAATTTGAGGGCAATAACACAAGCGGCAGTCACAAGCTAAATTCCGCAATTGCTCAGGCGTTTTTTGCCAAAAAGCAGGGGCTAAAGGGTGTTACTACCGAGACAGGTGCCGGGCAGTGGGGCACTGCTCTTTCAATGGCATGCTCGTACTTGGAGCTTGAATGCAAGGTTTTTATGGTCAAATGCTCATATGAGCAAAAGCCCTATAGGCGAGAGGTAATGAAGACATACGGGGCTACTGTTACACCCTCCCCCTCCGATACAACAGAAGTCGGCAGAAGAATCTTAGCCGAGTTTCCCGACACTGACGGCAGCTTAGGCTGCGCTATTTCTGAAGCTGTTGAGACTGCTCTTAGCAGCGAGGGTTTTAGATATGTCTTGGGCAGCGTGTTAAATCAGGTTTCCCTACACCAGTCTATAATAGGTCTTGAAACTAAGTCTGCTATGGATAAATACGGCATAACTCCCGACATTATAATAGGCTGCGCCGGCGGCGGCTCTAACCTTGCCGGGCTTATTGCCCCATTTATGGGTGAAAAGTTACGAGGCGAGGCTGATTACAGATTTTTGGCAGTTGAGCCTGCATCCTGCCCCAGCTTTACAAGAGGCAAATTTGCCTATGACTACTGCGACACGGGCAAGGTCTGCCCCTTGGCTAAAATGTACACATTGGGCTCAAGCTTTATGCCGCCTCCCGGTCACGCGGGCGGGCTTAGATACCACGGTATGAGCCCCATACTCAGTCAGCTTTATGCAGACGGCTATATAGAGGCAAAAACTGCTACACAGACACAGATATTTAAAGCTGCGGAGGAATTTGCCAGAGTTGAGGGAATACTGCCGGCTCCGGAGAGCAGCCACGCTATTTGGGCAGCTTTAGAGGAAGCTAAGAAATGCAAGGAAACCGGCGAGGAGAAAACTATACTCTTCTGTCTGACCGGCACCGGATATTTTGATATGGCTTCGTACGGCAAGATGCACGACGGTGTGATGGTTGACTATGATTTGCCTGAAGAGATTTTGGATTTGAGTTTTTCTAAGTTGCCTGAGATAAAATAATATATAATATGAAAATTACAAAACCGCCGAAAAATCGGCGGTTTTGTTCTTTGTGTTGTTTTTAATTCTATTTTTTAAGAAGTGAAGCTCTTACTACGCCCTTGGGATCTTTTATTATTAAAATTAAAAGCCAAAGTATCATGCCGAGGGCTACTGCTGAAAGCCCTAAATAGGCATCGTTTAGCATGTCTGCTGCTGCCGGAGTGAAGAATTCAGCTCCGAGTTCAGCATACTCAAACACTGCATCAACAAGCCACATTAAGGCAGAGCCCCAGAAAATGTAACATAGTATGCTGACCTTCATGGGGTTAGCAGGTGCGTTTTTATACCAGATTATTGTGCTTACAATAGCTGCAAAACATGTGATTAATAGTGTCATGCCGCACTCTCCTCTGCTGCAGTAGTTTTTCTTTTTAGAGTTACCGAAACTGCAATTAGCATCAGTATCCAGACACCGGTAATGAGCAGTGCCATAGCGCCTCCGACACTCTGCATTTCAGAAAGCATGGTAACCGCTTCCTCCGGGTCTGCTGCCGCTGTTAAGAATGGGAACCATGGGACAACTTCACCGTGCCAAATGTGCTCGAAGCAAAGCAGGAAAGCCCCTCCCCAAAGCAGATTAGCAAGCCAAAACAGTTTTTTGAAAAAAGGAATTGCACTCTTATCGGATTTTGTTTCTTCGGTGTTTCCGCCAAGTTCATTCTTCTGTTTGGCTTTAAGGGCGTATGCTGCGGCAGTTACTAAGACCGCTTCACCCACAGGTACTAAAAAACATGCCATAGTCTCTCCTCCTTGAAATTTTTTGTGATTTATGTTTTGCTTACAACCTTGATAGTATACCCATTTTTTGTGGCATACAAGCCCCCCGGGTGGATATAAATTTACATTTTGTTCAAATTTGTTTTATTTTAAAATCATTGCAGCTTAAATATATATGAAAGAACGACCGAAGAAATCATCTCTCTTCGGTCGTTTTTATATCTGGCTAAATGCCAATTTTATTTGTTATACAAGCTCAATAACTGCCATCTCTGCAGCATCGCCACGGCGGGGTCCTATACGGGTAATGCGTGTATAGCCACCGTTTCTATCCTGATACTTAACAGAGAGTTCGTCAAATGCCTTCTTGGCTACATCCTCACGGGTGATGAATGCAAGAGCCTGTCTGTAGGATGCCATATCCTTAGCTTTTGCTAAGGTTATCATCTTCTCGGCGAGCGGCTGTATTTCCTTGCAACGGGTAAATGTGGACTCTAAACGGCCGTTTGCCAAGAGATCCGTTACCTGCTGACGGAGCATTGCCTTACGCGCTGCTGTCGGCTTGCCGAGTTTCCTTGTTCCGAACATAGTTTTTCCTCCTAATATGCGGGATGTGCCCGACTATTGGTTCTCTTCCTTGGCTAAGGCGAGACCCAAGTTGCTGAGTTTCTGTTCAACCTCTTCAAGTGACTTGCGTCCGAGGTTTCTGACCTTCATCATATCGCTCTGAGTCTTATTGACGAGATCCTCAACTGTGTTTATCTTTGCACGCTTGAGGCAGTTAAAGCTTCTGACAGAGAGATCGAGCTCCTCGATAGTCATTTCAAGAACCTTGTTGCCCTCCGGCTCCGGCAGGTCAACAACAGTTGATGTGCTTGTGACTGCATCGGACATCTGCGTAAACAGTGTGAAGTGATCTACCAGCACCTTTGCGCCGAGTGAGACTGCGTCACGGGGTGCCATTGTTTTGTCTGTCCACACCTCTATTGTGAGCTTGTCGAAGTCGGTTCTGTTACCTACGCGGGTGTTTTCCACTGCGTAGTTGACTTTGAGTACCGGGGAGTAAATCGAGTCGACCGGGATTGTGCCTATAATGTTCTGCTGACCCTTGTTTTTGTCGGCAGTTACATAGCCTGTGCCGTGCCCGATTACTATCTCCATAGAAAGAGAGGCGCCGGGCTCTAAGCTGGCAATGTGCATTTCCGGATTGAGTATCTCAACTTCGCCGTCGGGTTTGATGTCCGCTGCTGTAAGCTCGCATTCACCGCTGCCTTCCAGATAGACTGTCTTTGACTCGTCGCAATGTAATTTTGCAATAAGTCCTTTGAGATTTAATACTATCTCTGTGACATCTTCCTTGACTCCGGGTACGGTTGAAAACTCGTGTGATACTCCCGCTATCCTGACAGCTGTGACTGCTGTGCCGGGTAGTGAAGAGAGCAATACCCTCCTCAGTGAGTTTCCGAGTGTTGTGCCGTATCCGCGCTCGAGCGGCATAATTATATACTTTCCGTATGACTCATCAGTAGGTGTTTCAACACACTCAAAGCTTGGCATATCAAATCTAATTTCCATCATGCGAAATAACCCTCCTTCTAAAATATAGCGCATATCTGCGCGCGTGTCATTTTGCAATCTGTTCGAGGGTTTGCTAATTATTTAGAATACAACTCGATAATTAGATGCTCCTGTATGGGTAGATCAATGTCTTCCCTTGCCGGGGCTGCGACAACCTTAGCAATCAGGTTTGAAGCATCATACTCAAGCCACTTGGGAGGCTGACGGAAAGCATTAGCTTCAACATTTGCCTTTATTTTTTCAAGATTGCGGCTCTTTTCGCGCAGTGCAATTACCATGCCGGGCTTAACCTGGAAGCTGGGTATATTTACCTTGCATCCGTTCACTGTGAAGTGACCGTGGTTAACAAGCTGGCGTGCCTCTGCACGACTCATTGCAAAACCCAGTCTGTAGACTGTGTTGTCCAGTCTGCTCTCGCAGATTGAAAGCAGGTTTTCACCAGCCATACCGGGACGACGGTTTGCAATTTTGAAATATGTGCGGAACTGGCTCTCCAGTATTCCGTAGTAACGACGTGCCTTCTGCTTTTCACGAAGCTGCAGACCGTACTCTGAGGTCTTTCCGCGACCTCTTCCGTGCTGTCCGGGAGGTACATCTCTGCCATCCTTCTCCATCGGGCACTTGGGGGTGAAGCATTTGTCACCCTTCAGAAACAGTTTCTGAGCTTCCCTGCGGCATTGGCGGCAAACTGCATTTGTATATCTTGCCATTTAAATTTTACCTCCTATATCTCTTAGACGCGACGGCGTTTCGGAGGACGGCAGCCGTTGTGGGGTATCGGCGTGACATCCTTAATCATTGTGACCTCAAGACCTGCTGTTTGCAGTGCCCTGATTGCAGCCTCACGCCCCGAGCCGGGGCCTTTAACAAAGACTTCAACGGATTTAAGTCCGTGCTCCATTGCAGCCTTTGCAGCCGTCTCGGCTGCTGTCTGAGATGCGAAGGGTGTGCTCTTCTTGCTTCCGCGAAATCCCAGACCGCCGGAAGATGCCCATGAAATGGCGTTTCCTTTTGTGTCTGTAATGGTTACCATTGTATTGTTGAAAGAGGAGCGGATATGTACCTGGCCCTTTTCAATGTTCTTGCGTTCTCTGCGGTGTGATCTAACTCTTTTCTTAGGTGCTGCCATTTAATATCCCTCCTTACTTCTTTTTGTTTGCTATTGTACGTGCAGGTCCCTTGCGTGTACGGGCATTGGTTTTGCTCCTCTGTCCGCGAACGGGGAGGCCTCTTCTGTGTCTTAAGCCGCGATAGCAGCCAATCTCTGTGAGACGCTTGATGTCGAGAGCGGCAATTCTGCGGCGATCTCCCTCAACTAAGTAGTTGTGCTCGATACACTCGCGGATTTTGGCCTCGTCTTCGTCTGAGAGATCCTTTACGCGTATGTTAGGGTCAATTCCTGTTAGTTCGAGAATTTTTTTTGCGCTCGTCCTGCCGATTCCGTAGACATAGGTGAGTCCCAGCTCAATCCTCTTGTCTTTGGGCAGGTCTACGCCGGCTATACGTGCCATCTTATGCTATCATCCTTTCAATGATTTTCTGCGTTTTTAGAAATAAGCCTTGGTCCCGCCGGAGGGAGACTTAGTTTCTCACAGAAAAATAATAATTTATCAGCCTTGACGCTGTTTGTGCTTGGGGTTTACGCAAATGACCATTACTCTGCCATGACGCTTGATAATTTTGCATTTCTCGCATATTGGCTTTACTGAAGGTCTTACTTTCATGAGGGTTCCTCCTTTTTCGGCCTGCGCCGTCGCTATTTGCTCCTCCAGGTTATTCTGCCTCTTGTAAGGTCGTAGGGGCTCATCTGAACCGTAACCTTGTCGCCGGGCAGTATTCTTATGAAGTTCATTCTTAGTTTGCCTGATATATGCGCCAGTATTATATGACCGCCGCCGATATCTACATTAAACATTGTGTTGGGCAGGGATTCGACAACCGTGCCCTCCAGCTCGATTACATCGTCTTTTGCCAAATTGATAACCTCCCCGTTATAGGCTACAGCCCATTTGTGTTCTCTGACACAGTCAGTATTTCAGCTTCACTGTCTGTTATCGCTACTGTGTTCTCATAGTGTGCCGACAAGCTTCCGTCTGCTGTTACCACAGTCCACTTGTCCGCTAAAACCCTCACCTTGTAGTCGCCCGCACTTATCATGGGTTCGATTGCAAGTGTCATTCCGCTTTGAAGTCTTTGGCTGTGGCGTTTTGTGTAGTAGTTAGGTACCTCGGGGGCTTCGTGCATTGATCTTCCTATGCCGTGACCCACATAGTCCCTTACTACCGAAAAGCCTTGCTTTTCTACATACTCTGAAATTGATTTTCCGATATCAGACACCCTGTAACCCTCTTTTACCACCGATAGGCAATTAAAGAAGGATTCCCGGGTTACTTCAATAAGATGCGCTGCTTCCTCTGAGATTTTTCCGCATGGGACTGTTGTTGCACAGTCCCCTACGTATCCACCTAAGGTGGCACCTACATCTATACTGACAATGTCTCCGTCTTTGAGGACTTTATTCCCTGGTATTCCGTGAATAACGACCTCGTTGACTGAGATGCATGTGCTGGCAGGAAAACCCCCGTAACCTAAGAAGGTCGGTACAGCTCCGCAGGATTCGATGAACCGTTTGACCTCGCGGTCAATTTGGGCTGTTTTTACACCGGGTGCTACCATTTCTGCTGCTAAGGCTCTTGCCCTTGCTGCTACTTTGCCTGCCCTGCGCATTAGTTCGATTTCGCGTGGGGATTTTATGATTATCATAGATTAACGCCCAACGCTTCGGAAATGAGTGCCGTTGTTGCCTCGATTGAGCCTTGGTTATTTACAACAACAAGCTTGCCTCTTGTTTCGTAGAATTTTTTTAGTCTCTCGGTGTCTCTGTGGAAGACCTCGAGGCGAACCATTACGGTTTCCGGCTGATCGTCCTTGCGCCTTGTGAGTGCAGCACCGCAGGTGTCGCAGATTCCCTCTTTAATAGGGGGAACGGACCTTACGTGGTACATAGCTCCGCAGGTCGTGCAAAGACGCCTACCGGTAATTCTGTCGAAAATGATGTCGTCTGAAATTTCGATTGAAATTGCTGTGTCGACATCTATTCCGCAGGCTTCAAGTGCCTCTGCCTGCGGGATTGTCCTTGGCATACCGTCGAGTATGTAGCCGTTTGCGCAGTCTTCCTCTGAAAGGCGCTCTTTGACGATGCCGATTATGACTTCATCGGGAACCAGCCTTCCTGATTCGACATACTCCTTGGCTTTGAGCCCGACGGGAGTGCCGTTTTTCATTGCTGCTCTTAGAATTTCACCTGTTGAGATTGTGGGTATTCCGAGGCTCTTGCTTATTATCGCAGCCTGCGTGCCTTTTCCGGCACCCGGAGCTCCTAGTAAGATAAGCTTCATCATAATCCTTCCTTAATCAAGAAATCCCTTGTAATTACGCATAAGCATTTGTGCTTCGATTGCGCGTACGGTTTCTATCGCAACACCGACAACTATTATGATTGAGGTGCCGCCGAGCGAAATTCCGCTCAGAGCAGGGGCGTTTGAAAGTCCGCCCACAGCTACGGGAGTTACTGCGACTATGCCGAGGTAAATGGCGCCGAAGAGTGTGATTTTATTAAGAACCTTTGCGATAAACTCACTTGTCGGTTTACCGGCTCTGAAGCCGGGGATAAAGCCGCCGTTCTTTTTTAGGTTGTTTGAAATCTCAACGGGGTTAAACTGGATTGTTGAGTAGAAATAGCTGAAGAAGATAATCAGTATGAAGTAGAGTATTGCGTATGGGATTGTGTTGGTATTGAAGATGTTCTTCATTAGCCAACCGTCTGCCCAACGGGGCACAAAGGCGCATACTGTGGCCGGAATCGAGGCTATTGACTGAGCAAAGATTACCGGCAAAACGCCTGACATATTTACCTTCATGGGAAGGTGTGTCGACTGGCCGCCGTAGAGT
>JAAZCZ010000108.1 GCA_012513005.1 Oscillospiraceae bacterium | reverse complement strand
GTCGTAATCGGAGGAATAGGCTCTGTGAGCGGCAGCGTTATGGCAACATTCCTTTTTGTCGCCTCCAGAGAGTGGTGGCTCAGGTTCTTAGATAATGAGGCATTAATCCCCGGTATTACCCGAGGCAGCTTCAGAATGGTTATTTTCTCGATTGTTATAATGATGATTGTGTTGCTGAAACAAAACGGAATAATGGGTGGCAAGGAGCTCACGGCAAAAACAGTTTCAGACCTATTTAGGGGAAAGAAAAAGAAAAGCGGTGAGAGCGTATGACAGACAGTGTCTTAAGAATAGAAAATATATCAATGCAGTTTGGCGGCGTTATCGCTGTCAACAATTTAAACCTTGAGGTAAGAAAGGGTCAAATAGTCGCAATAATCGGCCCTAACGGAGCCGGAAAAACCACCGCTTTTAACTGCATTACTGGGGTATATGAACCTACTAACGGTCTTATAGAATACATGGGGAAGCCCTTAATCAGAAACCATCCTCGCGGAAAAATGAAAAAAATGTACAAAGGTGAGCATCCCCAAATGTATGTATCAGGAGCCTCACTCACGCCTACTCCGGATAAAATAACAAAGCTCGGCATAGCAAGAACCTTTCAGAACATCAGACTCTGGAAGGGAATGACTGTGTTCGAAAATGTCTTGGTTGCTAAGCACATGCGAGCAAAACAAAATCCATTAACTGCAACATTTAGGCTAAACCACAGCGAAGAAAACAGGATGCGAGATGAAACTAAGCTCCTTTTAGAAGAGCAGGGTCTATACAAATACAGGGATGAAATGGCAGTCAGCTTGCCTTACGGGCTGCAAAGACGCCTTGAAATTGCAAGAGCATTGGCAACAGAGCCCAAGCTTCTTCTGTTAGACGAGCCCGCTGCAGGTATGAATCCGCAGGAAACAATGGAATTATCAAATTTCATCAGAGAAACTAAGGAAAAATATAATCTTACAATAGTCTTAATTGAGCATCATATGGATTTGGTAATGGACATATCAGAGTTTATTTATGTAATCGACTTCGGAAGCGAAATTGCTCGGGGCAAACCAAGAGAAATACAGAATAATGCCCGAGTAATCGAGGCGTATCTGGGGGTGGCTGATTGTGAATAATAATGTGCTTTTGCAGGTAGAAGGGCTCAAGGTCAATTACGGTGGCATCGAAGCTGTTAAGGGAATAGATTTTGAGGTGCAAAGCGGGGAAATCGTAACTCTCATAGGTGCTAACGGAGCCGGGAAAAGCTCAACCCTGAGAACAATCGCAGGGCTTGTTAAACCCAGCGGCGGCAAAATTCTATTTGACGGAGAAGAGCTTATCGGAAAGTCGACAGACGCCATAGTTTCAAAAGGCATAACCCTAGTGCCGGAGGGTAGACGTATTTTTCCGGATTTGACAGTAATAGAAAACTTAAAAATAGGTGCCTACTTGAGATGCGATGATATAAGAGAAGACTTAAACCGAGTTTTTGAGCTGTTCCCGAGATTAAAAGAGAGAAGCTGGCAAGCCGGGGGTACACTCTCCGGTGGTGAGCAGCAGATGCTTGCTGTGGCAAGAGCTTTAATGAGCAGACCTAAACTTCTTATGATGGATGAGCCGTCATTAGGCTTAGCGCCTTTAATAGTCAGGGATATATTTAGTATAATAAGAGAGATTAACAGTAGCGGTGTTACCATACTCCTAATTGAACAAAACGCAAATATGGCGATTAAAACAGCTGATAGGGGATATGTACTCGAAACGGGCAGGATAACTCTATCAGGCAAGGGAAGTGAGCTTCTGTCTAATGAGGGAGTAAAGGCAGCCTATTTGGGTGCTTAATGCTTTTGACTTGACTGCTTTATCCAGTTTAGATCGAAAAACAAAATAATAAAAAAGAAAACCTCGTAACCATTAAGGTTACGAGGTTTTTCTGGTGGACGATATAGGACTTGAACCTATGACCCTCCGCACGTCAAGCGGATGCTCATACCAGCTGAGCTAATCGTCCGAGCAAGCAAGAGTAATATTACCGTAAAAAACTCAGCTTGTCAAGAATTTTTATTGATTTAAATCTGTCCTATTTGCTATTTGCCTTTTCGATAAACTTTTCGAGATTAATAATAAATCGCTCATGCGTACCTTCACCGATTAATCCCGCCTCATCAAACGCCTTAACGCTAAGTATAACTTTCTTTCGTTCAACTTCTGTTACCTCAGCTTATGCATATACACCCATACCTACCGGGGTTGCAGAAAGGTGTGAAACAGAAATCTTTGTGCCGACACTATCAAAACCGTCTTCCAAAAACGGACGAATAGCTTCTAAAGCGGCGTTTTCCATAAGCGCAATCATTGAGGGGGTTGAAAACACATTAACTCCGCCCGAACCAAGAGCTAAGGCTGTGTCACTGTTACTTACTACTTTATTAATCTTTGCTTTTGTTCCGACTAAAATTTCCAAAATATATACCTCACTATTATTACTAATTTAAAAGTGCTGCAACGGCAGTTCCGAAGATAGTTGAATTTTCATACGAAACATATTTTACTTTGCATCCTAAAGCATTGCCTAGGTAAAAATCCGAGTATTCTATAAGCTTAGTATTAAATACATAACTGTTTCTAAAGACAGACCCGTCAGCACTCACTAATAAATTATCACAAACTGATTTTTTGTTTAGCAGTTTAACTACAGCTGCAATATTTGAGCACACGCAGCGGGCGGCTCTGTCAAAAACTGCAGTGCAAAGCAGTTTCGCTATATTTGTATCTGCTTCGGTACCAAGCTTAATTTCACCTCTGCAAATCAAATCTGCTGCTTTTGAATCTAAGCTGTATTTTTCATTATATTTATCACAAGTTAATGGAGATATGAGAACGCAATTTACAGCCTTAATTAGCAAAAGCCTGCAAAGTTCACCTAAATACGCACCGGATGTCATTTTTTCATATAAATATGCACCGGGATCGCTTGTGTTACTATCAAGTTCAAAATCAATTTCACCGCGATTAAGACCGGAAAAGCCACCTGACTCGGTATTAATAAGCATTGTTTCTTTGGAATATTCTCCAAATTCGCGAAGCGAAGATGTCGGCAGAATACAGGAAACATTTGTCCCAGTGCCCGAAATAAGTCCGACAAGTCCAATTTCCCCGACAGTAGCATCAGCACCGACAGCGGAGAGTAAAACAGCAGGCGTGTCATTTAACAAGACAATATGTATGTTATCGTAACCAAGCTCTCTAAGCTTTAGTTTTAAATCTCTGCAAATCTGTCTTCCTTCAAAGCCTGAAATTTTAACCTGCTTTGTGAGTTCAAGCAAAATCCCGTCACCGTCAGGCAGCATAAATGTAGGATAAGAAAAACAAAAACCAATTCTGTCAGTGTGCTCAAGCAGGGGAGAAACAGAAGCTGCAGCATGGGAAATAAAATCATTCCAAGTAATCGCATGCCCGTCTGATCCGGGCATGCGATTAATAGTTAAATGCTCAGTAGCTCTGCTGTTATCATCATAAGTCACAAGACAGGTTCTGAAGTTTGTACCGCCTGCATCAATAACTGCAATCGGCTTTTTAACCTCGGTGCTGCCGCTTGCCGATAAATATGTCGGTATCATCTTAACAGAGCTTGGCTCTTTTTTTAGCCCGAGCTCCATATCTAATAAAAACGCCTCAGATGACGCCTCAAAATCAATGCAGTCAGGAGCCATATTAAGCTCAGCTAGAAAATGTGCGACTTTGTTTTGATAATCCATCAGAAGTATCTCTTTTTAATAATTAGCTTAATTATCTTGGGGAGCTTTGCGCTCAGGTTCACTCACAGATTCGATAAGACCTGTGGCAAGACCGACTAAACCCTGAATTTCAGAGGGGATAATAATCTTTGTTGCTCTGCCGTTGGCGGCATTTCCGAAGGCTTCAATAGCGTTTAGCTTAAGCACCTCAGCAGTGGGTTTTGCCTCATTAATTAGCCTTATGCCTTCAGCTGTTGCAGTTTTAATCTTCAAGATTGCTTCTGCTTCACCTTCAGACTCAAGAATCTGCTGCTGCTTCTTAGCGTCTGCCCTTAAAATTGCGGATTCCTTTTCGCCTTCTGCAGTAAGAATAGCCGCTCTCTTTTCACCCTCTGCACGAAGGATAGCTTCACGACGCTCACGCTCAGCCTTCATCTGCTTTTCCATTGCGTTTTGAATCTCGCGTGGAGGCAGAATGTTTTTAAGCTCAACACGGTTAACCTTAATTCCCCAGGGATCTGTTGCTTCGTCAAGGATTGAACGCATCTTAGTGTTGATTACATCACGGCTTGTCAGGCATTGGTCAAGCTCAAGCTCACCGATAATGTTACGAAGTGTAGTTGCCGAAAGATTTTCAATCGCAACACCGGGCTGCTCAATTCCGTATGTGAACAACTTCGGGTCGGTTATCTGATAATAGATAACTGTGTCAATTTGCATTGTTACGTTATCTTTTGTAATGACCGGCTGAGGCTGGAAATCGGCAACCTGCTCTTTGAGAGAGACCTTTTTTGCTATGCTTTCAATAAAAGGCACCTTGACATGAAGTCCGACCTTCCAGGTTGTGTGATAAGCACCTAAGCGCTCAATAACAAAGGCATTTGCCTGCTGAACAATTCGAATATTGCGGACTAAGATAACGAGGAGAAGAACTAGTACTACTGCTATTACAATGATAGGTTCCATAAATGTGCTCCTTTACAAAATATAAAAAATATAAATAAACTACATATTTGTGCCTGTGGGCTTTACTATCAGCTTAACACCTTCAATACGCAAAACAGTGACCAATGTGTCCTTTTCAATAAGCTCTCCTTGCTCACTGCGTGCGGTCCAGACCTTGCCGTCAAGCAAAACAGCACCTTCGCTCAAAAGGTTATCAATTCTTTCAACAACGACGCCTTCTTCTCCAACAGCGCGGTCAGCATTTGTAGCTGTTGTTTTGTTATTGACATATTTGAGAACAAGTGGTCTTGTCAGAATTAAAGTTACAATTGAAACAACAAAAAAACTTAGAATCTGAACCCATAGAGTCACACCAAAAGCGGCAAGCAAAAGGGCAACAAGTGCTCCTAATGCAAACCAAATGCTGGAAAGTCCGGCAGTTGCTGCTTCAAATACCAAGAAAACAACAAATGCTACTATCCAAAATACTACCGGGGTCATAGAAAAACACCTCACAATATCGTTAATAAATGTATCATTATTAATTATTATCACCCAAATCAAATGTATTAATTATAAGCAGATAATTACTATACTGATTCCTAATAATAATTATACACTATGTAGTGATTTTTGCAATAAAAAACTTATAAAAACACATGACTTTG
>JAAZCZ010000107.1 GCA_012513005.1 Oscillospiraceae bacterium | reverse complement strand
CTCGTTTTTGCTGCTGCTCATAAATGTCCTCCGCCTCAACTATTGAGGCTATTATATGCTGTAATTATGAAATATGCGTAAATAATATGTCAAAATATATTATTAAATCTAAGCTCCCATACGGATATTCTCAATAACACGGCGAGCCCTTGCTGCATCATAGATAACAGGCACAGGATATACCGGGTTTGCCTCGGCGAGAGCCATTTTAATCATTGTGGGGATGTCCTTATCCAAAATGAAGTCAAAGCCTCTCGGAATACCCATAACATCGTTCATTCTGCGAATTTCGGCGATAAATGCCTTGGCACGCTCCTCGGTTGTGCCGGAGGCTGCAATGCCTGTCAGCTCGGCAAGGTGCGCCAGCTTATCCCAAACTGCAAAGCTGTAATCCTCTAAGACGATGGGCAGTATAACAGCGTTAGCAAGTCCGTGCGGTGTGTTATAAAAACCGCCGAGTGTGTGTGCAATAGCATGCACGTTGCCGACACCCGCGCGTGTGAATGCAAAGCCTGCCTTAAACGAGGCAAGCAGCATCTCCTGACGCAGCCTTAAATCGGAGGGATCTCTGAAAGAAGGCTCAAGGCACTTCATAATTGTGACAACAGCCTCCTCGGCACAGCGCAGGCTTTCCTTTGTGTTATATGAGTTGCAGACATAAGCCTCAACAGCGTGAGTTAGTGCATCCATACCTGTTGCTGCTGTTGTTCTGGGGGATAGGCTCACAATTAGCTCCGGGTCCAAGATTGCGTATTTCGGGGTTAAAACAAGGTCCATAAGTGCGTATTTATGATTTTTTGCGCGGTCTGTAATAACTGCCGCTATGGTAGTTTCACTGCCTGTACCCGCCGTTGTGGGAATTGCGATAAACGGGGGAATGGGCTTTAAAACCTTAAGCACACCCGCCATGCGGTGCAGAGGGGTACGAGGTCTCACAACACGGGCAGCAGCAGCCTTAGCTGCATCCATAGGAGAGCCGCCGCCGAGTGCAACAAAACCGTCACAGCCGGTTGCAACATACATTTTGAAAATTTCCTCAACTGTTTCAACAGAGGGGTTTGCCTCAACATCGCAGAAAACCTCATACTGCATACCCGCTTTTTCCAGTATTTCCTTTAAGCGGAGACCCAGAGTTTTTACAATGTTGGGTCCGGTTACTACCATTACCTTATTAACGCCGCATGAATTTAATACCGAAGGCACCTTAGCAAGACTGCCGGCACCCATAATGAGCTTCGGCTTCCTCCAGGGCAGCACCCTGGCTCCGATGTTAAATGCACCTTGGAATGTGCGGTAATAAGCGTGGCTGACTTTGGTTACGACTGCCAAAATAAACACTCCCTTTAAAAAATTGTTTCAGTTTTTCCCATACAAAAGCTATATATTATTATACACAAAATGTGAAAAACTGTCCATAGAATCGCCTGCTCGTGGGGTAGTTAAAAAAATATTTAGTCAAACTGCTGTTTTGCAAAGATTGTTTTTTGGCAATATTTTTGGCTCTGCAGGAAAAAATACAAAGATAAAATACATTTTAGCCCTGCTGTTTGTATTGTATTGGAATATCTGATTTGCTATAATGGTTAGGATATATCAAACGTTATAACAAGTTTGGAGTAATTTATGAAAAAACCCACGATAAATTTAGGAAAATTCGACACAAAGAGCGATATGCCCCTATACACGCAGCTTTCCAACATAGTAAAGCGCAGCATCTCGGCAGGCACACTCAGGGAGGGCGAAAAGCTGCCCTCAGAGTCTGAGCTATGCCGAATTTATGATGTCTCGCGCAGCACAGTCAGGCAGGCAATAGGCATACTCGAATCCGAGGGAATGTTAGTTCGCATGCAGGGCAGAGGCACCTTTGTAACAAGCTCGGATTTTCACAAACGCAGCTACAATGTGTACTCGTTCACATCGGAAATCAGCGGTATGGGCAGGGTGCCGACCTCAACAATACTTGAATTTGAAGTCATAATCCCGCCGGCAGCAGTTGCCAGACTGCTTGAACTCGGTGAGGGAGTTTATGTATACAGGTTCCGCAGAATAAGAAATGTAGACGGAGAGCCGGTAATTCTCGAAACCTCACACTACCCCACATTTATATACCCCGGGCTAAATCGCAAGCTGCTTGCAACGCACAGCTTCTACAGTCTTTTATATGAAAAGGGTGTAGTGCCGCACACAGCAGAGGATGAATACTCTGCCACACTCCTAAAAGAGGAGGAAGCAAAGCTCTTAGACTCAAAGCCGGGAGCGGCTGCCTTTGCGGTGAAAAGACTCACAAAAACCGAGCAGGGCATAATCTACGAATACACCGAAAGCCTGATAAGAGGCGACAAGGTGCATCTGTCTGTCGGGCTTTCACGAGACGGCGCGAGCTTCAAAAGAGTAATATAAAATCAAAATAAAATTGCCGCAAGAGATAGCTTTCCTGCGGCATTTTAATATTAAAAAAACTAAAAAGGAAAGGCGAATGTTGTGCAAAAGCTTAATGATTTTTTAGCTGAAAATAAGGTGCCGGAGGGCAGATATTGGGGCAGCGTAACCGAAAAAAGCCGCCGCAATTTTGAAATAGGCACAGAAAAAATGCCCTTTGAGATAATCTATGCCATAGCCCAAATAAAAAAAGCGGCAGCCGAGGCAAATTTTCTACTCTGCCCCGATAAAATGACAGACGAAAAGGCAAAGCTAATAGCTAGAGTCTGCGATGAGATTATAAGCGGCAAGCACGATTTAGAGTTTCCGCTGCCCGTTTGGCAGACAGGCTCCGGCACCCAGACAAATATGAATCTAAACGAGGTAATAGCAGCAAGAGGCAACGAAATTGTGGGCAAAAAGCTTCTGCACCCGAATGACGATGTCAATATGTCGCAGTCGAGCAACGATGTGTTCCCGACTGCTATGCATATAGCGGCGTATACGCAGATAAATACCGGTCTTGTTCCCGCACTTTCCGATTTGACAAATACACTTTTAAGGCTGGAAAAAGAAAACAGCGATGTAATAAAATGCGGCAGAACGCATATGCAGGATGCAGTTCCCATGCTATTTTCGCAGGAAATTTCCGGCTGGAGAGCGGCATTGGAAAACAGCCGTGATATGATAATAAAATCATCGGAGGCTCTTAATAATCTCGCAATCGGCGGCACGGCAGTCGGCACGGGGCTAAACGCACCAAAGGGCTTTTCTGATACAGTCTGCAAAATTTTATCAGATATAACAGGCGCAAAATACAAGCCCGCAGCGAACCTCTTTCACGCCGTATCCTGCGATGATACGCTGCTTTTTGCGCACAGCGCAGTAAAAACACTTGCTGTCAGCTTAATTAAAATAGCAAACGACATACGCCTGCTCTCCTCAGGTCCGCACTGCGGCATAGGCGAAATCAGAATTCCGCAAAACGAGCCCGGGTCAAGCATCATGCCGGGAAAGGTAAATCCGACCCAGTGCGAGGCTCTTATCATGGTAGCGGGCAGGGTGATTGCAAACGATGCGGCAGTTTCCTTTGCTGCAGGCGGCGGCATTTTGCAGCTAAACACCCTGCGCCCGCTTTTAGCATACAGCTTTTTGCAGTCAGTCAGGCTACTTAAAGACAGCTTAGTCTCGTTTAGAATTAACTGCTGTGAGGGAATAGAGGCTAACAGGGATAAAATGTCAGAATATGCTGAAAAATCTCTGATGTCGGCAACGGCGCTCACGCCCGTTTTGGGCTATGAAAGAGTGGCAGAGATAGTCAAAATAGCCGAGGAGCAGGGCAAAACACTAAAAGAGACCTGCATCTTATGCGGGGATCTTAATGCTGCAGAATTTGACAGGCTCATTTCACCCGATAAAATGGCAAAGTAGCAGGGAGGCAAAATGGAAATATCAGAAAAAGCACTGGCACTGCACCGAAAATTAAAGGGCAAAATCGAAATAATCAGCCGAGCTGACTTAGACACAGCCGAGGCACTCTCCTTGGCATACACACCCGGGGTGGCAGAGCCCTGTCTGCAAATAGTAAAAGACGAAAAGCTCTCATTTGATTTAACAAGGCGGCACAACCTCTGCGCTGTCATAACAGACGGAACGGCGGTTCTGGGGCTGGGAGATATAGGACCTGCTGCCGCCATGCCCGTTATGGAGGGTAAGTGTGCACTTTTTAAAGCCTACGGAGATGTGGATGCCTTTCCTATCTGCATAGACACTAAGGATACAGATGAATTTGTAAAAGCCGTCACTCTAATCTCAAAGTCATTCGGTGGCATTAATTTAGAAGACATAGCCGCGCCTCGCTGCTTTGAAATCGAGGATAGACTCAAAAAAGCCTGCGACATACCGGTGTTTCACGACGATCAGCACGGCACGGCAATAGTTTGCGCTGCAGGGCTTATAAACGCTGCTAAGCTAAGAGGTAAAAAACCCGCCGATATGCAAATTGTAATAAACGGCGCGGGCGCTGCCGCTAACGCTATTGCAAGGCTGCTTTTAGTCTGCGGCTTTATAAATATTACAGTCTGCGACAAAAAGGGCGCAATATACAAGGGCAGGGAGAATTTAGACAAGGCAAAACATGACCTTGCCGAAATAACAAATAAAAAAATAAAAAAGGGAAGCCTGTCTGATGTCATAAAAGATGCAGATGTTTTCATAGGCGTGTCAGCTCCAAATGTTCTTACGCAGGCTATGATAAAAAGCATGGCAAAAAAGCCTGTAATATTTGCTATGGCAAACCCCGTGCCGGAAATTATGCCCGAGGAAGCTAAAAAAGCGGGGGCATATGTAATAGCCACAGGCAGGTCTGATTTTAAAAACCAAATAAATAACCTGCTTGCATTCCCGGGAGTGTTTAGAGGCGCATTTGATGCTAAAGCAGCGCAGATTAACGAGGCAATGAAGATAGCAGCGGCACTTGCAATAGCAAATTTAGTAAGAGATGATGAGCTTTGCACAGAATATATAATCCCCGCCGCCACAGACAAAAGAGTCTGCCCGGCAGTTTCCAAGGCAGTTTTTGAAGCTGCGCAAAAAACCGGCGTGTGCAGAAAATAATTTTTTAGCACTGTCAGCATTAGTAATAATATAAAAAGCAATAAAACTAAAAAAACTAAAAAAGCGGCGGCAAATTTTGCCGCCGCTTTGGGTATTAATATAGCTAAATTCAGCCTGTGATTACAGTTCCGGATAAGCCTTGGGCTGCCTGCCCAGCTTTTTCCAAAGACGAAATAACAGCAGACCTGCCCTGCCTGCCCGAAACAAAGTCGATTGCTGCCATGACCTTGGGCAGCATGCTGCCGGGTGCAAAATGTCCTTCCCGGGCGTAGCCCTGCGCCTCTTCGCTACTTAATTTAATAAGCTCCTTTGCATTTGGCTTGCCGTAGTTTAGTATCACTCTGTCTACTGCCGTGAGTATATAAAGAAAATCAGCGTCAGCTTCAGCAGCTAGTTTTGCTGAGGCAAAATCCTTGTCTATAACAGCGTCAGCCCCCTCATAAACACCGGGAGCTTTTTTAATAACCGGTATGCCGCCCCCACCGCAGGCAATCACAACAAAGCCGCTATTCAGCAGAGTGTTTATGCTGTCTTTTTCAAGGATATTAACGGGCTTGGGAGAAGCTACCGTGAGCCTCCAGTCGCGCCCGGCATCCTCTTTATAAACTGCTGCGGGGTTTTCAGCCATGAGCCTGTAAGCTTCCTCCTGCGTGTAAAAAGCGCCTATTGGCTTTGTGGGATTTGAAAACGCAGGATCTTCGGGCGAAACTTCAATCTGAGTTACAAGGGTAACAACGCCCTTATTTATTTTTCGGGCAAAAAGCTCGCGGGAAATTTCATTTTGCAGATGATATCCTATATATCCTTGGCTTAAAGCCGTGCACTCCGGGAGCGGAAAGTGAGCAATGTTACTGTCTAAATCGGCTGCGGTATCAAGCCCGAGCTTAATCATGCCGACCTGAGGACCGTTACCGTGGCTGATTATCACATCATGCCCCTGCTCAATAAAATCACAAATAGAAGATGCTGCTTTTTTTACCTTTTCCTTCTGCTCATAGGGGCTTTTTCCGAGTGCGTTACCGCCGAGTGCGATTACAATTTTGGACATAAATAAGATAACCTCCGCAAATATATAGACTAAAATATAATAAACTAATTCAGTTTTTCTTACCGAGTGGCAGGAGATAGCCGTAGCCCGCTTTTTCCATATCCTCTTCCGGAATAAATTTTAAAGACGCGCTGTTAATGCAGTAGCGAATGCCGTTAGGTGACTCGGGGTCATTCATAAAAACATGGCCCAAGTGCGAGTTTCCGCTGCGACTGCGTACCTCTGTTCTGTACATGCCGTGGCTGCGGTCTGTTTTATTAAAAACAACAGGCGCCTCAATCGGCTTTGAAAAAGCAGGCCAGCCGCAGGAGCTTGGGAACTTATCGTCAGATGAAAAGAGCGGCTCGCCGGTGACAACATCAACATATATGCCGGATCTATCCTCTAAATAGTATTCGTTTGAGAAAGGCGGCTCTGTTGAGTCATGCTGAGTCACGGCAAACTGAGCATTTGTGAGCATCTTTTTAATCTCATCAGGGTCGGGCGGGAGATATTTTCCGGCGTCTATGCGCATATTGGCAAAGGCTCTTATCTTGGTGGGGGAGATGTGGCAGTAGCCACCGGGATTTTTAATGAGATAACTCTGATGATAATCCTCTGCCTCAAAATAGTTTTTAAGCGGCAAAATCTCAACTGCGAAATTTGAATAGATCTTTCTAAAACGCTCCGATATCCGCTCTGCCGTTTTCTTAGTTTCCTCGTCTGTGTAGTATATGCCCGTTTGATACTGGCTGCCGATGTCGGCACCCTGCCTGTCTTTCACAGTCGGGTCAATAACATAATAAAAGGCATAAAGCAGCGAATCAAGGCTCACAAGCAGGGGGTCATAGCAGACCTTAACAGCCTCCCTGAAGCCTGCTTTGCCCCTGCACACAGTCTCATAATTGGCATCCTCTGCGCAGCTTCCGTTTGCATAGCCGCAGCTTGTTGCAGTAACTCCGGTAATCACCTGAAAAAGCCGCTCTAAACCCCAAAAACAGCCGCCGGCTAAGTAGACGGTTTTATTATTTGTAGTTTCCATATTCGCCTCCTTATAAAACACAGTGTAAATAAGCTAAAAAATTATGCTAAATTCTCTCGTAAACACAAAAGCTGCAAACGACATCACCGGATAAAAACGGCTCGCCGGGGTCTGTGCATTTCCACTCGGGCATCTCGTCTAAATTCGGGAAATACGAGTCGGATTTAGGTGTCAGCCCGATTTTTGTGACATAAATTCTGTTTATATGCGGCATCATCTGCGAAAAAACAGCCTGACCGCCCAGCACAAAAACCCTCTCATGCCCCTTTGCCAGGCGCAGAGCATCCGAAACGGAAGCGGCTACCTGCGCACCTTCAATCTCCGGGCAGCTGCGTGAGAGAATAATATTATCCCTGCCCGGCAGCGGTCCGCCACCCGGGCAATCACACATTGTAGTTCTGCCCATGATAACGCAGGCACCCTTTGTTAAAGCGGCAAAATACCGCCTATCCTCGGGTATAACAACAGGCTGGGTGCCTCGGCAGCCTATGCCCCAATCCTCATAAACGGCAACAACAGCGTCCATAATACTACGCCCTAAACCGCAATCGGGATTTTAACATCGAGATTTGAATACTCGTAGTTAGATAGCGAAAAGCTATCCTTTGTGAAGGCGTAAAAATCATTTATGCTCTCGTCGATTATGAGCTTTGGCGCATCAAATGTTTTGTTTTCAATTAGCTTTTCAATAATAGGCACATGCCTGTCGTATATGTGGGCATCTGCAATAACATGCACAAGCTCACCGACCTTTAGCCCCGCTACCTGCGCCATCATATGCACCAAAACAGAATACTGGCAGACATTCCAGTTGTTGGCAGCCAGCATATCCTGACTTCTCTGATTTAATATGGCGTTTAGTGTGTCTCCGCTCACATTAAAGGTCATGGAGTAGGCACAGGGGTAGAGTGCCATCTCATTAAGGTCGGCAAAGTTATATATACTTGTGAGTATCCGTCTTGAGGAGGGGTTATTTTTTAGGTCATAAATAACTCTGTCTACCTGGTCAAACATGCCCTCTGCGTACCTGTGCTTTATTCCGAGCTGATACCCGTATGCCTTGCCGATTGAGCCGTCTTCATCTGCCCACTGATCCCAAACATGAGAGCCCAGCTCATTAATATTGTTGGACTTTTTCTGCCAAATCCAAAGTAGCTCGTCAATAGCACTTTTAATATAGGTGCGGCGCAGAGTTAATATCGGAAACTCCTCGGCGAGATTGTAGCGGTTAACTACACCGAATTTCTTGACTGTGTGTGCGCTCTGCCCATCCTCCCAACGGGGGCGAACAGGCAAATCAATGTCCCAAAACCCGTTTTTTAGTATATCCTTGCAGTTTTCAATGAATATTCTATCTGCTGTGCTCATAGGCACCTCCGTGTAAATATTTTTCTGTATTTCTACCATATTAATTATAAAGCGGCAGATTAGAAAATGCAACGCATAGCTAAAATTATCCTTTACATATGAGCGCAATAATAATAAAGTATATAAATAAGTATGATATATTCACTCTGCCCGAATAGAATAATTTCGGCAGATAATCTAAGAAAGGATACCCGCCGGGTCTGCGGTGCGTTTTATTTATAATTAGGCGCAATGCCTTCGATAATTTCGGAGACGAGGTGTAGCATAATGCGACATCAGACCCATATATTATGGCAGAAGTAAAGTTAGTATCAGTCAAAAAAATATACCCCACCACCGGCAGCGAAAAGAAAAAAGCCGAGGATGTTAAGGAAGAGGAAGTCAAATTCGCCGAGGAGAGAGCAAACCCGCAGATAACAGACGAGGGTGTTATTGCAGTTCAGGAATTTTCAATGGACATTGCCGACAAGGAATTTATCGTTTTAGTCGGACCATCAGGCTGCGGCAAATCCACAACTCTGCGTATGATAGCGGGTCTGGAAGATATCACCGAGGGCGAAATATACATAGGCGGCAGGCTTATTAACAACATAGCCCCCAGAGACCGCGATATTGCAATGGTCTTTCAAAACTACGCGCTCTACCCGCATATGACGGCATATGAAAACATGGCATTTTCTCTCAAAATGAAAAAGATAGACAAGGAAACAATAGATAAAAAGGTGCGCGAGGCAGCGGAGATACTGGACATAACTCCCTATCTAAAGCGAAAGCCCAAGTCACTCTCGGGCGGTCAGCGCCAGAGAGTTGCAATCGGCAGGGCAATAGTTAGGGAGCCCAAGGTCTTTTTGATGGACGAGCCACTTTCTAACTTAGACACCAAGCTGCGTAACCAAATGCGCGCCGAGATAATAAAGCTCAGGCAGAGAATCAACACAACCTTTGTGTATGTAACCCACGACCAAACAGAGGCAATGACATTAGGAGATCGCATAGTAATAATGAAGGACGGCTTCATTCAGCAGATAGGCACCCCACAAGAGGTCTACAACAGCCCGTCAAACCTATTTGTGGCAAGCTTCATAGGCTCCCCGCAAATGAACCTCATCGACACAGAGCTTATAATTGAAGACGGCAAATACTATGTTTGCCTGCAGGACAAAAAGTTTTTACTGAGCGATGAAAAACAAAAAATATTAAAAGAAAAAAATGTTCCGGCAGGAATAGTTGTCTGCGGCATAAGACCCGAGAATATCATGCTCTGCGAGAAGACAGATGAAAACGCCCTTGCTGCCAAGGTCGAGGTCTCCGAGATGATGGGCTCATCTGTTCACCTGCACGCAGAACAAGACGACAAAGCAGTTGTGATGGTAATCCCCACAGTCGAGGCAGACGCTGAAGCCAAAAGACAGTTTAAATATGGCGAGGAAATCTGCATCAAGTTTGACCTCGGCAGGCTGCACCTTTTCAGCAAGGAGACAAAGCTCAGCTTCGGCTGATAATAAGCACAAAAGAATATGTTAAAAAGCTGTATCAAAGCTTATGCTTTGATACAGCTTAAGTTTTTTGTTTACATGTCTTAGTTGCCCCGTAACAAACCTCGTTTACTGCGATGCAAAATCAGAACCTGAATTCTTATGGTTTTATCGTAGCGGCGCACCTGTGGTCGCCTCCGTTTCCCTCGTCCAAACCCCCGTTTTCCCTGCAATTTTTTGCACATTTTACTGTTGCACTTGCTTGACTTTCTGCCCTGTCATCGTAAGATGACCGAGGGAGTGAAAAAACCTTGATAATACTGCGTTTTATGGTGTTTTGCGCACAGGCGGTCAAAGACCGCCGCTACGTACCCCAACGGAGATTTTGCGAGGTTTTAATGACTATGTCCCTGTTTAGAATGACACAAGAAAGTGAGCAATGTCAAGAATTTTAACGCAAATGCGAAATCATTTTGTCTCTGCGGTTAACAAAAATATTAGGCAAAAATACAGCCTGCCGTAAATTCGGCAGGCTGTAAAGACTCTATTTAGTGTGTATTTTAGCAGCATGAATCAGCTGTTGCCTTTCTGCTTTACATTCAGCAGAATAACAGCGCCGAGAACAAGTACAATCCCTAAAAAAGCCGGCAGACTCAAAGTCTCCTTGTAAATAATAATCCCGACAAGGCTTGCAACAACAGGCTCAATGGTGGCAATAATAGAGGCTGTGCCGGAGGGCAGACCTGTCAGCCCGTAGGTGTAGAACATATAGGGCAGGTAGCAGGAGAAAAAGGCAACTGCCAGGCAGAGCAATAAAGTGTTAACAGAAGAAAACATAATAGCAATGGGAGAAGAAATTCCAAATAGCAGAGCAGCACCGACTGCCGTTATAACAGATGAGTAAAAGTTTATTGTGTTACTGCTGTACCCGCGGTTAATGGCAAAGCGGGCAAATATGCTGTACAGAGCGTAGCCGAAGCCCGCGCAAAGCCCCAAGAAAAGGCCGCGGGCGGAGATTTTTACATCGCTGCCGACTATACCCGAAACAAGGGCGCAGCCGATGAGAGACAAAATAAGGGCGATTAGCTTATTTATGCCAAAGCTCTCCTTAAAGAGAATTGAGGACATAATAACAACCATAACAGGCGCGGTGTACAGCAGAATCGAAGCTGCTGAGAGGCTCATAATTGTTGTAGCTGTGAAATAGCAGTAGGTAAAAAAGAGTGAGCTTAGTATTCCGGTGCCCAAAAAACACCAAAAATCCCGCAGTTTGATTCTAAACTGCTTGAGGTCAGTAAAAATCAGTGTGATACCAAACATCACAGCGGCAAGAGAGCAACGAATAAATATTATGCCGCCGGGCGCAACTCCCAAGCTGCCCATAAGCCTTGTAACAAGACCCATAAAGCCCCAAAGGAACGCCGACGCCAAAACAGCCAATATATACTTGCCCTTACCAGCCTGCATTGCCTACTCCTTGCCTATTGATTTTCGCAAAATCATATATTATTTCAAAGGTTTATGTATGATACCGTCAAAGCACGAGCTTGTCAATAAGTCTGCCCTCAGTATATACCTTAATTAATGCAGAGAACTTGAAAAATAATGCAAAATATGAGAATATTATAAGATAGCACAGCAGAGGGAAACCGGGGATTAAAATGACTAAAAGACCTGTAAAGACAATAAAGGAGTTTACGACAGATATTGCCGATGTAAAATTGGCAACCTTTTCTGCCGCTGCTGCTTATTATCTTTTTATGTCGCTGATACCTATTATAATGATGCTTACGGCAATTTTAAAATATACCCCGATAACCGCGGATATTGTAATTTCTCGTGTGCCGGAATACCTGCCGCCGCAGGTTCAGGAGCTGCTTCGCAGTATTATTGTGAGCATCTACTCAAACGGCGGGGTTGCACTAACGGTGTCGATACTGCTCATGCTTTGGATTTCCTCAGCGGCAATGAAGGCAATAATGCTGGGCATGGACTCAGTTTATGAGGCAAAGCGCAAAGAATCGAGCCTTAAATTCAGGCTCCGCGCAGTTTCGTACATGCTAATAATCATAGTTTCGATTTTGCTTTTGCTGTTTTTTGTTGTCTACGGCGAGAAGATTTTATTCCTGCTTGCAGACAAGGTGTTTAAAATAGATGCAGGCACACTAAATCTTGAAAAATTTAAGCTTGTTCGTATGATTGTGGGAATATTTCTTTTAACGGCACTTTTTACCATGCTGTACAAATGGATGCCGGCATCCCGTGGCAGGTATAAGCATCAGCTGGCGGGGGCATTTTTCACAGCGGTGGCATGGTTTGTTATTTCATCTTTGTTTTCGGGATATGTCTCCGTTTCGGGCAGCTTAGGACCCTACGGCTTTTTAGGCACAATAATAATCTGCTTGGGCTGGATGTTCTACTGCATGTATTTTCTGCTTTTGGGCGGATACTTAAATCACTTTATCGACAAAAAACGCAGTGCAAAAAACCTGCAATTTGATATAGAATCAGGTCCGGGGCAGGAGCTTGAGGAAGAGACAGAAATAATTAGAGAGTAATTAATAAGATATAAGAGATATATAATGATAGAAATTTCGGTAAACAACATAGCAAAATCATTCGAGGTAGGCGCAGAGGTTTTAAGCGGCCTTTCCTTTTTATTGCATACAGGCGAGCATGTCGGCATATTGGGTGCAAACGGCAGCGGCAAGACAACGCTGTTTCGCATACTCACAGGAGAAATAACAGCCGACAGCGGAGAATATCACATTGCAGAGGGCAGAAGGCTGGGGCTTGTGAGTCAGCTTCCTGTTTTTGACGATGATTTAAGCACCGAGGATGTACTAAAAGAGGCGCAGCGGAGTATAACAGATACGGCAGCCGAGCTGGCGGCATTAGAAAAAACTATGGCGACGGATTTTAGCAGACAGGTGCGGGAAAAATACGACCGCCTGAGTGAAAACTTCAGGCTTCGCGGCGGATATAATTTGGATTTCGAGCGAAACCGAATAGCAAACGGACTTGATATAACAGCCGAAATGAGGGAGGCAAAGTTTTCGCTTTTATCGGGCGGTGAGCGCACAAGAGTTAACTTAGCGAGGCTGTTTTTAGAGGATGCGGATATACTGCTTCTTGACGAGCCGACAAACCACTTAGACCTAAAAGCAACGCAGTGGCTGTCTGAGTATTTAGCAGGCTATAAGGGCAGCGTTTTGCTGATTAGCCACGACAGATATTTTTTAGACACAGCGGTGCACAGATGCATAGAGATAGAAGACGGCAAGGCAGAGCTTTATTCCGGCAACTACAGCTTTTATCTGGAGGAGCGCAGACGGAGATGCGAGGAAAAGCTTCTTAAGTACGAAAAAGACAGCGAAAAATTAGAGCAGCTAACGCAGGCAGCAGAACGAATGCACCTCTGGGCAAACATGGGCGGCACCAGAAAAATGCACAGCAGAGCAGCCTCAATAGACAAGCGCATAGAGCGGCTCGGCACACCTGTAAAACCCAAAACAGCAAGACAGTTAAAGGTCAGCTTTAAGGAAAGGGAGTTTTCGGGCGACGAGGTATTATTTATAGAGGATCTCGAAAAAGGCTACGGCGGCAAAAAGCTGTTTAAGATACCGCAGGCACTTGTGAGAGGCGGCGAAAGAATAGCAATAATTGGCGCAAACGGCAGCGGCAAGACAAGCTTAATAAAAATATTAATGGGCGAGGAAAAGCAGGATAATGGACATTTTAAGTTCGGCAATCAAATAAAGCCTGCCTACCTGCCACAGATAATTAAATTCACTGATGAAAACAGAACCGCAACAGAAACTTTAATCTACGACAGCCGTGCAAGTTACCAAGAGGCGAGAGACAGCTTAGCTGCCTTTGGTTTTGCAGGAGAGGATGCAGAAAAATGCGTGTCGGATCTCTCGGGCGGCGAGCAGAGCAGGCTTAGACTCTGCATGCTGATGCGCAGCGATATTAACCTGCTCATATTAGACGAGCCGACAAACCACTTAGACTTAGCCAGCCGCGAGTGGATTGAAGACTGCTTAGAAAACTACGGCGAGACTCTGATTTTCGTGTCTCACGACAGGTATTTTATAGAAAAATTCGCAAGCCGCATATGGAGCATAGAGGATGGGGAATTTACAGACTACATAGGCACGTATGCAGAATACTTAGCATATAAAAAGCAGCTTGAATATGTGGAAAAAGCAAAAAAAGCTAAGAATACTGAAAAAACAGGCAAAAATCGCCGCGATAAGAATGAAAAGCCCGGCAAAAAGAAAAGCCCGAATATTAAAAAACAAAAAGAAAAAACAGAAGAGCAGATAAAAAGCATAGAAGAGCAAATTGAGCTGCTCTGCGAAAAAGCGGTGACATACGGCTCAGATTATATTAAACTAATGGAAATAGAAGAAGAAAAGGATGTCCTGGAAAATAAGCTTATTAATCTCTATGAGCAGTGGGAAGAGCTTTATGAAGCTTTGCAGGGCAGCTAAGAAAAATGAAGACCCTAAAAAATTATAATAAAAGGGAGAGATTATGAGCGAATACAGGTGGGCTATTTTGCCCGTAATATTAATAATCGCAGCCGGAGTTTTTAATTTTGCAATGACCGGTCACGGATATTTTGCCCTTGCACTAATGGTTATAGCGGCAATTTTAGTTTTCTATCATTTTGCCGGCAATACTGTTAAGATAGTGGGCAGCATTATCTTAGCACTGGGGTTTCTGCTATTTATCATACTTGAAATTCCTATAATAAAGCACGCCAAAACAGATGCAGAGGCAGACAGCGAGTATGTTATTGTGCTGGGTGCAGGGCTGCGTGGCACCGTGCCCTCACTTTCTCTGCAAAACAGAATGCAGGGCGCATACGACTGGCTTATAAAACACCCCGACTGCATTGCGATAGTTTCCGGCGGGCAGGGCAAGGGCGAGGATATTACGGAAGCCTCCGCAATGAAGCTCTGGCTCACTAAGAAGGGCATTGCAGCGGATAGAATAATAGAAGAGGGCGAGTCTTTCTCGACTGCCGAGAATATCGAAAACTCAATGGCAATAATAAAAGAGCAGGGGGGCAGCGAAAAGAGCAAGATAGCTCTGATTACGAGCGAGTATCACCTCTACAGAGCCAAGATGATTGCAAGAGATGCAGGTCTTAATGTAAAGGGTGTTGCCGCTAAAACAACAATGCCCACACTGATGATAAACTATTTCATAAGAGAGTCTGTGGGAGTATTACACTACTGGATTTTCGGGAGCTGACAGCATGAACAAGGTGAATGTCTATGACTTTGACAAAACAATAATTCCCTACGACAGCACTCAGCAGTTTATTCGATTTTTATTAAGGCGAAAGCCGAGCCTTATTTTTTCTTTAGCTCCCCGCGCTTTAGCACTAGGCATATATGCGATAAAAATTATAAGCAAGACAAGGGCAAAGGAAATAGTCTACGGATTTTTAAAAAATGTTCCCGATATAAATAGCGAGGTAAAGCTATTTTGGGAACAGAGCTTCGGGGATATAAACCTTTGGTATATAAACAGCAAAAAAGCAGATGATATTATAATAAGCGCCTCGCCCGATTTTCTTTTAAGACCGGTTGCAGAAAAGCTCAATGTCAGGCTTATAGCTTCTCTCGTTAACAGCAAAACAGGCAAAACAACGGGCGAAAACTGCTACGGGGCACAGAAGGTAATAAGACTAAATGCTGAGTATCCCGGCACAGATATTTCAGAATTTTATTCAGACTCACTGTCTGATTCTCCTCTTGCCGAATTATCCGACAAGGCATTTTTAGTCAGCGGCAGCGAAATTACCCCCTGGCCTGCTAACTAAATACAGCAATAAAAACAAAAAAGGTTGCAGTAAAAAACTGCAACCTTCTGCTATTTAAAAAGTAATTACACGCGCTCTTTTCCCACAAAGAAGATAGAAATCAGCCCGGGACCTGTGTGCGCGCCTATTATGGGGCCTATGTGTGTATAAAACACATCACGGAAACCGCAGGCTTCCACAAGCGCCTTGCCGTAGTCCTTTGCCTTGTCTATGGCATCTGCCTCGGAGATGATAAGTGTCTGATTTTCGGCATCTGTAACAAGATTAGAAATTTCCTTTATTATCCTTGCCTTGGCAAGCTTTTTGCCTCTGGCTTTGAGCCAAACCTCCAAGCTGCCTGCATGGTCTAGGTGCATGATAGGCACAATGTTTAAAGCCGTGCCGAAGGCGGCAGCGACCTTGCTCACTCTTCCGCCTCTGTATAAATACTGCAAATCGGCAGTAGTGAAAATCGAGTTTACATTATGTGCAACGCCGTCCAAATCGAGGGCGTTTTCCTCTATATCCATGCCGTCATCACGGTTTTTAACTGCGCGCAGAACAAGCAGCCCGAAGCCGGCAGATGCATTTTTTGAGTCAACGACACGGCAAACCCAGTCGGGAAACTCCTCTTTTAGCATCTCTATAGCAAGCAGGGAGTTTGCATATGAGCCTGATATGGCAGAGCCTAAGCTGATGTGCAAAACCGGAGTGCCGTTTTCTGCAAAGCTGCGCCAGAAGGTCTGGTATGCAAAGGGATTTATCTGGCTTGTTGTGGCAACGCCACCATTTCGCATCATGCGATAGAAATTTATAAAGCCCTCTTCGTCCATTGTATCGATAAAGGTCTCACCGTCCATTGTATAGGGCATTTTGTAAGGCACGACATCTAGCTTTTGGCAGTGCTCCAATGATAAGTCGCAGCCGGAATCTGTTGTTATCTGATAGTTTTTAATTGTCATTTTAAGCCACCCTTCGTTTGCTTTTAATTTGCTGAATATAGAATAAATTTTCTTTGTAAAGTATCTGTGTCAATGATATACTAATAAGACATAGTATATCAGCTTTTGTCAAAAATACAACAAAGAATGTTTTACAAAAAAGAGATAAAACGGAGGCAATTATGATACTGTATTCCGAACAATACGAGGGCGCATGCGCCTGCGGTAGGGAACATCCCCTTTGGACAAAGATGGTGGTCGTCGAGCACGGCTGCCTTGCAAACTTCGATAAATACATGGATGAGGTCGGGCTTAGCGGCAAAAGAGCCGTTATTTACGACACAAACACATATAATCTGCCGACAATGATACACGTTCCGGCAGATATTGAAATAGTACTAAAAGCCGAGGGTCTGCATTCTGAAAAAACCATGATAGAGTCTATTCTGCCGCAGCTTGAAGGCGCTGAGGTTTTAGTCACTGTGGGCAGCGGCACTTTAATGGATTTTGCCCGATATAACGCTCACACAATGGGCATACCCTTTGCAGCAATTCCGACACTTGCCTCATCAGACGGCTACACAGCCAATATTTGCTCCGTTGTTATAGACGGGGTCAAAAAATCAGTGCCGATGGAAGCACCGGTGCTTGTTGTCGCCGATCTCGACATAATTTCAGGAGCGCCCATGTGGCTCAACATCAGCGGAGTAGCTGATATTTTATCTAAGCATATATCCCTTTTAGACTGGAAAATAGCCGAGCTTGTGAGCGGAGAGTATTACTGCGAAAAGGTGGCAGGCATGGCAAGAGAGGCACTAGATATGATGACAGCCTGCGCCGAGGGCATACGCCGCGGAGAAAAACCGGATTTTGAAGCCATGACAATGGCACAGATGATATCCGGGCTAACTATGCAAATGCTCAGAAATTCAAGAGCGGCATCGGGAGCTGAGCACCTTATTGCACACTTAGTAGAGATGAAGCCGCCACGTTTCGAGAATGCAAACGGCATACACGGCGAGTGTGTGGGAGTCGGCACCTTGCTCTGCTTGGAAAACTACCAAAAACTGGCAAAAATGACCCCGAAGCCCCTGCCTTTTGAGCCGCTGTCAGCGGAGTGGATAAGTGAAAAATTTGCAGACTTAGCACCGGGGATTATTAAAGAAAACGAAAACGATATTTTAGCAACATTCAGCAGTAAGAATATAACAGATAACTGGGATGAAATCTGCAAAATGATAAACGCTCTTCCCGCATACGAGGAGCTTTTGTCACTGTTTTTAGACATTGGCGCCAAGACAAAGCTCTCCGAGCTCGGAATTGACGAAGCTCTAAAAGACGAGGTGCTGCCTATATCTGCCGCAATCAGAAACAGGCTGACCTTAGTGCGTATGCTAAGAGTGCTTGATTTCGGGAGCCAGGTATAATGAAAATCTGTGTGTACGGTGCATCGAGCCGCGAGCTTAATAGCATCTATTACGAAAAAGCCGAGGCGCTGGGCGAAGTGTTAGCCGAGCGGGGTCATACTATGGTGTTCGGCGGCGGCACAAGCGGGCTTATGGGCGCTGCCGCCCGCGGTGTGCATAGGAAAAACGGCAAAATGATAGGTGTTGCCCCTAAGTTTTTTGCTGAGCCGGGGATTCTTTTTGAAAGCTGCACTGAGATGGTGTTCACAGAAACTATGAGTGAGCGCAAAAAGTATATGGAGGATATTTCAGATGCCTTCATTACCTTGCCCGGAGGAATCGGCACATTTGAGGAGTTTTTTGAAACTCTCACACTCAAATCTCTCGGCAGGCACGGCAAGGCTATGGCAATATTAGACATTAACGGCTACTATGCCGAGCTGGATTCGATGATAAAGCACTCTGTTGACCTTAGCTTCACACCAAAGGAGGTTTGTAAGCTGTATCAGATTTTCACAGATGCATCGGAGCTTATTTACTATATAGAGTCATACAAGGACGAAATACAGGAGCTTTGGAAAACAAAGATTTTCTAACGCCGCATTAAATATTTAAGCAGATAATAATAAAAAATAAAAACGGGGGAACACACAATGCAGATAATTAACACAACAGATGCTCCTGCTGCTGTCGGACCATATTCTCAGGCAGTTATTTCAGGCAATCTTGTTTTCACATCCGGGCAGGTGGCGCTTTGCCCCAAGACCGGAGCCGTCGTCGGGGAGAATGTGACAGAGCAGGCAGAGCAGGTTATGCAGAACCTAAAAGCTGTGCTGTCTGCATGCAATACGGGCTTTGAAAAGGCGGTCAAAACACTCTGCTTCCTTGCGGATATGAACGATTTTGCAGCTTTTAACGAGGTATATGCAAAGTACTTCACGGGCAAACCGGCAAGATCCTGTGTTGCAGTTAAAACTCTGCCCAAGTCAGTTCTCTGCGAGGTTGAGGTTATAGCAGAGCTTTAGTACCGGTGAAATTGCAGTGCCGTGCTTTTTGCACGGGGTTTGGGGGATAGTAGCGGATGATAGATTTAGTAAATATTTATAAGAATGCTCCCGGTAAAGACAGCGAAGAATATATTTTAGAAGATATTAACCTAAGCTTTCCGGAAACCGGTTTAGTTCTTATTACCGGTGCCTCGGGCAGCGGTAAATCGACTCTTCTTAACTTACTTGCAGGCTTGGATAAGCCCAGCAAGGGAGAATTTCTCTTCTACGGCAAGAGCACACAGAAATACAGCGACAGGGAGTTTTCGTACCTTCGCTGTGCATCTGTCGGCTATGCTCACGGAGAGGGCAAGCTCATGTCGCACCTCACTGTTGTATCTAATGTTGAGTTTGCTCTGGCAATCTCGGGAGTTGAGAGAGACGAGCGCAGAAAAAGAGCCTTGGCGGCTCTTGAGGATGCGGGGATTGAAAAAACAGCATATCTGCTGCCGGACAAAATATCGGCAGCGGAGCGAGAGCTTGCAGCAATAGCAGCTGCCTTGGTAAACGAGCCTGGGCTGATGCTTATTGATAACCCACTGGCTTCCTTAGATGACTTAGCTGCCGAAAAGGTTTTAGAGCGACTTTCGGACATGTCATCAAAGAGACTTGTAGTAATGACTGCAAACCTCTCCAAACTTACCAAAAAATATGCCGACAGAATTATATCAATGGAAGACGGAAAGGTCAGCTTTGACTCAAAGCCCGAAAAACCCGGAAGCTGGCCCGAGGAAGCTTTGCACTCAGCGCCGCCAAGAGCCGAAATGCCTTTGGGCGCTGCCTTTGCCTTTGCGTTTCGCAGTCTCTTCGGCAGTCTTAAGGGAGTCATACCGAGAATTGCGGTTTTGGCAGGCGGAGTTTTGTGCTTTGCTCTGATGCTCTCGCTTCGAAACGGAATAACAGACTTCACAGGCAGGGTGCAGGAATACAGCATCTCCCGATACCCGATTAGGGTGGGGGCAGATGAGCCTGACACGACTTCACTTGTAGACAGCATTGAAGCTGTTAAAAAGACAAAGAAAACAGAGAGTGTTCACGGCAGAGATGCGGTTTACTCGCACTTTATGCTCGGCGATCTAATGAAAAACTTGGCAAATGTAACTCCTAAGGGCGGGGATATTTCGGAGTTTATCAGTTTTTACGACAGCTCCGACTGCAAAATAAGGGACTACGAGAGCGCATCCTTCAAGATGTACAACCCCAGCTTTGCCCTATACTCAAAAACAAAGGACGGTCAGGTAGTCAAAATAGAAATCACATCAATGCTGCAAAGCCTGATGACAAGACTCTACGGAAACAGCTACAGCAGATTTTTTTCGAGCAAGGAACACAAGTTCTCCAACTTCGACTTGGGCACAGGTCTAATGCCCGGTAAAAACCAGCTTGTGAGCGACACTATAAAAAATCAATACGACCTGCTCTACGGCAGCTGGCCGACAAAGCACGATGAGGTTGTTCTCTTTGTGGATAAGGACAATGAGATTTCAAACATAGCACTCTACGGACTCGGACTTGTTTCCGAAGCTGAGCTCATGAGCAACCTCAAAAATGCAATAGAGAACAAAAACGCAATCCCGACAGCAAAAAACTGGAGCTACAAGGAAATCTGCGATTGCAGCTTAAAGCTTATTCTCACCTCGGAAAACTACACATATGAAGCCGGCACGGGCATATATAAAGACATGTCCGACACTAAGGCAGGCAGAGAATTTATATATAATTCCGATAAGCTCGGTGTGACGATAAAAATATCCGGCATAGCTAGAGCAAAGCAGGATGCAATAGTAAACCCGGTAAACGGCTCATTTGGCTACACTGTAGCACTCATGGATCATCTAACAAACAGAAGCACTGAGACAGAAGCAATCAAGGCTCAGCTTGCCGACAGCAAAAAAGATGTGCTGTCTAACCTGCCCTTCCAGGTAGGCGAGGCGCAGGAGGAGGATGAGGCTGCTGCCCTTGAGAGAGTAAACAAGTACCTAGCAGCATTGCCCGCAACTGAGAAGGCTGCAATCTACACAGCTTTAATGAGCGAAATGCCGGAGGGTCAGGCAAAGCTGCTGGCTAAAAAGACGGTAGACGGCTTCACAAGAGACCAGATAGAAGAAGCGCTGCTGCCTAACTACTCCAAGGAAATGGACATAGAGCCCAAATTAGCTAAGCTCTATCTCGATACGCTCGACAAGGATGTGCTCTATGAGTACGCTCTTTATACTCTGGAGCAGCATGAAATCCAAAAGTTTTCCGACACAGTCAGAGCTGAGCTAGCCAGTTTGTCTGTTGAGGAGCTTGCAGGTAAATTAGATAAACTGGAGCTTTCGGAGTTTCAGCTGCGCATAATCCGCGAAAAATTCCTGCCGCCCACAAGCTCAAAAACTACATACGAAGAGAGACTTGCGTCACTCGGCTATATAGACAAGGAAAAGCCAAAGGGTCTTACAATCTATGCCGCAACCTTCCCGGATAAAATGGAAATAACAAAGATAATAGATAGATACAACGAGAACCGCGGCACAGCTCCCGAGGTGTTTTATAACGACATAACAAAGCCTATAACTCCGGCTGCTTCATCAATAATATCTGCGCTTCGAATACTCAGCACAGTGTTCACCGTGCTCACAATACTCCTGCTCCTGCTAATAATAAGCAGAACAGTTCCGATATATCAGCAGGAGGTCGCTATCATGCGACTCAGGGGCGCATCAAAAACAGATGTCAAGAGCATAACGGGAGCCGAGAGCGTTATAGTCGGAATAATCGGCGGGCTGATAGGCGTGGGGCTTGCTTATGTGGTAACACTGCCTCTGAATAAGCTCTTTGTAAGCCTGACCTCAAGCAGTGTGCTAAGGGCACATCTTCCGTATTATTTCTGGCTCGCAGTAGCCTTAGGAACCGTGGCAATGACATTCGTAGCAGGTCTGATGGGCACGAAGTCGGCACTTAGGGTATCTCCCACAACTGCAATGAAATAGCGAAATTAATATAAGAAATAAAATTATCCGCAGAGCCTTTTAACACCTAGGCTCTGCGGATTTCTTATGTAATTAATATCTGACTATTTTATTGCAGGGCTACTTAGCCTCGATACTTTTTGTGTTATTTTTTCAGACAGCTGAGAAATTATTATAGCTGCAAACATTATGACACAGCCTAAAATCTCGCGGCTTTTCATAATTTCGCCCAAAAGCAGAGCGGAAGCTAAAACAGCAAAAACAGACTCAGTGCTAAGCAGCAGCGATGCAACAGTTGCCTCAGTGTGCCTTTGCCCCAAAACCTGCAGCGTGTATGCAAGACCGCAGCTTAATACACCTGAGTATAAAAGCGACGGCAAGGCGGTCATGATTGAGCTTAGCCTAGGCGTTTCAAATATAAGCATTAAGATGCAGGATATAAAGCCCGAAACTGCAAACTGTATCATAGAGAGCCTAATCCCGCAGACCTCGGGGGCATATTTTTCAATAAATATTATATGAAAAGCAAAGAAAACGGCGCAGGCTGCAGTGAGCAAGTCTCCCTTGTTTATACTTCCGGCTAAGCTTGGGTCAATGCAGAGAAAATATAGCCCGACAAAAGCGAATACAGCACAAATCCAAGTGATTACAGGTGTTTTTTTGCCTAAGAAAATCCCGATCAGCGGCACAAAAAACATATATAGCGAGGTGATAAAGGCTATTTTGCCCGGGCTTGAATATATAAATGCAAACTGCTGCAGGTTACTGGCTATGCACATAATTAGCCCTAAGAAAAATCCGTAGCGCAGAGCTTTTTTGTCAGAGAGCTTTTTCTCGGCTTTTTCTGCTTCCCTCATTTTCTGCATTTTAGCTCTGTCCGAAAAAACTAAAAAAGGTACAAGCGTCATAGCACCCATTAAGGTTCTTATTCCGCTGAATGTAAAAGCCTCAATGCTCTGCATGCCCACACTCTGGGCAACAAAGGAAATGCCCCAGATAAATGCGGCAAAAAGAAGCATAAATGCACCTTTATATGAACTTTTACCGTTAACACTAAGCTCTGCTCTTTCGTTCATAGATTAAGACCTCAAAAATAATAAAAACAAAAACCGCAGACAAGATAAGGCCTTGTTTGCGGTAGGTGCCCACCCGAATTATAAGAAAATCAAATATTTTGTATATTATATTGATGAAAGCCAAATAAATCAAGCATAAAATTAATATTTTCTATATTCTGTGAATAATAATACAAAAAATAAAACGCTGTTAAAATAAAAATTGCGGAAAGATAAATTCTTTCCGCAATAGAAAAACTAATTATTCTCCGCAGCCGCAGGAGCAGCTGCCCCCTGCACTGTGCGCCGTGCAGCTGTCGCAGTCTTCTGTGCAACTGTCGCAGTCGTGTGCGTGCTCATGCCCCGTGTGCGTGTGCTCGTGCCCTCCGCAGTCGCAGGAGCAGGATGAAGACTCTTCCTCAAGCCCGGTATAGTCAACGCTGTAAGTGTGCTGATGATTATCATCACAGGGAACATACGGGTCATAGGTGAGGTTTGTTTGAGACAGGGCGGTTACAGCAGCCTCGGCAAGACCTTTAAGACCGGGGTAAACATGTATTCCGCAGAGAGCCAGTGTCTCGGCATCGCTATCTTCGATTTCGGAGCAAATAAGCACATCGGTGCCGTTTTCAACCAAAAACAGGGTTTTAACATCATTGCCCGTGCCCTCGGAGATTAGCATGCCCTCGTTAATAACCTCCTCGCCGTTAACCTCGAAGAAGCAAAACCTGCGGGCTTCACTTAATGGGCTCGATATCAGTTCGTTTTCATCAATAGGTACTGCGACTTTCATAAATTCATCATTCCTTTAGTTTTATTTATTACTCATATATTAATATATTTAGATCTCATTTGCCATAGATATTATTTTTTTAAGCCTGTGGGAAAGACACGACTTTGTGACAGGCGGGTCTGATAGGGCAGCTAAATCTGCTAAGCTCAAGGATGGATTTGCAATTCGCAGCAAAGCTGCGCTGAGCAGGTTTTCAGGTAGGGCAGAAAGTCCCATATGGCTGTCTATTTTTTTTATTGCCGAAAGCTGAATTTCAGCTGCGGCAACTGTTTTATCGGCATTAGCAGTGTCACAGTTTACCTTGCGGTTAATGAGGTTTCGCATATCCTTATTGACTCTGGCAGACATTATTCCCATAGCAGAGACGGGCGCGCCCAAGGCAGTCAGCAAATCTGCAATAGTGTCAGACTGCTTAAAATAAATCAGATGACCGGCACTGCGCCTTGTTTCAAGCGGATTAAAGCCCAGCTCTAAAAGCACAGAAACAGTTTCCCTGCCCACACTCAAATGAGATGTATAAAGCTCTAAGTGATAGTGCTTATCCGGGTCTGATATGCTGCCGCCGGCTAAAAAAGCACCTCTTACAAAAGCAGCTCTGCAGCAGGAGGATTCTAAAACCGCCAAGTTAATGTGATGTGCCAGCACATCGGAAAGCTCCGAGCCAAAATGCCTGAAAATAGTTTCAAGCTTATTTTTGTCTGTAATAAGAAAGCTGCGTTTAGATTCACGCTCCTCATCGGGCAAGCTGTCAAAGCTAAGCCCGAAGGCGCGGTGAAAAAGTCTGGGAAGCCGCTTTGCAAAGTCTGCGTTTGAGGTAATTATTCGTATTTCATTCGGCCCAAAGGTGTTGCAGTACATAAGCACACCATAAGCCTCGGCAGCGGCGCAGCAACGCTTCTGCACAGGCAGCCTGCAAAGCTCAGCCTTAGCGTCTGAAGAAAAAGACATGAGAAAGCCTCCCTTCTTATTATTCTAAATAGGCTCAGCCAATTAGTAAATGCGAGTGTGAGACAGATCTCTGTATAGCTTGAAAACCTCTCTTGATAAGGCAGCAGAGTCGTGCCGCACCTTGCCGGTAGACCATGAGGCGACAGGCAGTCTATACAGAGAAATTCCCATTTCATCAAGCTTCTCTGTGTCAACTATAACGGGTGCCGTGCCCTCTGCTGCATATCTCTCTAAGAATATGCCGGGTATTTCCGTGCTGTTTGCAAGGCAAATATCAAAAATCTGCTCACCCGCAGCATTAAATATAGCGGAAATATGATCACTTGCTGTGCAGCCCTCAGTTTCACCGTCTTGGGTCATTATATTGAGCACATAGATTTTAATCGCCCGAGAGCGGGATATGGCTCTCACAATTCCGTCTGTAAGCAGATTCGGAATAATGCTGGTGTATAAGCTGCCCGGACCGAGCAGGATTAAATCTGCCCTGTCAATAGCCTCTATAGCATCCGGAAGAGCCGGCGGAGACTTGGGCATGAGATCAACACTCACTATGCGCTTGTCGCTGCCGCGCTTGAATGCGGAAATAGTAGACTCGCCCACAACAGAGCTACCGTCATCAAACTTTGCGGTAATATATACACTTTCGTTTGTAACAGGCAAAACTCTGCCGGTTATGGCAAGCACCTCACTCATCTTTGAAACAGCCGTGTCAAAGGTATCGCTCATGCCGTTTAGTGCAGCTAAAAACAGGTTGCCGAAGCTCTGACCCTTTAGCTGACCCTCTGTAAAGCGGTAAGAAAGCAGCTTTTCCATTGTAGCCTCGGTGTTTGCCAGTGCCTCAATGCAGTTTCTGATATCTCCCGGGGGCGGCATTCCGAGCTCTGCACGCAAAACCCCGGACCCGCCTCCGTCATCTGCAACTGTGACAATAGCGGTTATATTAGGAGAATATGTTTTAAGCCCTCGGAGCATGGTCGAAAGACCGGTTCCTCCGCCGATGGCAACTATATTAACTCCGTGTGCTGCTGTATTATTCATGATTTACCTCGCTTTTAACGCCTGTCAATATCGCGAAAAACAAGACTTACATTAACGTTCTTGTTGTCGCTCATAACAGAAGCCAGTCTCTCGGCAATAGACACACTTCTGTGTCTGCCGCCTGTGCAGCCGATTGCCACATTTAGCGTGAGCCTGCCGGAATCCAAGAAATTCGGCACGGAAAACTCCAAAAGCTCCTTCGTTAAATAAACAAACTTTTCGGCTGCGGGAAAGCTGAAGATGTATTTCTTCACATCGGCATCAAGCCCGGTCTGATCACGCATTTTTTCATCATAAAACGGATTTGGCAAAAATCTCACATCAAAGACAAAGTCTGCCTCGGTGGGGGTGCCGTGCTTAAACCCAAAGGCAATAATATTAATACTCAGAGTTTCGGAATAATCACTGTCAAAAATAATCCTGCTCAAATGCTGTTTTAGCCGTGCAAGAGATAAGCCGGAGGTGTTAATAATATGCTCTGCCATATTTCGCACGGGGGAGAGCAGAGCTTTTTCCCGCTGTATAGCCTCGGTTATTGTCGGCGCTGTGCCCTCTAAGGGATGCGGTCTGCGAGTTTCTCTGTACCGCATCAAAATTGACTGGGAGTCAGCCTCCAAAAACAGTATCCTGTATTTTATGCCCTTTTCATCAAGCCAGCCGAGCGAATCAATCAGTGTCGGAAACCCATCTTTATCTCTTATGTCGGTGACCAGCGCCACCTTCTCATAAACCCCGCCGGTTGCAAGGCAAAGCTGTGCAAATTGAGGCAGGAGGGTAACCGGCATATTATCTACGCAGTAAAACTGCATATCCTCAAGCACAGAGGCAGCTCTACTTTTACCCGCTCCGGAGAGACCGGAAATAATAATAAATTCCATTTTTCACCTAACTATTCTAACTTCCGGCGAAAGCTCTACGCCGAAATTATCAAAAACGCTTTTCTTAATATGCTCCATCAGATTAATTACATCAGAAAAAGAGGCTGCACCTGTGTTAACAACAAAGCCGGCATGCTTATCTGAAACCATAGCCCCGCCGATTTTATAGCCCCTAAGCCCGGCAGCGTCAATCAGCCTGCCGGCAAAATCTCCCTCGGGTCTTTTGAAGGTGCTGCCCGCAGAAGGCATATCCAAGGGCTGCGAGGAAGAGCGTTTTTCATAAAGACTGTCCATAAGCTCTAAAATTTCGGCCTTATTCCCGGGCATAAGCCGTATTTTGGCAGAGCAGATAAATTCTAAATTGCTGCAATAAACGCTACTGCGATAGGAAAAAGCAAGCTCGTCACCGCTTCTTATTACAGCCTTTCCTTCAGAATCTAATGAGCGAACCTCGGTAATAACATCGGAAAGACAAGAGCCGTAAGCTCCGGCGTTCATAAAAATGCCTCCGCCGAGTGTGCCGGGTATGCCGTGGGCAAATTCAAGACCGCTAAGACCCAGCCCCGCAGCAAATAAAGCGAGCCTTGCCAAAGACACACGGCTTCCGCAGATAATAGTGTTATCTAAGCCTTGACTAAGGTCTGAAAATCCGTCACCGGCTTTAATAACGCAGTAGGAAGACTCTTCATCAGTCCAGAGCAGGTTAGTTCCGTTGCCGATAAAAAACGGAGGTAAATCAGTGTCTTTTAGCATGCCGAGCAAAATGCCAAGCTCAGCCTCGCTCCTTACTGTAACCATTAGCCTTGCAGCACCGCCGATTCTAAAAGAGCAGTGGCGGCTCATAGGCTCTCTTTCTAATATCTTGCTCTCTGGCAGAGCTTTTTTTATATCACAAATAAGACTGTTAAAATCGGGCATACTAAAAGCCATCCCCCGAATCAATTAGTTTGTCGTGAGACTCAGAAAGTGTCAAGGCGGCGTTAAAGCCCATCTTCTTTTGGCGGTTATTAATAGCTGCAAGCTCCAAAATAACAGCCAAGTTACGCCCCGGGCGAACGGGGATAGTCACGCATGGCAACTTAACCCCGAGCAAGTGGGTAAACTGAGTGTCAATCCCCAGTCTGTCGTAGACCTTATTTTCATCCCAAAGCTCAAAAACAACAACAAGGTCAACCTGTGTATCGGGCTTAACAGCGCCGACTCCGAATGTGTGCCGCGCGTCAATAACTCCGATACCGCGAAGCTCCATATAGTAGCGTATAAGCTCAGGCGCCTTGCCCTTTAGCTTGTTGCGGGATATTCTAAGCAGCTCAACAGCATCATCTGCAATGAGCCTGTGACCCCTCTTAATAAGCTCCAAGGCAGTCTCACTCTTACCGACACCTGAGTCACCGGTTATGAGCAGACCCTCGCCGTGCACCTCGACCAAAACGCCGTGAACAGTTGTGCGGGGAGCAAGCTCACTGCGCAGTGAGCGGATAACCTCTGCCATAAAGGTGGAGGTGTCCTCGTCCGTCACAAGCAGGTTGCGGTCATATTTTTCGGCAAGCTCAACATATTCGCTGAAAATTGCGACCTCGTGGCAGAGTATTAAAGCTGAAATATCAAAGCGCATAAGACTCTCTAATGCCGAATATCTGCGCTCGGGTGAGAGCATCTCCAAATACTTACTCTCAACCCTGCCGATAAATTGCAGTCGGTTGGGGTCAAAGTATTCATAAAACCCGGCAAGCTGCAATGCCGGTCTGTTTACATCAGCCGTCACTATTCTTGCTGTATCATAGTCCTTTGCACGATGTAGAGGGCAAAGATCGTGCTGCATTACGAGCTGTTTTAAGCTCACTGTATATTTTTCCATATTAATTACACTCCGCTTTTGTTATAAACATTTTACCACATATGCTCATTTTGGCAATTGTTTTTGCCTGCCAAAGGATAAGGCAAGGCTTAAATATGAGAAAAATCTAAAAATCCGCAAGAATAATACAATTTTTTAAAGCAAACAGCTTGCAAAGTTGCCTGCCATCTGCTATTATGTCATAGCCATTCACAAGAATAAACCCGAATGGAGGTACTCCGAAATGGCAAAATGTGGAATTTGTGGCAAGGGTGTGGCATTTGGCAATAAAGTCAGCCACTCTCACAGGTGCTCACGTCGCTCCTGGAAGCCCAACGTAAAGCGCGTCAAGGCTATGGTGGACGGAAGTCCGATGCATATCTATGCATGCACACGTTGCCTGCGCAGCGGAAAGGTAACACGCGCAGTGTAAGCCTTTACCGAACAAGGCCCGCCTTATTTGGCGGGCCTTGTTCGCTTAAATACAGGAAAATACATGTATTTGTAGGTAAGAAAAAATTATTTCGGTAATTTAGATAATCGATGCGATAAATTGCCGTCTGTCTGCGTTAACAGGAGAACGCATAAATAATAAGATATGAAAGATAATAAGCGTCTGTACGGAGGTGCGTTATTGGGGACTTGGCCGATGTCAGAAGAAAACAAGGATAAGACCTTAGAAGAATACCTCGCAAGAATTGCAAATGGGGACAGCAGTGCTCTGGAAGCACTTTATTTAGAGACCAAATCATCGGTCTTCGGTTTTGCCCTGTCCATTTTAAAGAATGCACCGGATGCCGAGGACATTCTGCAGGACACATATGTAAAAATCTGGTCCCAAGCAGAAAAGTACGAGCCGCAGGGAAAACCACTTGCATGGATGCTCACAATGGTGAGAAACATGTGTATGTCAAAGTTCCGAGCGGAGTCCAAAACTGCAAACATAAATGAGGAAGAGTGGCAGCTGTTTTACTCTGAGAGCCCCGAGGTCACAAACGAAGATCGGATAGTGCTCGAAGCTGCTATGCAAAAGCTTTCCGACACAGACAGACAGATATTTATGCTACATGCAGTAGCAATGCTAAAACACTGGGAGATAGCCGAAATATTCGACATGCCGCTGTCAACGGAATTGTCGAGATACAACAGGGCAAAGAAAAAGTTGTATGAGATCCTGAAGGAGGGATATTAATGGGCAGCATCGACGTAGAAGAGGGAATGCGCAAGGCAATTGAGCATGCTACGCCCGATGTCCTTTCGGAAATAAAGAACCGCTGCAACAT
>JAAZCZ010000106.1 GCA_012513005.1 Oscillospiraceae bacterium | reverse complement strand
CAGCCGAGTAGCTGCTCTTATTTATAAATAGCCTTGTTAAATGACTTTTTACCTCTTCTTATTACTATTCCGTCTTTAAGTTCATCCAAATTCCAGGATTTTTCGATATCCTCAACCTTTTCATCATCAGCAAATACGCCGCCCTGCTGAATGTTGCGTCTGGCATCGGACCTTGATTTACAAAGCCCGGTTTTTACAAGCAAAGAAATAATGTCAATTGACATATCATCAAAATCTTCATCAGTAAGCTCAGTTGTTGGAATTTCGCCTCCGACGCCGCCACCAAACAGTGTTTTAGCCCCTTTCATCGACTGCTTTGCTTCTTCCTCGCCGTGCACCTGTTTAGTAAGCTCATATGCCAGAGCTTCCTTAGCCTTATTTATCTCTTGACCTTCAAGCTTTTCAAGCTCGCTAATTTCCTCAAGAGGCATAAAAGTCATTCTCTTAAGGCATGTAGCAACGTCAGCGTCATCAATATTGCGCCAATACTGATAGAAGTCGAAAGGACTTGTTTTATTCGGGTCAAGCCAAACAGCTCCGCTTTGGGTCTTTCCCATCTTCTTTCCTTCAGAAGTTAAAAGCAGTTCAATTGTCATGCCGTATGCGCTCTCGCCGAGCTTTCTGCGAATAAGTTCTCTGCCTCCTAAAATATTAGACCACTGATCATCTCCACCGCATTGCATAACGCAATCATGCTTTTTGTATAGATAGTAAAAGTCATAGCTTTGCATAATCATATAGTTAAACTCAAGGAAGGAAAGTCCTTTTTCCATACGCTGCTTATAGCATTCTGCTCTGAGCATATTGTTTACTGAAAAATGAGGACCAATCTCCCTAATTAATTCGACATAATTAAGCTTTGTAAGCCAATCTGCATTATTGAGCATCAATGCTTTTCCGTCTGAAAAATCGATGAATTTTTCCATCTGAAATTTAAACTTAAGCGCATTTGCTTCAATCTGCTCAGATGTAATCATCTGTCTCATATCGGTTCTACCGGAAGGGTCTCCGATTAGAGTTGTGCCGCCTCCCAGCAAAGCAATAGGCAGGTTGCCTGCCAGCTGCAGATGGCGCATAAGGCAAAGTGCCATGTAATGACCTATGTGCAAGCTGTCTGCAGTTGCGTCAAATCCAATATAAAATGTTGCTTTTCCGTTATTTAGCAGCTCTCTGATTTCTTCTTCATCAGTAAGCTGCGCAATGTGCCCTCTGGCTTTTAGTTCATCAAATACCTTCACAATAATGCTCCTATCCTTTTACTATCTTACTTTTTAACTGCAATTACTTATTATTTTCTTTTAATATCTCTGCACATTTTATGGCGCAATAGCTCATAAATTCTACGCACTTTGATTTACCGGCATCTGCAATTAAATCAGCGCATCGCAAACAGCCATATTTTTCATTAAAACTATTTGTTAGCTCATTTACTGCAAGTGCTGATTTTGCTGTTTTTGATCCGTCACAGTCTCTTCCCAGTGCTGCACCAAGCGCCATTGCGCCCCCTGCAACAGCTCCGCACACTTCTCCGCAGCGTACTCCCCCACCAAAGCCTGAAGAAATCGCTTTTGCAGTGCAGTCGTCCAGCCCTGTGAAATCTGATAATGCGCCAAGCACGCTTTGGCTGCAGTTAAAACCCTGTTTGCTGAAATTCGCTGCTTTTTCACCATATTCGTTCATGCTATATCAGCTCCTCTTTATATTTATTTGCCGCTTCAAGCTGTTCTCGGGCACTTTTCAAGGTTGTTTCAGTGATGTTTTCACCACCGTGAAGTCTGGCAAGCTCTCTTACTCTTCCCTCTGTATCCAGCTTAATTAGCTTTGTGTATGTACGCTTATTATTTTCTTCTTTTGTAATCAAATAATGATTATCAGCAAGTGCTGCAATTTGCGGTAAGTGAGTTACACATATAAGCTGTCTTCGAGATGATAGCCTTGCAAGCTTTTCCCCGACTCTTTGGGCAGCTATGCCTGACACTCCCTCATCAACTTCGTCAAATACCATTGTTTCAATATCGTCTTTTTCCGAAAGTGTCTCTTTTAGAGCAAGCATAATACGCGATAATTCTCCGCCGGATGCTATTTTGCTCATTGGTCCAAGCCTCTCCCCAATATTTGGAGAAATAAGAAATCGCACATCGTCAGCGCCGTGTTCGTCAAATTTTGGCTCATTCTTTGCTGTAATTTCTGCTTCAAACTGAACTCCCGGCATATTAAGCTCAGATAAGCTCTGCTGAACCTTCTTTTTTAAAAATAGTGCAGTTTCTTTTCTTTTCTCGCTAAGATTAGCCGCAACAGTTATAAGCTCTTTTTCAAGTTTAGTAATTGACTCGTTTAGTTTGTTAATTCTCTCTTCGGAAAAATCTATCTCATCAAGTCTCAATTTGCAGTTTTCAAGAAGATTAAGAAGCTCTTTTTCTCCCGCCACTTTATATTTCTTTTGTAAATATTTAAGCTCCGCTATGCGAGACTCTAGGCGATTATATTCTTCATCTGAGAAATTTATTCTATCTTTAAAGTCTCTAATTCTCTCTGCCGCATCGTAGATTATTTGCTCACACTCACTAAGCGGCGCATCAAGGTCTGATAGTTCTGCCGAATGATTGAATACTGAGCGTATGCTGCTAAGTGCGCTGCCTAAACTGTCGTGTGCACTATTCTCTGAGCCGTAAAGTAGGAAATACGCTGAGTCAGCAGCTTCACTTAACTTTTCGGAATTTCTG
>JAAZCZ010000019.1 GCA_012513005.1 Oscillospiraceae bacterium | reverse complement strand
TCTGATAGTTCTGCCGAATGATTGAATACTGAGCGTATGCTGCTAAGTGCGCTGCCTAAACTGTCGTGTGCACTATTCTCTGAGCCGTAAAGTAGGAAATACGCTGAGTCAGCAGCTTCACTTAACTTTTCGGAATTTCTGAGTATTTCTCTACGGGAAAGAAGCGTATCTTCCTCCCCGGGAACAAGATTGGCAGCAGATATTTCTGCTATCCTAAATCTAAGACTCTCGGCAATAATGTGTTTGTCTTCTTCATTGCTACTGATTTTTTTAAGTTCCGAAAGCTTTGCTAAGTATTCTTTGTATAAGGCAGAATACTTGCCAAGTGTATCTGATAAGTCACCAAAATCATCTAAATACTTAAGGTGCAACTTCCCGTCAGCCAATTGCCTGCTGTCATTCTGCCCGTATATATCCAGCATTGAAATAGCTAGATTTCGAAGCTGAGATGCCGCAATCGGTTCGCCGTTTATACCTGCGCTGCTTTTGCCGTCAAGCGAAATTTTTCTCTTTATTATGATATTATCTTCAACAGCAAAATCATTTTCAGATAGCCAATTATTGCCGTTTTCTGACTCAAAAACAGCAGTAACAGAAGCTGTGTCAGCAGATGTCCGCACAAGCTGTCTTGAGGTTCTTCCACCCAACACTGCCTGAAGCGAATCGATAACAATTGACTTTCCTGCTCCCGTTTCTCCTGTAAGCACATTTAGCCCGGGACCAAGCGATATTTCGGCAGACTCTATTACTGCGATATTCTCAATGCGCAGTTGCTTTAACATCTAATAATCCCTTCACGTTTTATAATAGTTCTTTTACTTCAGCGCAGAAGGCCTCTGCACTTTTAGAATCTTTCATAGCTAAAAATACGGTATCGTCGCCCGCAACGCTTCCGACTACAGTGCTGACCTGCATACTGTCAACAGCTGAGCTTGCCGCCATAGCAAGGCCCGGCAGAGTTTTGATTACAACAATATTCTGTGCTGTCTCTGAGGAGAGCACACTCTCTTTAAATATTTTTCTGAGCTTCTCATTGTGTCCCTTAGTGTTGTCTCTTGCCTGGGCAACATACCTGTATTTCCCGTTTTCGCCTAGCTCTTTTGTCAGGTTAAGCTCTTTAATATCGCGGGAAAGTGTTGCCTGTGTGCTTTTGACGCCATGGCGTAAGAGCGCTTCTAAAAGCCCATATTGGGTGTCAATCTCCTCGCTTGAGATGACTTTCAAAATTACGGTTTGTCTTTTGTTTTTCATACTCCACCTACCACTCTCAATGTGAAAGCTTACGGAACACAGTTGTGTAAAAGCTTCTTATTCCCATATCCGCCATCAAAAGTTCCTGCTCTGACTTATTTATTACTATTCTATCACCCTGGTTAAGGGAAATTCCTTCCTGCCCGTCAACAGATAAAAAAGCTCTGCGACCGTTAAGCCGCTCTGGGAGAACTATTATCTCTCTTTGCGGTGAGAGTACAAACGAGGTATTAGCCATAGCATGAGCGCAAATCGGAGTTACAATTAAGTTGCTTGCCTCAGGTTCAACTAAAGGTCCGCCTGCAGACATTGAGTAGGCTGTTGAGCCTGTAGGCGTTGCAACTATAACACCGTCACCCGAAAAATGCGTAATTTTTGCATCGTCTGAAAAAATTGACATTCCTATGCAGCTGATATCGCTTTTAATTACTACATCATTTATTGCAGTTGCCGAGTTTATTATCAGAGAGGACCTAATAATGCTGTAATCAATTAACATTCTTCGGCTTATTCTGTATTCTCCTTTAGCTGCCAAACGTATATACTCAATTTCATTTCCTTCTAAAGAAGCTAAAAATCCTTTGGTGCCCATATTAACGCCGAGAACAGGAATGTTGAGCGAAAACACTCTTCGTGCGACATGCAAAAAGGTGCCGTCTCCTCCGACTGAAATAATTAAGCTTGCGTCCTTTGCCGCATCTTCAAGGTCAAACATGACGTTGTCTTTGTTTGTATCATCAAAAACTGTAACAAGCACGGGTAAATGTCCGTCATCTTTGAGTGCTTTAATGATATTTAGGCTAAACTTTTGCTCATCATCCCTAAACGGATTTGTAGCTATTACTATTTTGGATTTTGCCATTTAGCTCAACTCCTCGTGTGCGCAGGCAACCACTGCTTTAATATCAATTAGTGAAGAAGTTCCGGAACCTTTTACTACGTTTACTAAAAACTCAATATTGCCTTGTGTTCCTGTTATAGGCGAATGGGTTATTCCTCTAACAGTAAAACCGGATGACTTTGCAAAATGAATAAACTCATAAAGCACTTTTTCGTGAATCAGAGGATCTTTGATAATTCCGTTTGATCCGACATCTGCTTTTTCGGATTCAAATTGTGGTTTTAGCAGACAAATAAAGTTTGCATCATCACTCACAATTTCTGAAACCGGCTTTAAAACAAGTTGAAGAGAAATAAACGACAGGTCAAATACTGCAATCGAAGGCCTGTATTCAAAGTCCTCCGGTTTTAGATACCTAACATTTGTCCTCTCCATTATTGTGACTTTTTCGCTTTTTCTTATGCTCCAATCAAGCAGACCATATCCTACATCAACAGCATAGACTCTCTTCGCTCCCCGTTTGAGAAGTACATCTGTAAATCCTCCGGTAGATGCCCCGCAGTCAATGCAGATTTTTTCGCTCGGGTCTATCCCGAACACTTCAAGTGCCTTTTCCAACTTATAACCACCACGAGAAACATACTTCTTAGCGTTGTCTCGCACTTCTATCTTGCTGTTTACATCTATCATGGTTCCGGGTTTGTCGAGCTTTTGACCGTCTACAAAGGCAATACCACTCATAATAATTGCCTTAGCCTTGCTGAGTGTATCAGCCATTCCCAACTCATGTATAAGAATATCTAATCTTTTTTTAGCCATTACAAAGCTCCAATGCAGCCTTTGCAATGCTTTCGCTGTCTAATTTGCAAAGTTTACGAAGTTCCCTAACGCTGCCCTCTCTGACTACACCGTCACCCAAATTAAGAAGTCTGCCCTTAATTCCGGGGATTTCGGACAGTACATGAGATACATCAAGACCAACACATCCGGTATTGCAGACATCCTCTGCAACAATGTATTTTCCGGTCTTAGCTACTGACTCAAAAACAAGATTTGTATCGAGCGGGAAAATACGGTTTAGTTTTATAAGCTCCGCCCTAACGCCTGATTTACTTAGTAATTCGGCAGCTTTTATTGCCTCGTTAGTCATAACTCCATAAGTAATTATTGTTATGTCGTTACCGTTCTTAATAATCTCGGATGTGCCCGAGCTTAAAGATTCGTATTCTTCCTGTGCTCCTCTGGGATATCTTATGGCAACAGGTGCATTAGCATCTTTAACAGCAGTAGTAAGATAATTTTGAAGTTCCGCATAAGATGCCGGAGACCAAACAGTCATATTGGGAACAGATTTCAAAAAGCAAACATCGTAAACGCCGTTATGAGTTTCGCCGTCTTCTCCAACCAAACCGGCTCTGTCAACACAGAGGATAACATTAAGCGCCTTTAAGCCAATGTCCTGGATGAGCATATCATATGCTCTTTGCAAAAAACTTGAGTAAATAGCAACAACGGGCAAAAGCCCCTGTTTTGCCATACCGGCAGCCATAGAAATACTGTGACCTTCTGCTATGCCGGAGTCAATTAAACGCGTCGGAAACCTTTTTTCAAATTCAGAAAGTCCTGTTCCGTCAACCATTGCAGCAGTAATAGCACAAATTCTCGAATTATTATCAGCAAGTTTACATAGCGTATCTGCAAAAACTGTTGAGAAGTTTTCTTTTTTAACCTCTGTTATGCCAATTGCAGGATCAAAGGCTCCAACTCCGTGATACAAATCAGGTTTTGTTTCGGCAGGCAAATATCCTTTGCCCTTTGTCGTTTTAACATGTAAAAGAACCGGTTTTTTTAGGTCTATCGCCCATTTAATTGAAGTTTCCAGCTTTTCAATATCATGTCCGTCAATAGGTCCCAAATAATAAAAACCTAAATCATCAAAAATATTTCCGGGCAGCAAAGTCTTTTTTGCTCTTTCTTTAACTCTGTGCAAAGTTCTATAGAGTGGACCGATTTTACCGACTGTTTCCCAGTATACTTTTTTTAATCGGTGGTATCCCGTTTTAATACGCATTTGTGAAAGAACATGTGCAACGCTTCCGACATTGCCACCTATCGACATCCCGTTGTCGTTTAGAATAACTACAATTGGTTCACCGGAAAGACCTGCATTTGCAATACCTTCATAAGCAAGTCCGCCTGTCAGCGCACCGTCTCCGATAACTGCAACAACATTATAAGGCTCTTTTAACCTTGTTCGTGCCTTTGCCATACCAAGAGCCACAGACACAGAGCTCGATGCGTGCCCTGCTATAAACGAATCTGCAGGGCTTTCTTTGGGTTTTGGAAACCCGGAAAGTCCGTCAAGCTTGCGCAGTTTATCAAAACCGTCTGCTCTGCCTGTTAGTATTTTATGCGTATAGCATTGATGCCCGACATCAAATACAATCCTGTCAACATAAGGATTTAAAACCCTGTGAAGTGCAACAGTCATTTCAACTGTGCCAAGATTTGAAGCTAAGTGTCCCCCGCTCTTGGAGACCTTTTCAACCAGAAACTCTCTTATATCTTGACATAGGATTCTAAGCTCTTCTTTGCTTAGAGATTTAATGTCATCATATTTTTTATTTTGAATATTAAAACTGTTTTGCAATTGTCTTCCTCATTTTTGCCGAACATTAGCCTTTATATAATTATACTGATTAACTTAGTTTATTTCAATTAATAAATGAATAATTATTCAGCGAATAAATAGTATAAGCAATATTAGTTATGCCTGTTAACTAAAAAGTCGGCAAGTAAAAACAAAAATTCAGTGTTCTCAAAATCACTGATCTCTTCTTTTGCTGTATTAGTTAATGATAATACCATTTCACTGCACTTTTCTTCGCCCAGCATTGACATGAATGTTGCTTTGTCAGACTTTATATCTGAACCTACGTTTTTACCCAAGAGTGTTTTTGTTCCGATTTCGTCTAACATATCGTCTCTTATCTGAAAAGCTGCTCCAAGCGCATGGCCAAATCGCTCAGCTTTAGAAATTGCTGTCTCACCGGCTCCGGCTGCAGCTGCACCCATCATACAAGCTGCCGCAATTAAACTGCCTGTCTTTTTTTCTTGAAGTGATTTTATTGTATTTAAATCAACATCGGTATTTTCGTTCATGACATCAATGTACTGGCCTCCGCAAATTCCGTTAACACCGGCAGCTGTAGCCAAAATTTCAGAGCACCTTGCTCTTCTTTCTGTGGGCAATGAAGAGCTGAGTATTGCTGTAAATGCCTCCGCCTGAAGAGCGTCTCCCGCTAATACAGCTACTGATTCCCCAAATTTTATATGATTCGTAGGCATGCCACGACGAAGTTCATCGTTATCCATGCAGGGCAAATCATCGTGAATAAGTGAATATGTATGCAGCATTTCGACCGCACAAGCAGCCGAAAGAGCCAGTTTCACATCCCCGCCACAGGCTCTGCAAAATTCTAAGACTAAAATTGGTCTTATTCTTTTTCCGCCGGAAAGCAAGCTATATCCCATAGCCTCAATAAGCCCGTCATATCCGTTTCCCTTATATTTTGAGAGTATTGCGTCAAGTTCACTGTTAATAATCTCTATGTTGCTTTGATTTATTGCGTTAAATTCAGAATTATTCAAAATTACTCTCCAAACACTTCTTCAATAGGATTTTCGTCTTCACCAACACGAATTTTTACAACCAACTGCTCTGCCTCATTCAATTTATTTTCGCAGAACTCGATTAGTTTAGAGCCTTCATCAAAAAGAGCCAACGACTCAGACAGAGATGTTTCCCCGTTATCTAAACTTTTTACTATCTCCTCAAGCCTAGACATTGCCGCTTCAAAGCTAATTTCCTTTGCCATCGTATTCCTCCCTATAATGAACAGTACAGCACAAAACACCTCTGTTTAGCTTTATGCGGACACTGTCTCCTATCTTAACTTCCTTTGAGTCCTTAATTGCCTTATTGTCGCTACCTAATGTAATAGAATATCCTCTGCCAAGCACTTTAAGCGGGCTTAGCGCTTCGAGCATTGCCGCTTTTTCTATGTACGCTTGTTTAAGTCCGGCAAGATACTTGACACTGCCTGAGTATAGCCCCATTCTTATTGAATCCAGCTCAAGTCTTTTTTCGTCAACAAATCCTGTCGGTGAAGCTAGAATCCTTCTGGATTTTAATTCTGTAAGTCTAACTCTATGCATGTTTATAAGCTTTAACGACTCACTGCTAAGTCTTTTGCCGCTACTTTTTAGTTTAAACATAAGATCAGCCTTATCCGGGCTGACCAACTCAGCAGCGTTAGAGGGTGTCGCTGCCCTTAGATCTGCAGCAAAGTCTGCTATAGTAAAATCCGGCTCATGACCTACTGCTGATATAGTTGGTATTTTGCTGCTGAAAATCGCACGAGCTACCAGCTCGTCGTTAAATGCCCACAAATCTTCTATAGAGCCACCGCCCCTGCCGACAATAATCACATCTGCTAATGAATGCCTGTTTGCATACTCTATTGCGGATGTAATCTCAGGTGGCGCTTCTGCGCCTTGAACTCTGACAGGCAAAACTATAATTTTTGCAAGTGGCCAGCGCTCACCCAGCACTCTTATAATATCTCGAACTGCTGCCCCGGCAGATGAAGTAATTACAGCAATCTTAGACGGAAATAAAGGAATAGGCTTTTTATGCTCTCGGTCGAAAAGCCCTTCTGAGCTGAGCTTCTTCTTTAGCTGCTCAAATGCCAATTGAAGCTCTCCCGCGCCTTCAGGCAGCAAAGCCTCACAATAGAGCTGATAAACTCCGTCTCTTTGATACACTGACACACTGCCCTTGGCAGTGACTTTCATGCCGCTCTCAGGCTTATAGCGGAGCTTCTGCGCATATGTTTTGAACATTACGCACTTAAGACTGCTTTGGGCGTCTTTTAAAGTAAAATAGTGATGCCCGGAGGGATAAACCTTGTAGTTTGAAAGTTCCCCGCAAACAGCAATGTTAGATAACAGACCGTCTTCATCAATTAGGGCTTTAATGACACTGCTGACTTCCGAGACTGTGAGAATCCTGCTTTGCATTATATATGCTCTCCGTCATCAGTCACTAATGTTTCCTCTGCCTCAGATGCCTTAATCTCCTTTGCAACCGAGCCTAAAACACCGTTAATAAATGAAACTGTTTCCTTGTTTTCATAGCTTTTCGCTATTTCAACAGCTTCGTTTATTGCTGCTGAAACAGGCACGTCTTCCATATAGAGCATTTCTGCAATGCACATTCTAAGTATTGCAAGCGCTGTCTTAGAAATTCGCTCAGGTTTCCAAGTGCCACTGTTATTGCGAATATGCTCATCAATAGTCTCTAGGTTTATAAAGCATAAACTAACTAAGCTTTTAATATATTCAAGCTGAATACTATCCGGTTTTTTTACACAAAGCCTTAACTCCTCAGATAGAGTCTCATAGTATTCATCCTCAAAGAATGATTCAAGGATGCTGTCGGGATCACTTTCGCTCACCGAAGTCATATATATTAAACTAAACGCCAGTTCTCTGGCAGCTGTTCTGGAGACGCTACTCTGTTCCACCTTTATGCACATCCTTAATCTTGTATGAGATCTTAAAAATTTAAAGAATCGGTAAAAGCTCCTTTTTACTTGTCGAAGGCAACTCCGGAAACATGAACATTTACAACAGGTGTTCCCATGCCGGTCATAGACTCAACCGCATTAGTAACACTTTCCTGAACCTGATTTGCAACGTTTACAACATTCATTCCGTAGCGCACCATTATTATTGTGTCAATATTCATGATACCGTTTTCAATCTGGACTTTTACGCATTTAGACGGTGATTTGATTCCTAAGAGTTCAGCAAGCTCAACACCCGTGTTGTTAGTTAGTGTGGCTACACCATCAATTTCATTTATTGCTGCCCTCACCATTGAAACAACAACCTCTTCAGAAATGTTTATTGTTCCTTTTTCACTTTGACTGGAAATATAGTTCTCCGGCATGATTTTTCCTCCGTAATTTGTTATCGGTGAATTAGTATAGCATAAGAATGTTTACAGATAAAGCATCGTATATGCTATTCATAATTTTACGCATTCTATCATAACATAAAATGCTCCTAAATACACTCACAATAATTGCAAATGTTTTGTTTTTTTACAATGATTTGATGTGTATTTAGCAGTAAAAAAGCGCATTATTAATCATAGTCAGCAATTTTTGCAACTTTTTTTGTTTTTAGAAATAATTATCTAAGTATTAGATTTTTTATTATTTTTTGACTCGTTGAATATTGTTAGTTAACATGTTAAAATATCCGTATCCGAGGGGGGTAATAAAAATGGAAATGAAAATACTCTATGCAGCACTAATGGCTCTTGCAGGTTGGATATTCTTTTATATCTGTGTGAGGCAATTGGTTTTTAACTTTACTGTCGGTTATCCGCTAATCAGCAAGCTAAAGCCTACAGGTGAATCGGTGTTTTATGCAAAGGCTGCTCGACATCTAAACAACATTTCTGTAATAATATGGTTTTTTATTGTTGCCGGAATAAGCTTTGTAGTTATTAGATTTGCTCCTCTTTATCTACAAGTAAGCTTTGCAGTCGGATTTATATCATGCATTTTGCTGTTTATAAAGAAATTAGGTCCAAAAGATAAAAAAAATCTTGAGGCTTTCTTAAGAACATATTCCCGCTTTGCTCTTCCTGATGATTTAAGAACTGCAATGTATAATGCCGATGTTCCTAAGGTTCATGCGGCGCTGCGAGCAAGTGGCTTTGACATTAGGTTTGATAAATAATAATTAGTATAAAACATAATATTGCAAAAACGTCGGCTAAACTGCCGACGTTTTTGCTGCTTACTGTGGAAATTTATTATTGCATTATAAAGTTTGCTTTACCAACCGAGTGAGTCGTCAAATTCTAGCAACGAAGGATCCAGCGGTTCTTCTCTCATTACAGTAAACATATAATCATTTACAATGCTTCTGATTTCCGCCCTTGTTACTGTTCTTGATTCCGGCAGAGCATGCGGCATCCAAATTGCATGAATATTTCTCTGCCTAAACTCGTCTTCAAACATGCCGTGTATCCCCTGCATTCCTTTACATGCTACCTGGTCATACATTACAACCATATCGCAATTGAATCTTTCTATGTTATCCCAAATTTCAAAAATGTGCTTATATCCCCCAACAGCCATTCTTCTCATTGGTGCCCATTCATGGAAAGTTGCAAGATCTTCAAGCGCATTTTCGTATGTGTCTGTTCTGAGCACAATATCAAACATTAGTGAGTCCATGTTCATAATAATATTAAGTCCCCAACAGTTATATGCCCAAGTAATCCAGTAAGAATAAAATAGCGGACCGCAGCTCCATGCTAAGAGTCTGTGCCTTGTTTCCGGGAATGAGTTTATTTTATTTTCAACACAGCGGTTCATTATTTTACGCACTTTTTCGTCTGTTTGTGCCCAAATATCTCTGTAGCCGTCCTGTGAATAATAGATTCTGTAGAGTGCTTGAGCAACACTGTTAACAGGATAATAGGGGGTGTTTGCAGCAACATCCCATTTTTCTCTTTCAAACTCAGTCAGCTTATTATATTTTTCAGTATACTTAACATATTGTTCCCAATCAAAAGCAACGCCCATATGCTCCTCAATAAACTTCCAAGCCTCTTCTATTTCAGCTATCGTGTGCTTATGAACAAGCGGGTCATCAAACTGCATTGGCTGAGGCATTGAAAAAAACGGCTTGTTCATAAACCAATCATGCAGTATAGAAGTACCGACCGATGCATCGCAAGCCTCATTTGAGGCAATGTATGCAGGTGAATAATCGGGATAGTCGTCAAGCACAAATATACCGACTTCTGCCTGACACATAGGGCAAGGATCTGCCGGTAGTCCGATTGACTGAACTGCGTCTATGTAGTTTAGAACTGTTTTTGAGTTAACATGACAAGTTACAAAGTATGGAATCATTTGCAAAGCGACATGGTCTAACTTATCTCGCCAAGGATAGAATATAGCTCCACAGACAGTTTCATCGTGCGAAATTGTTTTGTGGTAAAGCTTATTCTTTTTTCCGTTTCTGAGCTTTGTATCCGCTGAAAACATTCTCATGAATTGCCTTATTGTTTCATTTGTCAAGGCCCGGTAATGCCAAGCAGATGCCCTTAATGCCTCGCCTCTCATGCCCTCTAAGCCTCTGTCGAACCAGTGCATAACAGTCAGATAAGTTTCCCCAACCCATCTGTAACGCCAAGTACCCCTGAAAAAATTAATAAGGCCACCGAATTTCATAACATCGATGACCAAATACGCATAATTATAGAGCCAAATCATATGGAAATAATACATGGTGTCTTTTACACCACGCCATTCACGGTGCTTATACAGGCCTGTCATATCTAAGTACAAATCCCCCAGACGACGCTCTTTGTGCGGCTTCCCGTACCAAAAATCACGGAATAACTTTTTAACGCTATTATTCATTTGTTGCCCCCCTAAACTAACATGAATCTCTGCATAATTAGCGCTTAGAATACCCCTTACTAAACTGTCGATTTTTGCACATAAATTAATCCATATTGCTATTAATAGGCATTTTTAGAATAACAAATAGTTAATCACTTGTCAAAAAATTAAATTTCTACTTTAATATAAATCTTCGGACATAAGCAGCCGTCTGCCCATATCCGAAGATTTATTATATAAGCTTATTTAATTTTTTAAGCGCCTTTTGCCATACCCTTCTGGCGGGCATACTCGGCTGCTCCGAGTGCTCCCATCAGCTGCGGGTCGGTTTTGAGCTCGATTACCTTGAGCTTAAGTACGTGCTCGATGGCAGCTTTAAGTCCGTCGTTCTTTGCGCATCCGCCGGTTAGGGTGATGCTGTCGACTGCTCCGGCTTTCTTTGCCATGACAAAGCAACGCTTTGCAACGGACATCTGGATACCGGCTGCTATCTCGTCCATCGGCTTGCCTTCACCGACTAAGGTGATGACTTCGCTCTCTGCGAATACTGTGCACTGTGCTGTTATAGGAATTACGTTCTTTGCTGATAAAGACAGCTTGCTGAAATCGCTAAGGCTCATCTCAAAGCTTCTGGCCATTGCTTCAAAGAAACGGCCTGTTCCGGCTGAGCACTTGTCGTTCATTGCAAAGTTCTTTACTGTGCCGTCGTTGTCTATGCTGATGCCCTTTACGTCCTGCCCGCCGATATCGATGATTGCGCGGACACTCGGGTCGGTGACGTGTACGCCCATGGCGTGGCAGCTGATCTCCGAGATGTTCTCGTCTGCAAAGGGTACCTTGTTACGGCCGTAGCCTGTTCCGATCAGATATGCAAGATCCTTGGAACTCTTAAGTCCGGGTACCTGGCCGCAAACTTCTTCCATTGCCATCTTGGCGCTCTGCTCTGCATTGATCTTGCTCATCATTGTGGTGTGTGCTACTATTTTGCCGGTCTCGTCAATTATTACTGCCTTTGTGTAGGTTGAGCCGACG
>JAAZCZ010000105.1 GCA_012513005.1 Oscillospiraceae bacterium | reverse complement strand
TAATTGCAATCTCGGCGCATCTTTGATATAGTTAATAAACAGTAAAGGTAATTCGGCGTTTTTTGTCGGAAAGTCCTAAAACATGCAGTTTTATCGGAATAATAGCTCAGATTACTGAGTTTATCATTTTTCATTTTATCATAAGCATTACTCTGTAAGAGGTCGATGTCGGCTGCCCTTGCGGGCAGGTCATCGCTTTTAAATAAGGAAGAAAAGGAAAGGGATGTATCACGTGAAAGAAAAGTACAATGCACTGTTTACTCCGTGGAAAGTATGTGACATGGAAATCAAAAACCGCATAGTCATGAGTTCCATGGGCGGCACCTCTCTGTTCGGCTGGCTCGAGCCATGCCATTTTGACAAGGAGGCCTCGAAGTTTTTGCTGGAAAAGGCAAGAAACGGTGTTGGCCTTATTCTCCCCGGCATGCAGTGTGTCCGTGACACAATGGGCAAGAGATGGCTCTATCAGAACAAGAGAATGTTCGTTGAGCTTGAGGAGTACATGAAGGAGTTCCACAAAACAGGCGCAAAGCTGTTTATTCAGCTGGCAGCCGGCTTTGGGCGTTCGATGGCAATTAACGGCATAATGGTCGCAATGCTCAAGAACAAGGCCTTCGGAATGCTCGCAAAGCCCGTAATCGATATCGATTACTGCTGCGCATCGGCATCCGAGACTCCTAACCGTTGGGCAGAGGACACCTATTCCCGTGCAATGACAGTAGAAGAAATTCAGGAACAGGTTAAGGCCTTTGGTCTCACCTCAAAGATGCTCATGGATGCCGGAATTGACGGCGTTGAAATCCACGCAGTCCACGAGGGTTACCTGCTTGACCAGTTCACAATTGCAAACATGAACTTCCGTACCGACCAGTACGGCGGCTCATTCGAGAACAGATACCGCTTCCCGGTTGAAATCGTTCAGGAAATCAAAAAGCAGTGCGGCAAGAACTTCCCTGTATCTCTGCGCTACTCAGTGGTTTCCAAGACCAAGGGCTTCTGCGACGGCGCAATCCCCGGCGAGGAATTCGTTGAGTTCGGCCGTGACATGCCCGAGTCTGAAAGAGCTGTCAAGTATCTCGGAGACGCCGGATACGACATGTTCAACTGCGACAACGGAACCTACGACGCATGGTATTGGGCACATCCGCCCCAGTACATGCCGGACAACTGCAACCTCGATGATGTCATGCACATCAAGAAGTTCACAGACAAGCCCTGTGTCTGCGCCGGTAGAATGGACCCCGTCCGTGCTGCCGAGGTTATTGCAGAGGGCAAGTTGGACGCAGTTGCCATAGCGCGTCAGAACCTCGTTGACCCCGAGTGGATTATCAAAATCAGAGAGGGCAGAGAAGACGAGATTAAGCCCTGCATCCGCTGCCACAACGGCTGCTTCAACTTTGCAAAGTATAAGGGCACCTCGAACATCCAGAGCCTGGGCGACTCCCTGCACCTTGCACGCTGCGCTCTGACTCCTCCCACCATGCAGACCAATAAATACAAAATCGTGCCGACAAAGAAACCCAAGAAGGTCGCGATTATCGGCGCCGGTATCGGCGGACTTGAGTGCGCACTCGTACTAAAAAGACGCGGCCACTCCCCGGTTGTATACGAAAAGACAGACATGGTCGGCGGTATGTTCAACACAGCATCCTCAATGTCCTTCAAGGAGCACGACAAGGAGCTCTTAGAGTGGTACAGAAAGGAAGTCAAGAAGCAGAACATCGAGATTCACTTCAACACAGAAGTCAACGATGTGGGAGTTCTCCGCGGTGTCGACCATATCATAGTCGCAACCGGCTCTGTTCCCAGAATGCTTCCGATTCCCGGATTTGCAAAGACCCTCACACTCACAGAGCTTCTTTATGAGCAGAAGCCCGTCGGTGACAAGGTTATCATCTTCGGCGGCGGCCAGTCCGGCTGCGAGGCTGCATACGATCTGGTTCTCCAGGGCAAGCATCCGACAATAGTCGAGTTTGCAGCAGACCTGATTGCAGCACAGAACGTATCTCTTGCAAACACCTCCTTCCTCCGTGATGCACTGCGCTATCACAAGGTTCCCATCTATCTCGAAACAACCATTACCGAGATTGGTGATAAGAAGGTCACATGCAAGGGCAAGGACGGCAAGACATTTGAGCTTGAGTGCGACGATGTTGTCAATGCAATCGGTTTCGTACCGACACCTGTTGCAAAGAACAGCTTCAAGGTCTCCACAGTCGGTGACTGCGTTGCAATCGGCAACCTGCGTACAGCCATTTGGCGCGCATGGGATGTCTGCATGAAGATCTAGCAGATTACATTAAGCACAAAACTATGCACGGAGCTTTTGCTCCGTGCATTTTATATTGATTTAAATATCAAAAAGCGGTGCTGCATATAATTTGCAGCACCGCAGTTATTTTAGTTTCTGCTTCTATCCGCGGCTCACCATTTCGTCTGCCGGCAGACCTAAGGCAGTCAGCATGATTGAAATTGCCTGAACCTCGGCGTCGGCAGCCTCTGCCGGGAGTATTATTTTTAGCTTGGGGTTTTTGTCAAACTTCGAGGTGAAGTTTTCGAAAATTGCAGGATTTGCATCCGTGACATAGACTTTTGTTAAAGCTGACATTCCCTGGAATGCCCCCACATCAACCTTTTCAATCCTGCTGCCCAAATGCAGCTCGGTAACTGCTGCATTTTGTGCAAAGGCTCTGCCTCCGATTATCGGCACATCAACGCTAAGAGCACCGCTAAAACCGCAGCGCTGGAAGGCACCTTGTGGGATTTCCTCAAGATGTTCACCCAAGTCAAAGCTCTTTAAGTTTTCGCAGAAGCTAAAGCACCTGTCGCCCAAAGCTTTTATGCCGTTTACAAACTTAATTTCAGATAGATTCTTGCAGTTTTCAAAGGCAGCGTTACCGACTTCTTCAATCGGTCCGTAGCAAATGATACTTTCAATTATCATGGTTTGCGAGAATGCAAAATTGCCGATTGCGGTGACAGTTTCAGGAATTATCACCTTTTTTGCGTTTCTATCGTGGCTTGCAAAGAGATAATCTCCTAAGCTAACAACTTTAATACCGCCGATTTCTTTCGGAATGACAACAGTCTCGTCATCGCCCGTGTATTTCATAACCATGCCTTTTTCAGCATTAAACTCAAAGTCAGCTTCAGGAGACGCTTTTTCGCTCATTGTCACAAAGGAAGCTTCATCGCTGACACGCAGCTTAGTGAGATACCAGGGCAGAGCCATGGTCTGTCTCAGATAAGCTACTTCTTCATCAGTAGCTGCATCTGCAACTTTGATTATTGCGGGATTATCTGTTAAAGCTCCCTCAACGGTTGTTCTCTCGGGCAATACAAGCTGCTTTAGCGCAGGGCAGGAAGAGAAGGCTCCGGCGCCAATATTAACCTCTGCGCCTAAAAACTTTACACTCTCAAGCTTCGTGCAGCCTGCAAAGGCATCGCTGCCGATTTGGGCAACTGATGCGGGAATAACTATATCTTTTAGCTCTGTGCAGTCCTTAAATGCGGCGGCTCCAATGTTTTCAACAGAGTCAAAGAGGTCAATATAAGAAAGCTTACTGCCGGAGAAGGCGCCGTTTCCGATTGTCGTAAACTTATCTGAGTGCGGCACATAAAACTTGCTTATATTGCTGCCGGCAAAGACATTATCAGAAAGCCCGACTATGTTCTGTTTTTGGCCGTTAGAGTCTGTAAAGTTATAGTACATGGTCATTTCTGTGCTCTTGCCCTCAAAAGCAGTTACCAGTTTTGAAGTGCTGTCGAAGCTCAGCTTATCATCGGCAGTGGGGAAAGAAGCCACGTCGGGTCTGTTTGACCTCCACACATAAAAGCTGTCTGCTTTAAATTCAAAATCCAAGAATGTCTGTGTTGCAGCCTTCGCTTCCTCGCGACTTGCATCCCAGGCTATATCTATATCGGATATGGGCAGGGGACTAGTTTTCGCATACTCAGGTTTAACATAAAATGTTGCCAAGGTCATTTGAGGAAGAGCTTTGCCGCCGAATACCAAGTAGTCTAAGCTGCTGCAATTAGCTAAAGCACCGTCTTTAATTTCAGTTACACTTGCGGGGATAGTCAGGTTTACTACCTTTGAAGAATTAAAGAGATTTTCGGGAAGCACAGCAACACCCTCGGGGATTTCGATATCCTCTGCAGGGATTCCGGAAAACGCAGACTCACCCAGATTTTTAACGGTCTTAGGCAGAGAGAATTTGCAGATGCCTGTATATATAAATGCTTCTTTTTCAATGCTCTCTAAACCCTCGGAGAAATTCACCACAGATAAAAGCGTGTTGCCTTTAAATGACTTTTCTCCGATGCTCTTTACACTGCCGGGAATATCAATACGGAATAGTCTTGATTTTCCAAACTCTGTAGCAAAAGCGCCCTCGCCGATTGCGGTAACTGCCTTGCCACCAATTTCAGAAGGCAGCGAAACGGCGGTCATATTGCCCTTATAGGCTTTAATAGTTCCGCTTGCAGCATCAAAATCAAAGTCGCTGTCTGTGGGCACTCTGTCAACAAGGTTAACAGCGCCCTTGGCAATACAAGCACGCCCCAGAGCCTCGGATATTTTCTCCTGCTCCTCGTCGGCAACCAGGATCTGAATCTCGTTCTTATCTAAACCCTCCATAACCTTGCCGTCTATGCAGGGAGTTTCGCCTAAGAAGGTGATTTTAGAAAGAGAGTTGCAAAAATCAAAGGCATGTGAGCCTATGAATACAACAGTCTTGGGAATAACCAGCTTTTCCAAAGACTCATTCGAGAAAAATGTGAAGGCGCCTATGTATGCAAGGCTTTCGGGCAGTGAAACATGTGTCAGCCTTGTGCAGAAGTAGAAAGCCCTATCAATTCTGATAACGCCCTCGGGGACTTTGACATGTGTTACTGTGTTGTTCTGGTCAAAGGCTGATTCAATTGCCAAAACCGGCACAGAATTAATCTTATCCGGAATAACAACAACCTTGTCATTGCCGAAGTATTTTTCTATCGTCCCGGTTTCTTCATTAAACTGAAATTCCTTTTCCTTAGCAGCAGCCGGCCACTCATATGTGTCGGGCTCTGCTGTAATAAAGTCTTTTTTAGCCTCGGGAGACTGCTCCGAAGGCGCGGGAGTATCAGCACTTTCTGCTGTCGGCTTCTTACCGCAGGCAGATAACAAGAGAAAAAGGCAAAGAAGCAAGGGTAGCAGGGTCTTTTTCATTTTTCACACTCCTAAATATAAAAAAAGCTAAATAATGTCGAAATTACTTGCGAAAACATCCCCCGAGTATTGCTGAAATTATTACATATCATTATGAGATAGATTACTGCCGTTGTCAACTTAATATAAGAAGTAAAAAAAGGCTTTCCTCAGCCGGATAAGAGCAATCCGACTTTGATTTTTAGCGGCAATTGTGGTAGTTTAACTAATATATTCTGATACACTGCGAGGTTGGAGGAAACATGGCAGCAGCTCTTTATCTCTTAATATACTTAATATGCGGGGTACTAATAGTCAGATTCATTCTGCCTGCAAAAAATCTTGTGGTCAGGGTTTGGCTCGGGCTTAGCTTAGGGCTTATACTCTGCATGTGCCTGCCTGCCGCACTTGCCTTTCTCCTTGCATTTTCACTTGTCGGGCATCTTGCTGCCCTGCTGCTTTTGATTATCATATTGGGCATTTGCTACCTGCTGCGAGATAAAAAAAGCCCCAAAGTATATGGAGAAGAGGATAAAAGGGCAGTCAAAGTTTTATTAATAACGGCACTTCCGCTTACAATACTGGGTCTTTACTTGCAGTATACGCATAATTTAAGACCCGCTCAAGGAGCCTTACATGTGGGTCAGTCGACCTTTGCAGACCTGCAAATGCATGTCGGCATGATAACATCACTCGTTGATGCCAAGCTTCCGGCAGAATATAACATTTTCCCCGGCGCCCGACTTTCGTATCCGTTTTTGGTTAACAGCCTCTCGACAGGGCTGCTTATCTTCGGCAGCTCCATTCAGCTTGCACTAATTTTGCCGGGAACGCTTATGATGGGTCTTGTGCTTACGGGCTATGTGCTGTTAGCACTTAGAATTTCAAAGTCAAAAAGAGCAGTTATATTAGCCTTTGCCCTGCTTTTTATCAACGGCGGTCTGGGCTTTTTATATGCCTTTGATATGGCAGGTGTAAGCCTCGGCAGCGAGGGAGCAAATGCAATGCAGAGCGGAGTATGGGCAGAGAGGCTAAATAACATTCTGAATAACTGGTATCAGACACCCACAAATCACAGGGAATACGCAGTTTATAATCTGCGTTGGAGCAATATAATAGCGGATATACTAATTCCGCAGAGAACATTTTTAGCCGGCTGGTGTGTGCTTTTGCCCTGCATTTATCTGCTTTATGACGGACTTACAGATGAAAAAACGGCAAGACAGTTTGTCCTGCTCGGTATAATGGCTGGATTATTGCCTCTTATTCACACTCACTCATATTTAGCTCTCGCTCTTATAAGCTTTGGCTGGATGATTTGGGACATAGTAAAAAACCGAAAACTATCAAAATATTGGCTCATTTATGCCGGCATCGCAGCACTAATCTCTCTGCCTCAGCTTATGTTTTTCACATTCGGGCAGGCAGCAGTTGACGGCAGCTTTATTAAGCTTAGCTTTAACTGGGTAAACGGCCAATGCGGAACAAAGGACTACTACCTTTGGTTTTACATTAAAAACATAGGTCTTCCGTTTTTGCTGCTGATTTTCTCGCTCTTTGAAAAAAATCCCACTCATCGCTTTATATATTTAGGGGCGTTTATGATATTTCTGCCGGCAGAGTTTATTATATTTCAGCCCAACGAATACGACAACAACAAGCTATTTTATGTTTGGTATGCCCTGTGCTGCATACCGATTGCCGAGTATGCGGTTATGCTCTATGACAAAATGAAGGGTCTAAGATCGCAAAAGGTCATTGCCGTATTTGTCTGCGTTGTGTTTTTCCTTTCGGGCGGGCTTTCGATACTAAGAGAAATAAAAAGCGACTATATACTGTTTTCAAGTGGAGATGTAAAGGTAGCTGAGTGGGCAGTTCAAAACACCGATAAGGACAGCCTGTTCATTTCCGGAACGGGCGAAGTCAATCCGATCTCGTCTCTTAGCGGGAGGAAAATAGTTTGCGGAAACTCGTTTTTTCTCACCAACCACGGCTTTGATATAAAGGGGCGGGAAGATGACTTAAAGCGGTTTTATATGTCTCCTGCAGAGAACTTAGATGTCATAGAAAAATACGGAGCAGATTATATTTTATACAGAGACATACTGTTTGACACTCCGCTGCAAAAATCCGATTTTGACTCTCTGTTTAACAAGGTCTACGACTCACCGGAAGACAAAATTGCTATCTACAAGGCAAAATAAAAAACATTAATATCATCAAAAAAACAGCAGGGCAAATTGCCTTGCTGTTTTGCTTTTCGCAAATTAATAACTCAAAGATGCATACCGCTCGGGTATGGCTCAAAGGAGAGGTAATCAGAAAAAATGCTAATGGCATAAAGACGCAGAGGAACATCGGGGTTTTGCTCTGCGTTGCTGATTAGAGCGTCTAAATCCTCTTTTGTTCTGCTGAATACAACAGTGCCTCCGACAGATGCCCTTGCCGAATACAAAAGTGCGCTTTCCACAATATGCTCGGGGTATTTTTCATAAATAGTCTTAGAAACGTGCAGGCGGTATTTTTCGATAGTATTCACAACAGCGTAGTCAACAAAGTTGTTTTGCCCGTGATAATCAAATGCCCTTTGGAACTGTGTCGGGTACTGCTTAATAATATATAGCTGCTGCAGATAATACTCGGGCAGGGTGCGGTAAAAATACTTGTTCAACCTGAAACGCCAAAACCAGGGCAAAAGATCATACTTGTCCCTAAAATAATTATAAAATGTGCGCTTACTTATGTTCGCACCGGTGTATATCTCCTGTGCAGTTATCTCTGTGTACTCTTTTTTGAGCAGACAGTCGAGCAAGGAGACCACCAAAGCGAGCTTTGTTTGATCTGTTTTAAGTATAATTTCCCCTCCTTTTGAGCAAAAATCTCGTCTAAAACGGGTTTTCTGCACAGTTTTTATGCGGGAACTTCTATTATATTGATATTATCACAGTGATTAATCAAATGTCAATTTATTGTACACTTACAAATTGGAAAATTCAGTGCATAACAGCCAATAAATTAATGACACGAAAATCAAAATTTGTGTACTTTGTGCACTAAAGCACAACAAAGTGAAGCGACAGAATATTACTCATATTATATTATGCGGTTAAGACGATGGCTTTTTGCCATTTGGACCTGATAATTTTGCAGAAAATATTTTTAGAAAAGGAGAAAAAACATGAACTACATTGAAGGAAGAACTTTCATAGTCACCGGAGGCGCTGTGGGATTGGGTTTCCAAACAGCTCTCCAACTCGCGGAACTGGGAGGCAATATTGTAATTGCCAACACAAACAAGGACCATGCTGAAGAGGCTGTTAAACAGCTTGAAGCAACCGGAGCAAAGGCAGCTTATTGCCTGACAGACGTATCCAAGGAAGAGGATACAATCGAGCTTATGCGTTTTACCAAGGAAAAGTTCGGCAGGATTGACGGTGTTGTAAACTGCGCAGGAATTATGCCTCTCGGCAAGTTCGGCGACTACGACATCAAAAAATGGACAAAGTGCATTGATGTAAACTTCAAGGGAGCTGTAAACGTCACACACGCAGCGATAGTTGCAATGGTTGAGCAGGGCGGAAGAATCGGCCACATTGTGAACTTCGCATCAACTGCCGCAAAACGCTACGGACCCGGTGTCGGAATCTACGGCGCAACAAAAATAGCCGTTAAGTGGGTTGTTGACTCTCTGCGCGCCGAATATGCGGGCAAGGGCAAAATCATCGAAGGCTTCATCAAAGACATTGAGAGCCGACCGCTTGCCATAGCTGAGTTTGACGAAAAACTGTGGCTTGCCGTAATCGACCAAGTGACGGTCTACCGTGACGGCATAATGACATTCAGGTTCAAGAACGGCTCGGAAGTCACAGCTTAACATTACCATATCAAGATTACCAAGGAAAACAGCTCGCCAATTGATCTGACCTCATATTTTTAGCGACTCAGCGTTTGTATTGTTATTAGTTCATATATCCGCACGGGAGTTCTACACGTTATTGCCATTCATTTTACGTTGAAAAGCGATTACCGCAAGTACAAAAACAACAACTGTGTAAGCCAATACAATGCCGAAATGCGGCATTAACTCGGCAAAATCACCGCTCAAAGTTGCCTTGATTGCCTGCACGCTATGATAAAAAGGTAAAATGTCAGCCACATTTTTGAAAGTACCACCGATTAAATCAAGTGGAATGAATACCCCAGACAACCATCCTGCGACGTTCGTCAGCGCTGCGCCGCAGATGCCGCCGACCGCCTTTTCATTCATCAAACTGCCGAACAACAAGCCAAAACCCACAAATAAAAGCGAGCTGAGTGCTGTCACGAGAATCGCAGGCAGGAGATTAACGGTAAGTTTAAGCCCAGCAAAACAGGAAGCAAACAACGTGATTGCGGCTTGCGCCAATGCCATGACGAACAATGGCAAAGTGTAGCCCAATATGAAATCCAAAGAAGTCATGGGT
>JAAZCZ010000104.1 GCA_012513005.1 Oscillospiraceae bacterium | reverse complement strand
TTTGTACAAAAGAAAAGCGGGTGCAGAAAATCTGCACCCGCCAAACTTTAGCGTGAACTAATGTTTAGGCTAATATGTGTTTAGCCTGCCATTTTGCAGTACATGAAGTACTTGTAGCCCAGGGGGTTAGCAAAGAAGCCCTGAACATTCTTGTTTATCATAAAGGTATCTGTGTAGTAGTAAATCGGTGTGATTGCACCGGTGCTCATCAGCATATCCTCTGCAATGTGCATGAGCTTAAAGCGAAGCTCTGTGTCTGTGCAAGCCTTGATTTTGGCTATAAGCACATCATAGGTCTCGGCCCAAGTGCCGCCCTTTACCTTGACATCATCAAAGCCAAGCTCAGATAAATCGAGGTCATACATTGCAAGGTCTTTATGTGCGTCCTTACCGAACTGAACATCGTTGTTGCCGGAGCCGGAGGTCCACATATCAAGGAAGCAGATGGGGTCTGTGTAGTCTGCAACCCAGCCGTTACGGGCAAGTGTGTACTCGCCCTTCTTACGTGTGTTAAGGAAGGTGTTCCACTCCTGGTTCTCCAGGTTCATTGTGATGCCGATAGCTGCAAATGCGCTCTGGATATATTCACCGATTGCAGCGTGACCGGGGCTTGTGTTGTAGAGATATGTCATTGTCGGGAAGTCTGTGAACTTCTTTGCAGCTTCATCAAAGCTGTAGTACTTTTTGAGTGTCTCAATAGCGGACTCATAGTTCTTCTCAAAGGCCTCAACTGCCACATTGTAGTAGCCGTCAAAGTCCTTGTTGCTTCCGGCGGTCTGATAGAACTCAGTGCCGTCGGGGTTTTTCATGCCCATTGCAACAAAGGAGGGAGCGGGAACCTGACCTGCTTTACCAATCTCTTTTACGATGTAGTTACGGTCAATAATAAGTGAAAGGGCATTGCGAATCTCGGCTCTTGCAGCCTCTGCCTCTTCGCCCTTAAGTGTTGTGTTTGCGGGCAGAATGTCCTTGTTCACATTCCAGCAGACATAGTATGTGCCGATTTGGCCGACAACCTGATACTCATCGGGATACTTTTCCTTAAGAGCGTCCATGCTGTTTGTGGGCACATCGTCAATAAACTGCCATGTGTTGTTCTCAAAGTTTGCGACCATGTTGTTGGGGTCGTTGGAGAGATAGAACTCAAGCTTGTCAACGGTGATTTTTTCAGCGTCAACATAGTTTTCGTTCTTCTCGAGTGTGATTAAGCTGTCGTGCTCCCAGCCGGTCATCTTGAAGGGTCCGTTGGAGACATAGGTCTTGGGGTCTGTTGCCCACTTCTCGTCAGCAACAACATCTTCGCGGACGGGGAAGTACACCGGGAATGCCAAAAGCTCATCCCAGTAGAAAACCTGGTTAGAAATTGTAACTTCAATTGTGCGCTCGTCAACAGCCTTGGCGTTTAACTTAGCATCGGGGTTAACAGGCTTGCCGTCATCGTCAGCCTCGGCAACCTTGTCGTAGCCGTCAACTATCTCAAACATGTAGCCGTAGTCGGCAGCAAGTGCAGCGGAAGCTGCTCTGTTCCAAGCAAAAACGAAGTCAGCAGCGGTTACGGGCTTGCCGTCGGACCACTTTAAGCCCTCGCGCAGCTTGTAGGTGTAGGTGACTGTGCCGTCATCGTTTAATACACCCTTAGAAAGCTCCTCAGCAGCGTCAGCAACTAAGACAAACTTTCCGCTCTCGTCCTGCGTCCACTTAGCAAGACCGGAGAAGAGGTGGATAATGAGTGTAGCACCGTCAACTGCGGAGTTTAGTGCCGGGTCAATTGTGTCGGGCTCAGAGCCTATGCAGGCAGCGAGTGTTCCGCCGGCTACTGCTGCGGGTGCCTCGGTTGCAGGGGGATCTGTTGCCTTGCCGGGGTCTGCGGGCGTTGTCGCGGTGCCGCAGGCAGCAAGAGCAAGGATCATGCAAAGTGCAAGAACCAGTGATAAAATCTTTTTCATGTGTAGCTCCTTTTTAAAAATTTATTTTAGTTTCGGGAATTACCCAAAATTAAAACCTATAATAAAGCTGTGCAAGTAAAGTGTTTAGGATATTTCTTTTAGTCTGTGGCACGCAACAGCGTGACCTGTTGCTGCCTCCGAAAGAGAAGGCATAGACTGCGCGCAGATCTCTGCTGCGTGGGGGCAGCGTGTTCTAAACGGGCAGCCGGAAGGGGCATTTAACGGGCTTGGAATATCACCGGAGAGCACAATTCTCTTGTTTTCTCTGGCAATCTTGGGGTCCGGGTAAGGCACAGATGACATTAGCGAGCGGGTGTAGGGGTGCAGCGGATGCTCATAAATTTCGTCTGCATCTGCAACCTCAACTAATTTACCGAGATACATAACGGCAATTCTGTCGCTTATATGACGAACAACTAAAATATCATGTGCAATAAACAGGTATGTGAGGTCCATGTCGTTTTGAAGCTCATCAAACATGTTAATTACCTGTGCCTGAATCGAAACATCCAGTGCAGAAACAGGCTCGTCACACACAACAAACTCCGGGCGAATGGCAAGAGCTCTTGCTATTCCTATTCTCTGCCTTTGCCCGCCGGAAAACTCATGGGCATATCTGGAAGCATGCTCACTGTTTAAGCCGACCTTTTGCATGAGCGAGAGTATTCGCTCTCTGCGCTCCTGCTTATTCTCGTATGCCTTGTGAATATCGAGCGGCTCACCGATAATATCCGAAACCGTCATACGGGGATTTAGCGAGGAATAGGGGTCCTGAAATACTATAGCCGCCTTTTTGCGAAACTCTGATATATCAGAGGGCGTTTTTATCTGCTTACCGTCATATACAATACTGCCTGCAGTCGGCTTGTAAAGCTGCATAAGCGTTCTGCCGACTGTTGTTTTGCCGCAGCCGGATTCACCGACGAGCCCGAGTGTCTCGCCCTTTTTAATAGAAAACGAAACATCGTCAACGGCTTTTAGCTGCTTTGACTTAAAAAAGCCGGTGTTAATGCTGAAATATTTTTTTAGATTTTTAACTTCAACTAAATTCTTAGCAGTATCAGTCAAGCTGCACACCGCCCTTCACAAGCTCTGTTTCCGTTTCGCTTATCATAATGCCCGCTTCCAAGTCAGATTTAACATTCAGCCAGCAGGCTGCCATGTGATCCTCGTTTATGCTCATGCGCTTGCAGCGTTTTTCTATACAGATTTTCATAGCTGCATCGCATCGGGGCGCAAACGGACATCCCTGCGGCATATTGAGCAGGTCAATGGGTGTGCCTTCAATGGGATGCAGTCTCTCACCGGAGTTTGAAACAGTCGGTATTGAGCGCATAAGACCCTTTGTGTATTCGTGCCTGGGATTATAGAAAATCTCGTCTGCCGTACCCTGCTCACAGATGCTGCCGGCGTACATAACAATGACCTCATCGCACATCTGAGCAATAACGCCCAAATCGTGAGTAATCATAATAATAGCCATGCCCATCTTTTTTTGCAAATCCTGCATAAGGTCTATTATCTGCGCCTGAATTGTGACATCAAGTGCAGTTGTAGGCTCGTCTGCAATCAGTATATCAGGCTCGCAGGCAAGTGCCATGGCAATCATAACCCTCTGGCGCATGCCCCCTGAAAACTCAAAGGGATACTGCTTCATTCGCTTTTCAGGCTCATTCACATTAACAAGCCTAAGCATCTCAATAGCTCTCTTTTTTGCCTCAGCACGGCTTAAATCTGTGTGCAGTAAGATAGCCTCCATAAGCTGTCTGCCAACAGAATATGTGGGATTTAAAGAGGTCATGGGGTCTTGGAAAATAATAGAAATCCTGTTGCCCCTGATTTTTTTCATTGTATTTTCGCCGGAATTAACGAGCTCCTGCCCGTCAAACACAACTGAGCCGGAAACAATTTTGCCGCTGCTCTCCAAAATCTGGAGAACAGAATATGCGGTAACGGATTTTCCGGAGCCGGATTCGCCGACAATTCCCAGCACCTTTCCGGCGTCAAGATTAAAAGATACACCGTTTACGGCCTTTACTTCGCCTGCCGGTGTGAAAAACGAGGTGTGCAGGTCTTTAACTGTAAGTAGTGGCATAATACGCTCTCCCTTCTCAAGTTCTAAGCTTCGGGTCAAAGGCGTCACGCAGCCCGTCACCGAATAAGTTGAGCGAGAGTACGATTAGCGATATGACTATTGCCGGAATAACCAGCCTGTATGGATAAGTTGTAAGCCCGTTTAATGCCTCAGAGGCTAAAGAGCCGAGTGAGGGCATGGGTGCATTTACACCGAGACCGAGGAAAGAGAGGTAGCTCTCTGTGAAAATAGCGCTCGGAATTTGCAGAGCAGTTGAAATTATTATAACGCTCATGCAGTTGGGAAGTAGGTGCTTTGTTATAATCCGAGGTCCGCGTGCGCCTGATGCGCGGGCAGCTAAAACATATTCCTGCTCACGCAGGTTTAGTATCTGACCCCTTATCAGCCTTGACATTGAAACCCAATACAGCGCACCGAACACTATAAACAGTGAGATGACATTGCTGCCGAGCTTTGCAAAAATAGTGTTTTCGATAGCAGGGCCAAGAGAAACTCTCAAAACCGAGGCAAGCAGTATTATCATCAGCATATCGGGCAGAGAATAAATAATATCAACTATTCTCATAAGAATAAGGTCAACCTTGCCGCCAAAGTATCCGGAAATAGCTCCGATTGTAAGTCCGATTACAAGCACGATTATGCTTGCAAAAAAGCCGACAGAAAGCGAAATTCTAGCTCCGTATACAACGCGGATAAAATAGTCACGCCCCGAGGAATCTGTGCCGAAAACATGCGGGAAAACCTTTTCGCCCGCCTCTATTTTGCGAAGCTCGGTGCTGCCGTACTTAAATGGGGAAAGATTATTGTAGCTTGCGTCAACAGGCTTGCCGGGCACAACGCCGAGCATGCTCTCATAAGAATAAGGCCAAAGCATAGGCAGCACTATTGATGCTAATGTAATAAACAAAACTATATAAAAGCTTACTATTGCAACCTTGTTTCTTCTTAGCCTTTTAATACCGTCTTTGAAGAAAGTGGAAGAAGGGCGCATCTGCACCATATATTCTTTATCTTCTGCCGACGCCGGCATAAAGCTCTCTAAATCAACATGCAGAGAAAAAGCAGATTTTTTCACCTTATTACCTCCCTTAGTCCAAATTGATTCTCGGGTCGACAATCTTATACAGGATGTCGCTCACGAGATTCATGATAACAATGAGGCTTGCCAAGACTATCGTAGTGCCCATTATTAGCGGATAGTCACGACCGGTGATGCTGTTCACAAAGGCTCTGCCGATGCCGGGAACTGCAAAAATCTGCTCAACCACGAGTGAGCCTGTAACAATATAGGCAAACATAGGTCCAAAATATGTTATTACCGGAATAAGCGAGTTTTTAAGCGCATGCCCAAAGATTATTCTAATTCTCGGCACGCCCTTTGACTTTGCGGTCCTTATATAATCCTGACCCAAAACATCCAGCATAGATGAGCGGGTGAGCCTTGTTATATATGCCATAGGATATAGCGAAAGTGTAATAATCGGCAAAATAAGCCCGGCGGATGTCGAGCCGTTTGCGGGAAACACTGTGTATTTAATCGTGAACAAAACAAGCAGCAATGAGCCCATTATAAAAGAAGGCATAGATACAAATGCGGTGGTAATAACCATAATAATATTGTCCGCTATCTTGTTTCTCCTAAGAGCGGCAACAGAGCCGAGCACGATTCCGGAAATAAGTGCTAATGCAGAGGCAATAACACCTAACTTAAACGAGGTTTTCATTCCCCCGACAATAATATCCAAAACCTCACGCCCGCGAAGCTGAAGTGAAGGTCCAAAGTCAAGCCGTGTAAAAATGCCGCTTAAATAGTTGAAAAACTGTGTAAGCAGCGGCTTATCCAAGCCGTATTTTGCTTCGAGTGCCTTTAAAACGCCGGGAGAAACAGCCTTTTCACTCAAAAACGGTCCGCCCGGAACAGCATGCATAACAAAAAATGTTATGGTGATGACAACAAAGACTGTCAGCGCAGCAAGGACAATCCGTTTTAAGATATAAACTAAGGACTTTGTGCTCATTTAATAACCGCCTGTCGTGCTTATGATGTATAAAATAAGTTCTCAAATTGCCGATTTAAAACACAATAGTATTTGCAGCAAATACAAATGTGCATATAAAAATAGACATTCAAAGAATTTTGATGCACAAACAGTATAGCTTTTATTAGAAGCTTTGTAAAGGAAATTGAATTAAAACAAAAGAAAAAAAGTAAAATACCTACGAAATGCTCGGTTTATACAGGCTTTAGGGGATTTATTTGTATATTTATACAATGAAAAATATTAAAATTTAAGAGCAAAAAAGCAAAAAAGTAACAATCGGGCAAAAGTCTGCCCAATTGTTAAAAACAGAATAAAAATGCAAGATAATCACTGCATAAAAGCTTCAGTGTTACTTAAAAAGTATAATCAAAATCACCCCGGGGATGCCGAGCACACCTGCCACAATGGCATTTAGAAGCGTAACATCAATAGAAACATTCCAGAATCCTGCAATCATATTAAATAGAAACAGCGTAATCAAGCCGGATAAGGCATTTAAGAAGAGTTTCATAACGAGCTTTAAGGGCTTTGAGAGCACCTTTAACATCAGAAGAAACAGAAGCACGCCAACAATAATCAGAATAATCGGCACTGTAATCTGCGGCATTTATTTATACCTCCATACAAGTATCTAAGAAATTATAGCACAAAAATAGGCAGAATTCCAGAAAAAACTATAAATCGCAAAGGCTGCCATAGAGGGCAAATATCTTGCAAAGCTGAGATTTTTACTGTATACTATATAGGGTAATTTGGGATACTGTCGCCCACCTCATATAGTAATTAAGGCAGTATTTGGAAGGGACCTAAATAATGTCAAAATCAAACTCTCCGAGCTACGGAAACACAAGTATATCAAGACTAAAAGGAGAAGACAGAGTCAGAAAACGCCCGGCTGTTATATTCGGGTCAGACGGCTTAGAGGGCTGTCAGCATGCGGTTTTCGAAATTCTGTCAAACTCAATAGACGAAGCCCGCGCAGGCAACGGCGACACAATCACACTCACCCGCTTTTTAGACAAGAGCATAGAGTGTGAGGACTTCGGCAGAGGCTGCCCGGTAGACTGGAACCCGGTTGAGAAAAAATTTAACTGGGAGCTTGTTTTCTGTGAGCTCTACGCAGGCGGCAAATATATGAATAACGCAGGAGGAGACTACGAGTACTCACTGGGACTAAACGGTCTCGGCTCCTGTGCAACTCAGTATGCCTCGGAGTACATGGATGTAAATGTATGGAGAGACGGCAAGCAATATACACTCAGGTTTGAAAAGGGCAAGATAAAGGGCAAGCTCAAGGAAGAGCCCACAACAAGGAAAAAAACAGGCACACAAATCAGATGGAAGCCGGATTTGGAGGTTTTCACAGACATAGATGTGCCCGAGGAGTTTTTCCGCGAAACTATGCGACGTCAGGCGGTAGTAAACGCAGGCGTTACATTTAAATTCAAAAACGAAGTTTCCCCCGGTAAGTTTGAGACAACAGAATATAAATACGAAAACGGAATCTTAGACTATGTTGCGGAGATAGCGGGGGAAGACAGGCTGTCAGACCCATATTTCATCGAAGCTGAGCGTAAAGGTCGCGACAGGGCAGACAAAGACGAATACAAGGTAAAGCTCTCCGCTGCATTTTGCTTTTCCAATAACGTAAATGCCGTAGAATATTATCACAACAGCTCATGGCTGCAATACGGCGGTGCCCCGGAAAAGGCGGCAAGGTCTGCATTTGTCTCCGCAGTGGACGCATATATCAAGAAAATCGGCAAATATCAGAAAAACGAGTCTAAAATCAGCTTTCAGGATGTTTTAGACTGCCTTGTCTTGGTTACAAACTGTTTTTCAACTCAGGCATCATACGAAAACCAGACTAAAAAGGCAGTAAATAACCCCTTTATTCAGGAGGCAATGACAGAGTTTTTCCGCGAGAAGCTTGAAGTTTACTTCATAGAGCATAAGCAGCAGGCGGATAAAATTGCAGAGCAGATACTCATAAACAAACGCAGTCGTGAGCAGGCTGAAACAGCCAGACGAAATATAAGAAAAAAGCTCACAGGCAGTGTGGATTTTTCAAACAGGGTGTCAAAGTTCGTAGACTGCCGCAGTCGGGATGTGGGGCAGCGCGAAATATACATAGTCGAGGGCGACTCAGCGTTAGGTGCCTGCAAGCTATCACGCAATGCAGATTTCCAGGGGATAATGCCGGTGCGCGGCAAAATCCTAAACTGCCTAAAAGCAGACTACGCCCGCATCTTCAAAAGCGATATCATCACAGACTTAATAAAAGTCTTGGGCTGCGGAGTTGAAGGACCCAAAAAATCAAAGCAATTATCAAACTTCGACCTCGATAATCTCCGCTGGAACAAGGTCATAATCTGCACAGACGCCGATGTGGACGGGTTTCAGATTCGCACACTTATACTCACGATGCTGTATAGGCTAATGCCGACTTTAATAAAAGAGGGCTATGTATATATAGCAGAATCCCCATTATACGAGATTATTAGTGGCGGTAAGACATATTTTGCATATAACGATGCAGAGAAAGCAGAAATCACAAGAGAGCTCGGTGAAGCTAAAATGAGCATAAACCGCTCAAAGGGACTTGGTGAAAACGACCCTGCCATGATGTGGCTCACAACAATGAACCCGGAAACGAGAAGGCTCATTAGAGTTATGCCCGTTGACGCAGAGAGAACAGCCGAGACCTTCGATTTGCTTTTAGGAGACGACTTAGCGGGCAGAAAGCAGTTTATTTCCGAATACGGCAGCAACTACTTAGACTTAGCTGATGTGTCTTAGAATTTGTACTAAAACCTGATATCAAAATAAAAATGCGGGAGCGATTATAAATATATGGCGCGAAAGAAAAAAGAAAAACCGGTGGTAGCAGAGGCTATGCCCGATAATGTTGTGGGGCTACGTAGCGAGGTATTAGAGCAGCCTATAACGGAGACGCTTGAATCTAACTACATGCCCTATGCAATGAGCGTAATAGTATCAAGGGCAATTCCGGAGATAGACGGCTTTAAGCCCTCACACAGAAAGCTTCTGTACACGATGTATAAGATGAATCTGCTCACAGGGGCAAGAACAAAGTCTGCCAACATAGTGGGGCAGACAATGCGACTAAACCCCCACGGCGAGGCATCAATATACGAAACAATGGTCAGACTCTCAAAGGGCTACGAGGCACTGTTGTGCCCCTTTGTGGATTCAAAGGGCAACTTCGGCAAGGTCTATTCAAGAGACATGGCATACGCCGCATCAAGATACACAGAGGCAAAGCTCTCAGCGATTTGCAAAGAGGTGTTCGGAGACATAGACAAAGACACCGTAGATATGGCAGACAACTACGACGGCAGCATGAAAGAGCCTGTTTTGCTGCCTACGAGCTTTCCCAACATTTTAGTGTCGCCCAATGTGGGCATTGCTGTAGGAATGGCAAGCTCAATATGCAGCTTCAACATAACAGAGGTCTGCGAAACTGCCATTGCGCTGCTGCGTGATCCGGACCACAATGTAAAAAGCACCCTGCCCGCCCCTGATTTTCCGACAGGCGGCGAGGTAATTATGGACGCATCTGCAATAGATGAGGTCTATGAAACCGGCAGAGGCGCAATTAAGCTGCGTGCAAAATGGAGATACATAAGCAAGCTCAATATAATAGAAATCTATGAAATTCCCTATACAACCAATATAGAAGTCATAATGGACAAGCTCTCCGACATGGTCAAAAACGGAAAGCTAAAAGAAATTTCAGATGCCCGAGACGAAACAGACTTAGGCGGACTTAAACTCACACTTGACCTAAAAAGAGGCACAGACCCGGATAAGCTCATGCAGAAGCTTTTTAGGGCAACCCCCTTAATGGACAGCTTTTTCTGCAACTTCAACATCTTAATAGAAGGTCACCCCAAGGTAATGGGGATTTTGGAGATTTTCGATGAGTGGACAGCGTGGCGTGAGGCTTGCGTCAAGCGCAGAACATATTTTGACCTAACAAAAAAGCAGGAAAAACTGCATCTGTTATTGGGTCTTGAAAAAATCCTTTTAGATATCGACAAGGCAATCGAAATAATAAGAAAAACCGAGCGGGAAGCGGATGTTATCCCCAACCTAATGGCGGGCTTCGGCATAGATAAAATCCAAGCTGAGTATATCGCCGAAATTAAGCTGCGCAACATAAACAAGGAATACATACTAAAACGCACAAAAGAGTTAGACGAGCTGCGAGCCGCTATTGCTGAACTCACCGACCTTCTTAAAAACAGGAAAAAAATCAGAAATGTCATAATAAAAGAGCTCACAGAGGTAATAAAGCAGCACGGCAGCCCCAGAAAAACAGAGATAGTCTATGCCGGTGAAGACGAGGCAGAGGACGAGCAGGAGGAAATTCCTGACTATCCTGTGCATGTTTTTGTCTCCCGTGAGGGCTATTTAAAAAAGATAACCCCGCTCTCACTCAGAATGAGCGGAGAACAAAAATATAAAGACGGGGATAGCTTAGCCTTTTCCTGCGAGGGCACAAACAGGGCAGAGCTTCTGGTGTTTTCTGATAAACAGCAGGTATATAAGCTTAAGCTCTCGGAAATTGAGGAAACAAAGGCATCTCTGCTCGGCACATACCTGCCTTCAGAGCTGGAGATGGACGAGGGCGAGTCTGTATTGCAGGTAATCTATATAACAGATTACAGCGGAGATCTCTTGCTGTTCTATGAAAACGGCAAGGTGGCGAGATTCGGCGCAGTAGCCTACGAAACCAAGAACAACAGGCGAAAGCTCATGAACGCATATTCAGATAAAAGCCGCCTGATAAAAGTCATGAAGCTCACCGAGGAAATGCAGTTTGCAATGATATCCTCAGAGGAGCGAGCGCTTATAATAAACAGCGCGCTATTAGCGCCGAAGGTATCGAGAACTACTCAGGGTGTTAATGTAATGAGCATCAAGGCAAAGCACAGACTAAAAGGCGCCTACCTGCTCACGGAAACTGCAATCAAAAACCAGGCAAGATACAGAGCACGCAGTCTGCCTGCCCGAGGCGCCATTCTCACAGAAGACGACAGAGGCGAAAAACAGCTCTCGATGCTCGACTGATGCAGTTTTGAAACAACTTATATTTGGAAAACGGGGAATATTATGTCAAAAAAATTCATTAGAGAAACACTCAAAGATGTAGTCTTAATAGCGATAGGCTCAGCCCTATACGCTGCCGGATTTCAGATATTTTTCTACAGAAACGACATAATAACAGGCGGCGTTACAGGCGTTGCCATGATTATAAACTACCTGACCCAAATACCCGTCGGCATGCTTATAGTGGCACTTAATATCCCGCTTTTTATTATTGCGTGGCGGCATTTCGGCTTAAAGGTGCTGATTGGCTCGGGAGCCGCCATGACTCTTTCATCTATGCTGGTAGACTTTATAGCAACCCTGCCGATAAATCTCACAAGCAACTATCTTTTGGCAAGTATCTACGGCGGACTTTTTATGGGAGTCGGCATGGGGCTTATCTACCTAACAGGCGCCACAACGGGCGGAGTTGACATAGCGGCTAAGCTCATAAGAGCTAAAAGACAGCACATAAACATGGGCACAATTATCCTTATAATGGATGCTGTTGTTATCACAACCTTTGCGATAGTGTTCAAAAAATACGAAGCTGCCATGTATGCAATAGTCGGCATGTTCATAACAGCACAGGCATTAGACACAGTTTTATACGGTATATACACATCAAAGGTCTGCTATATAGTCAGCGATTTAAGCGACACGATAAAAGACAGAATAACAAGCGAGCTTGACCGCGGTGTCACAATTCTGCACGGCGAAGGAGCCTACACGGGTGACCCTAAGCGAGTTATTTTCTGTGTAATAAAAAGACATCAAATAGCCGATGTGCGGCGGATAATCAGAGAAACAGACCCCACAGCCTTTATGATAGTAACAGCAGCAAAAGATGTGTTCGGAGACGGTTTTTCCGACATAACAGACGACAGATAGAATAAGAAAATATAATAACAAGAGAGGGCGGTAAAAATGGCAGACATAGCAAAATTGGAAAAGAACCTGAAATCACGCGGATTTGAGTATTTGTATTTTGAAGAGGCAAGTAAGGCAGCGGAATATCTGATAAACGAGCTTTCCGGCAAGAGTGTAGGTATAGGCGGTAGCAGAACAGTAGAAGCCCTCGGCATCTACGAGGCACTGCAGGGCGAAAGCGACTTAGCATGGCACTGGAAGCAGGAGCCCAATGAGGCAAGAGCTAAGGCAGCTATAGCGGAAGTTTATATTTGCAGCGCAAACGGCATAGCCGAAACAGGCGAAATAGTGAATATAGACGGCAACGGCAACAGATTAGCATCCACGCTCTACGGGCACAAAGAGGTAATAATAGTCTCCGGTGTAAACAAGATAATGCCCGACTTAGAATCGGCAATATTCAGAGCCAGAAATGTGGCAGCTCCGCTTAATGCCAGAAGATTTAATCTAGACACCCCCTGCGTCACGGGCGAGCTAAAATGCTATGACTGCAGAAGCGAAAAGCGCATCTGCCGCGGCATGACAATCCAGATGCAGCCATGTAGCGGGCAGCGGGTGCGCGTAATAATCATAGGCGAGGAGCTCGGCTACTAAAATATTAAGATAGAAGGAGCACAGGCAGTATGAAAAAAGCAATTTTTATACTCATATTGGTTGCACTGATGCTGCAGCTTTCTGCCTGTGCGTCTGTTTTCAACAAGGATTACATATCAGTTAAAGACATAGTAGACACGCCCAAGGAAATTGAGGCAGATAAGTTTATGCAGGCAAATAACTACTTAGAGCTAAAGCTTGCAATAACAAGACTAATAACAGAGCATGCAGAGGGCGGCAGCATTGACCTTAGAACCTATTCGGGCGATATAAATAGGGATATAGCGGCAGCGTGCAGGGAAGTTAGTACAAATTCGCTCTTAGGCGCCTACAGTGTAGACTACATATCCTACGACCTCGACAGAATAGTGGCATACTACGACGCCACAATTTTCATCTCCTATAAAAAAACAGCCGAGGAAGTTTCGGATATTATTTCAGTCGCCACAGCGGGGGGAGTTAAGGAAGAGCTCAGCCGCGCGCTACTTGGCCTTACGCCCCATGTAGTAATAATGGCGAATAACTCAGCCTTAGACGAGCGCGGAATAGAAAAGCTCATTAAAGAGCAGTATCTAAAAGAGCCGCTGATACTAATTAAGCAGCCCAAGGCAGATATAACAGTATATTCAGGCAGCGGTAATTCCAGAATCTACGAGATGACATTTGACTACGGCGGTGCAGCTGCAAAAATAATAGGCATGCAGAAAACCCTGGCAGAAAAGGCCAAAAAGGCAGCTTCCGAAGTGCTTGCGCTTGAAGACAGAGCCAGAGCGCAGGGGCTATTAAACTATTTAATTTCAGCCTGCGCCTACGAAAAAGATGGTCCCAAAACAGCATGGTCAGCATTAATTGACGGCAAGGCAGACAGCGAGGGCATAGCCCTTGCATTTAAGGCGCTTTGTGACGAGGCGATGCTCGAATGCGTTGTAGTTGAGGGCAGATATAATAAGCAGCAGCACTATTGGAATATAGTAAAAATAGGCGGCACCTATGTTCATGCAGATATTGCAAGGGTAGCCGAAAAGGGCGCAGGTCCGTTTTTGGTGCCGGATACCGCAATGCGCAACGAATATTGGTGGGATTACCAGGATTACCCGACATCAGATAGCAAATAGCAGCAAAAAATTAAGCCCTTGAAAAATAAGCCAAAATATGCTAATATACGAGGGCTTTATCCTGCGGGCATAGCTCATCCGGTAGAGCGCCACCTTGCCAAGGTGGAGGTAGCGAGTTCGAGCCTCGTTGCCCGCTCCAAAGCCGTTTACACATCTTGTGTAAGCGGCTTTTTCCTATTATTTTACAGTTTTATAAAATTGATTTAAGCAATACTGCGTGATATAATAATAAATTGTAAAAGTATGCGCATTGCGAGATAGCAGTGCTAAAAAACTGGAGTGCTATTTATGATAAAAGCAGATGTAGTAATAGTCGGAGCAGGACCCGCGGGGATATTTACTGCCCTTGAGATGCTAAATCTCGGCAGCAAAAAGAAGATAGTGATGATAGAAAAGGGCATGGCTATAGAAAACCGCCGCTGTCCAAAAGCGGAGACAGGCGTCTGCGTCAAGTGCAGACCCTCCTGCCATATAACAACGGGCTTTTCCGGCGCCGGAGCCTTTTCAGACGGCAAGCTCTCACTTTCCTGCGAGGTGGGTGGAGATCTGCCGAATCTTGTGGGTGAGAGAAAGGCTCAGGAGACAATAGACTACGCTGACTCAATCTACCTCAAATTCGGGGCAGACACACATATAGAGGGTCTCGGCAACACGGAAGCTGTGCGCAAAATTAGAGCCAGGGCAATAAAAGCAGGGCTTAGGCTCGTTGACTGCCCCATACGCCATATGGGCACAGAAAAGGCACATGAGATCTATCTCAGCATACAAAAACACCTCTTAGACAGTGGTGTTGAGATTTTATTTAACACAGAGGCAAGCGATTTAATCATGGATAACGGCAGGTGCCTAGGCGTGCATATTGAGCATAAGGGCAAAGCAGATGAGGTAAGAGCCGCACACACTGTTGTAGCTACAGGCAGACGAGGCGCTGACTGGCTTGAGCGCATTTGCTCTGAGCATGGGGTGGAGCACCAGCCCAGCACTGTTGATATCGGTGTGCGTGTTGAGGTTAGAAATGAGATAATGGAAGAGGTTAACGAGGTTTTATATGAGTCAAAGCTCATAGGCTACCCCGCACCCTTCAAAAACAAGGTGCGCACATTCTGCCAAAACCCGGGCGGTGTCGTTTCGCAGGAAAACTACGACAACGACTTGGCGGTAGTAAACGGGCATGCCTATAAAGACTCAAAGAGCGACAACACAAACCTTGCAATTTTATGCTCACACAACTTCTCCGTGCCCTTTAACCAGCCGATTGCCTATGCTCAAAAGGTGGGCGAGCTTACAAACATGCTGGCAAACGGGCATATACTTGTGCAGAGATTCGGCGATATCTTAGACGGCAAAAGAACATGGCAAAAGGAGCTTGACCAGAGCAATGTTAAGCCCACCTTGCGAGATGCGATAGCAGGCGATATAACAGCCGCCATGCCCTATCGCTCCATGATGAATATTATTAATTTTATTAAAGCCATGGACGAGGTTGTGCCCGGATTTGCCTCGTATGAGACACTGCTGTATTCACCTGAGCTTAAATTCTATTCAAACAAGGTCTCGATGGATGACAGACTCAGAACAAATGTAGAGGGTCTGCACTGCTTGGGAGACTCCTCGGGCTGGACCCGCGGGCTTATTATGAGTAGCGCAATGGGCGTTTTAATGGGCAGGGAGCTTGTATAACAATTCAGACTAAGAGAAAATAAAAACACGCTTCGGAAAGAAGGCCAAATGTTCAAATTACATTCCGAATACGGACCCTCCGGGGATCAGCCGGAGGCTATTGCCTCGCTTGTTGAGGGCATAAATAACGGAGATAAGCACCAGTGCCTGCTGGGCGTAACAGGCTCGGGCAAAACATTTACAATGGCAAACATTATTGCCGCTGTAAATAAGCCGACCTTAGTTCTTGCGCACAACAAGACCTTGGCAGGGCAGCTCTATGGGGAGCTAAAAGAGCTTTTTCCGGAAAATGCCGTTGAATATTTTGTGTCATACTACGACTACTACCAGCCCGAGGCATATATGCCCACAACCGACACATATATTGAAAAAGACAGCTCAATAAACGACGAAATCGAGAGACTGCGCCACAGCGCAACATCGAGCTTGGGCGAGCGCCGTGATGTCATAATAGTAGCCTCGGTCTCCTGTATCTACGGTCTGGGAGACCCGATAGACTATGCCGAAATGGTAATTTCCCTGCGCCCGGGGCAGGTAAAAGAC
>JAAZCZ010000103.1 GCA_012513005.1 Oscillospiraceae bacterium | reverse complement strand
GCCGATCGGGAAGAGAGCTTTAAATATGATGCTTTCATAAGCTATCGGCATGTTGAGCCTGATGTCAGTGTTGCAGGCAGCCTGCATAAGCTGATTGAAACTTACAAGGTGCCTAAATCCTTTTTATGAAAACGGCAAAAGACCTGTGTTCAGGGTTTTTAGAGACCGCGAGGAACTGTCGGCGGCTCAGCTATCTCAGTCGATTGAGGAGGCATTAAAGTCCTCGCGCAAGCTGATTGTAATTTGCTCGAAGCGCACTCCCCTATCACCCTGGTGCCTTAAAGAGGTCAGCAGGTTTTTGGAGCTGCGTGGTCCTGAGCATATTATTCCCGTTTTGATTGAGGGCGAGCCTGATGAGGCTTTCCCGCCGCAGCTTTTGCAGCTGTCTAAGGAAAAGACCGATTCAGACGGAAATACTATAACCGAGCCGATTGAGCTACTGGCTGCCGATCTTCGCCCGGAGAGTATGAAAGGCCGTGCATTGCCCGGATTTGAGGATTTGGAAAACAGCAATGACCCTAATTTATCTACTCTCAGACAAGAACCTGTAAAAAAATTAAAAACCGAAAAATACAGAGTATTAGCATCCATGCTGGATTGCAGCTTTGGGGATTTGAAACAGAGAGATAAGGAACGGCGCACAAAAAACCTGCTGAGCTTAGCTGCGTTTTCTGCTGCCGTTCTGCTTGCTTTCTCATCTTTTATGATAAACGCATATTCAAAGGCAAACAGAGCAAGAATTGCCGCTGTTTCGGAAAACAGCTCAATGCTGCTCGGACGCTCGTCTGCGGAGCTTAGCCGAGGCAACACTAACTTTGCTCTGCTCGTAGCTGACAAGGCTAAAAAACAGCTTGAGCTTGCTATGCCTAAGTATCTTGAGCTTTCCGGCAGATATGAGTCCGTTCTTTCCGGCGGTGTAATAAAAGACGAGCTGGCTCCCATTTCTGTTATCGACACAGAAAACAGATACACCGACTTTGCTGTTTCCGACTCTGATTCTATTCTTGCTTGCGGGATAGGCACGGACAGTGTGGGTATTTACAGCACAGAGCACGGGGGGCAAATTAAGCTTTTGCCCGGGTTTACGGGCTATGTGAAGACCTTGGATTTTAGCAAAAACGGCTCCTTGCTTGCTGTCGGTGGGCTTGATAACAGACTCATTGTTTACGGCACCTCTGATTACAGCGAATATAGGAACATGATGATGGATTCGTCTATTTTACACCTTAGATTTATTGATAATGACAAGGTGCTTATGGTTCTTCTTTTATACCGAAACACTATTGAGGGCCGTTTTTTCGATACTGAGAATTTTAGTGAAATCAGCCGCATTGATTTCGGCGCAGGGCTTATTAAGCTACTTAGCACCCGAGAGGGTTCTTACGTCTATGCTCTGTATGATTCTGCTTATGATAAGGAATCAAATCTCATTCAATATGATTATGCTAAGGGTGAAAGGCGAAAATCCTTCCCGCTTGAAACGGAGCCTTCTGACGGCGCATATTTTGACCCGCAGAATAATTTATATCTGGGGCTTGTAGTTAGCCCCGACGGCAAGAGGCTTTTAGCGGGCAAGAATAATGCAGTATTCTTACTTGATACGGATACAGCAGCGGTATTGCACCGGATTCCTCTTGCGTATCAGATTAAACTATACCAGATTACGCGCGGGGAGTTGGCGCTTGAATTTTCACTTGACGGCAGCGTTTTCTATTTTTCTGACGGCTTTAGTATCTACCGCGGGCAAACGGAAACGGGCTATGTTACCGATTGGGTGCGTGGCAGGGAGAACCTGCACCCCAGAAAGATAACCGCTCTTGCCGGTGAGCATTTTGTTGTGCTTTATGATGACGCTTCCCTCTCACTATATAGGGGCATGACTATGCCTATTGAGCAGGTCAACACCGGTGGCATTAAGGCTGAGTATTCAAGGCGAAGCGTTAGCGGTGATAAGCTCTTTTTACTCTCAATGAGCAATCAGCAAGTCTGTATTATGTCGCTGTCTGACAGCGCTCGAATAAAAAATACCGAGGGCAGAATTATTATAACTTCGGAAAGCAAGGATTTTGCACTTGTTAATGACATGAGCGAAACAGAGCTTTTAAATCTCAAAGACGACTCATATATCCCTCTGTCTCAGAGCGATTTTCTCGTTTTTCCGTATAACAAGAACAGAACAGCAAGAGCCTTGTCATATGACGGCTTGATGCTTGCCGGTGTTTGGATTAAGCATGTAACAGCCTCAGACGGTTCACGCAAAAGTGAAGCTGTTTTGGAGATAGTCGAAATAAAAACAGGCGAAAGCATATATTCGCTCATACTTAGCGATAATAGACCGGACATTGCTTTTTCAAGAGATGATAGCATGCTTATTATTCACTTTGAAGACGGGCAGACCGATGTTTTAGACATTAAAACCAATAAAATTGTCCGCAGTTTTACGGGCATTACAGACAGAGCGGAGAGCTTTGTAACCTCTTCTAACGGAAAGTATCTGGCTATGAATTCTTACGGCACAGCCGGCGAGGTCTTTGATTTTGAGACCGGCGAATCCAAGGGAACATATAACGGCAAGGTCTTGGCAATATCTGATACAGGCGACTACCACGGCATTATCGATAATCAGGGCTTTTTTGTCGGAGCTGACGGGAAAAGCCGAAGCTGGCAGCTAAATGCACAGAGCGGCAAATACGGTGCGCAGTCTTCTTTGTTCAGAAATGATTTGGATTTAATTAGCGACCTGCTTCTCACAATAAGTAACACAGATAGCGGGCAACAGCTTATTTTGCAGCGTTTTAGCACGGGGCAGCTTATAGTGAGCATGCCACTTAACACCTCTATGGATTTGGTTGAGGGCTTTATTATGCCCGGTGGAGAAAGAGTTTTTGTCGGTAAGTCTAAGATTTCGGTTTCTCACGCTGATACTCCCGAGGCATACGCAGGGCAGATAAATAGCTTTGCCGATAAAGACATAAGCAGAATAGAGCGAGAGTGCTGCATGATTATTTACCCCGGAAATGCAGAGCAGCTGCAAGAGGATGCGGCAGCTATTCTTTTTGGCAGACAGCTTTCTGAAGCTGAATCATCCTCACTTGGCGGAATTAAGTAGGAGGGGTTATTTATGATTTCAAAAGGAAAGCTAGGTAAAGATGCCAGAGAATCCCAAAGGCGCTGGGTGTTTAGGCTTATATATTTTGTTGGTCTTGCCCTTGCCGTTTGGGGCAGTATCCAGGTATATACCGGTATTACAGAGCCAATCGGCAAACGGATTTCAAATATAATGTTTTCTACAATGAAGCTCTTTTTATTCGCTCCCACCTACTCTATTAAGCCTTCCGGTTCGCTTGCCTATGAGCTGGCGATTTGGATTTGCCCCATCGGTACTGTGTTGGGATTTTTCCAGGTGTTTAAACCGTATTTGGTGCAGCTTAGACTTGCTTTTTCTCACTGGGGAGCACATCCGACAATTGTTGCCGGGGCTAATGAAATATCCTTGCAGTTTATTGAAACAGTAATCCGTGATTATCCGAATGAAAAAATTGTGCTGCTTGTTGGCGACTCAAAGGAGAAGCAGGATAATGCTTATCTTGAAGACGACGGGGTTCGTGTTTTGGCTTTTGATTACAGGCTGCCCGAGCATCCGAGAAACCGTGCGCTAATGAATCGATTTAGACTTTACAGGGCTGCGCGGATAATATCTTTTGAGAGTGATCCTGTTAACTTCACACATCTGGAGAGTTTAAACCGAGTTTTTGCTCCCTGCATTTCTCGTCCTATCCCCCTGCACATGATGAGCGGCAGTTTTAAGCTCAAGGAAATGATTGAAGAGACAACTAAAAACTGGAAATCCTTTGATATTCACTTCTTTGATATGGACACACTTGGAGCTTTGCAGCTTTTAGAAAACCCCGAGTATAAGCTTTATACTACCCCGGGCTTAATTTCTGACTGGAATAAGGATGATTTGCAGAGCGAAAGGAGCATTGCAGATAAAATCGGCAGGTGCCATTTGTTGCTTGTCGGGCTGGGAAAAACCGGCAGGGCTATGCTTATGGAGAGCATTAATCAGGCATGCGTTAACCCTTTCTCCCGATTTCGTGTTACAATTATCGATAAGGATGCTACAAACTGCCTTGAAATCTTCGACCGAGATATTGACCAGCGAGAGAAAATTGCAGAAATCGAACTAATAGAAACTGACCTGCGCTCTAATAAGGTCCAAAAAAGACTCTCTGAAATAAAGAATGTAGAGCCTTTTACCGCTGTTATTTATTGCCTTGAAGACGCTTACCTGAGTATGCTTAGCATCGAGAGGCTGTGGGGATATTTTGCTGATTCTCAGGTTGCTGTTTACTGCGGAGGTAAAACCGATGTCTCTGCCCTTTTGGGCGTGTATAATAACAGAGGTCAGCGTGTAATCTCCTTTGGCGAAGCTAAAAAGATACTGACACCCGAGCATATAGTAAACGAAAATCAGCTTTTAAATGCAAAAAGCTTCAATAAGAGTTATAATGATACCATCAGTGAGCTTTTAAGCTTTCCTCCGGACAAAAGGGATAAGGATGCACAGTGGGAGTCTTTGACTACTCTGGCTAAGGAATCTAACTTAGCTCAGACTCTGCACAGAGGCACAAAGCTTGCAATACTCGAAAAAATTGCCTCTGTCAATGCAGAGGATGGCAGTGTTGCCCGACTTATTTCCGCTTTTAGAAAGAGGCTTTTAGGTCTTAGCATAAGCGAGCAGGTTAATATTATTGAAAAAGACCCTGTAATGAATTTCCTGACTCAATTAGAGCATGTCAGATGGAATAATTTCCAATATATCCGCAATTTTTCTTATGCTCCAAAAAAAAGACCTTGCCGCTAAACAGCATGACTGCCTGATTGATGACTGGAATGAGTTTTTATCCGGCGATGTCCGAGATAAGGCTATTTATGATTTTTTGAGTGTGCTTGAGCTCGCTTAATAACCGCTGCGTTTTTTTCCTTTACCTTATAGCGTTTAGCGTTTAGAGTTTATTAGCTGTCTGAATGAAAGCATTTTTACCAGAGGATTTTGTATGTATTTTAATTTGCTCGTATGCCCGATTTTAAGTATTAATCTGATTTTAGCCACTTGGCAAAAAGCACTTGTTGCAGCTTTGCTGCTTCTATTTGCCTGCTTCTTTCTGATGGCAATGTCAAAAAAAAGAGCTTACAGCCTTATTTTACTGTTTTTAGTTGTTGCTATGAGTTTGCAGTCTGTCAGCGCTGCTGCGCCGGATGTGCACTTAAACTATTCAAAATCGCAAAAAAAGCCGCTTGCAAGCGATAACCCTCTGCCTCATCATCTGCTTAGTAAAGACGGCAAAAATGTTGTTATTATTATGCTGGATAGGGCGCAGGCTGTTTTATTGCCGTATCTTTTCAAGGAAAAACCCGAGCTTCAAAAGCAGTTTGCCGGTTTTACCTATTATTCTAATGTGATATCATACGGAACAAGTACTAATTTCGGTGCTCCTGCGCTATTTGGGGGTTATGAATACACGCCTATCGAGCTAAACAGGAGAAAAGACGAGCCCTTGGTAAATAAGCACAACGAGGCACTAAAAGTGATGCCGGCAATTTTCTACGGTAGCAAATTTGACGTTACTGTCTGTGACCCTGTTTATGCTAATTACAGGTGGGATCCTGATCTTTCTATATATAATTCTTATCCCGGGATGAAAACCTATAATGCATATGAGAAGTTTACCGGGGCTAATGTAAAGCCTAAGATTATTAAGGGGCAGAGAAGATTAAACGGAAGCGGGCAGGCTGACCTTTGCACCAGATACGACAAATACTATGCTAATAACTTTAATGCAAAGTTTATGCACAACTACAATGTGCTTTTTAATCTTCCCAGAATTACCGGTGTTTCCTATGACAACAGGTACACCTTTTTAATGATGACAAACGATTTGCCCCATCAGCCTGAATTATTGCAGATGCCTGATTATTTGCCCGCACTCTCAATAGATAACCGCAATTTTGAGCAGAATAATGACGAGAGATTTACTATCGGAGATAATAAGTTGCGGATTAGTAACGAAGATCACTACGGGCATTATCATGTAAATATGCTTACAATGATACTCATCGGCAGGTGGCTTGATTATTTAAGAAGCTGCGATGTTTATGACAATACCAGAATAATACTCGTTGCAGACCACGGCAGAGATATGTTTCTTTTGGAGAGCTTGGAGCTTAGAACTCGTATAGAGCGCATTGATGTCGGTGGGTTTTATCCCCTACTCATGGTCAAGGATTTTGGCAGCAGTGAGTACAGTGTGTCTGACGAATTTATGACCAATGCCGATGTGCCGACCTTGGCAACTGCCGGGCTTATAAGCAAGCCCATTAATCCGTTTACCGGCAAAATTATTAACTCCGATGAAAAAACTGCCCATCCGCAATATGTGATTGCCTCAAAAGAATGGGACACTTCTATTAACAACGGGCATACATTTTTGCCCTCTGTTTGGCTCACTGTGCAGGATAATATTTGGGATAAGGATAATTGGAAGGTTGTTTCCGAAGGGGGAGTCTTGCCGAAGGAAGGCTAAGAAATGCTTTTTATCCCGAAAGTGAGGTAAGATATGAACAGCAACTTAGGTTTTAGCTTTGATAACAGCTATTTATCTCTGCCGTCTGTGTTCTATTCGCAGATTGGTTTAAATCCTGTTTCCGACCCGAAGCTTGCTATTTTTAATGATGAGCTGGCACTTGACTTGGGTCTTTCTCCCGAAATGCTAAAATCTCCTGACGGGATTAATGTTTTGTCAGGAAATATAACGCCTTCCGGCGGTGCTGCCATAGCGCAGGCATACGCAGGGCATCAGTTTGGACATTTTACATTCTTAGGCGACGGTCGTGCCATGCTGATTGGCGAGCAAATTACACCCCAAGGCGAGAGATTTGATATACAGCTTAAAGGCTCGGGTGTGACCCCGTATTCCCGCAGAGGCGACGGCAAAGCGGCGTTGGGTCCTATGCTCAGAGAGTATATAATAAGCGAAGCTATGCATGCGTTGGGCATAGACAGCACAAGAAGCCTTTCTGTTGTTACAACAGGTGAAAAGGTATATAGAGACAGAGTGCTAAGGGGCGCTGTATTAGCAAGGGTTGCAAAAAGTCACCTGCGTGTCGGCACCTTTCAGTATGCATCGGCTACCGGTAACACTGATTATGTGAAAGCTTTGGCCGACTACGCCATAGAGAGGCATTACCCTTATGTTAAAAACGAGGATAATCCCTATATTGCCTTTTACAGAGAAGTCCTTACACGGCAGGCAAGGCTCATAGCTAAGTGGCAGGCTGTCGGCTTTATTCACGGGGTTATGAACACGGACAACATGACCATAAGTGGTGAGACTATTGACTACGGTCCCTGCGCTTTTATGGACGCGTATCACAGCAAAACTGTGTTTAGCTCTATTGACTCAGCAGGTCGCTACTCCTACGGAAATCAGCCCGGAATAGGCCAGTGGAATTTGGCGCGCTTTGCTGAATCTCTGCTCTCACTTTTTGACTTTGAGCAGAAAACTGCCATAAAGCTTGCTGAGGAAGAGCTTACAAATTACAAGACTGTTTTTGAGGATGCTCTGCTATCTAATATGAAGAAAAAGCTGGGGCTGACTCTTGCCGATGATAGCGACAGCAAACTGATATCTGTGCTGCTGGCTTTAATGGAAAAACACTCAGCCGATTTTACTAACACTTTTTTAGATTTGACCTTTGGCAGGCAGTCTGATTCACCTTTATATTCTGATGCAGATTTTTCAGACTGGAAAGTGCGTTATAACAACAGGCTGAGGTTGGAAGCTAAAAGTAAAATAGAAATAAAAGATCTAATGAAAAGTGCAAACCCTGCTGTAATACCCCGAAATCACAGGGTTGAAAAAGCGCTTAGTTTGGCTGATATTGATAATGATTTATCCGAATTTAACAACCTGCTGACTGCGCTTAAAAACCCCTATGCCCACACGCCCGAGCAAAGAGAATATGAAAAACTACCCGAACCGGATGGTATTCCTTACAGAACCTTCTGCGGCACTTAGAGTGCTTAACATTTTATTATTGAGAGTGTAATGTTATGAAAAAGAAAGTCAGTTTATCGGATCTGCTTTATGTTTTTATTCTGCTTGTTCTCATCGCTGTAATTATTTACAGCGGGGTGCAGATATATTCTGAATTAAAGCAGTATTCTGCCAACAAGCAGCTAAACGAAAAGTTAGTGAGTTCTGCAGTCATTATACCTACAGCACCGCCGAAACCGAGCGAAGAGGCTGTGCCCTCCTCTACTGCACCCGAGGAGCCTAAGGTAACGCCCTCGGTTGCAATAAACTTTGAGTATCTCAAACAGGAAAATCCTGATGTGGTCGCCTGGATAATCAGAGACGACGGGCGTATAAGTTTGCCGATTGTGCAGGCGCGGGATAACGACTACTATCTGCATCGTGATATTAACGGCGGGTTTAACAAATGCGGAACTGTTTTTATGGACCATATTGCCGACCCCGAGTTTAAGGATGATATTACTTGGATATTCGGGCACAATATGAAAGACGGGTCAATGTTTGCACCCCTAAAGGAATACAGGGCTATCGCTGATATTGCGGCTCTTTCTAAGATTGAAATATACACTCCCAATATGCCATATATCTTTGAGATAAAATATGTCTATCTCCACTCCGGTTACGAGGAGCTGAGATCATCTTTTGAAAGCGACATTGATTGGGAAAATTATATTAGTTTGATTGAGTCACGATCCCTCTACAAAAACCCTGAAAAGCCGCAGCGCAGCGACAGGCTTGCAGGGCTTGTCACCTGCGAATATGATTTCGATAATGCAAGACTTATAGTTTTGGGCGTCATGCACCCGATGTCATAAAATAACTAATACAGAAATTTCCGGGCAGGCTCCTTTTGGCGCCTGCCTTTGTTATTTTTTAATAAAAATATTTTGCCGGGGGTCTTAACGAAAATAGTCAATGTGGTAAAATCAAGATAGTATAGACCTAAACGGTCAAACCGAAGCGGTAAATTGAGGTGGTGTTTTTGTGAACGAGAAGTTTTTTGCATTGGATGAGGAAAAGCAGCTTAGAATAATTAATTCCGGGCTTAAAGAGTTCTCTATAAATGAATACAAAAGAGCTTCAACAGATGAGATTGCAGCTGGTGCGGGGATTTCAAAGGGGCTTTTGTTCTACTATTTCCATAACAAGAAGGAATACTATCTCTTTTTATATGACTATGCCGTAACTGCGGTAACCGATTCAGTTGTCGGCGAGGAGTTTGCAAGTATTACAGATTTCTTTGAGCTTTTTGATTATTCCGCGCAAAAAAAGTTTGAGCTGTTTGAGAAAACTCCCTATATCTCTGATTTTCTGATTAAAGCGTTTTTCTCGCAGCGGGAGGATATTTCGGCAGCTATGAACGAGAAGCTTGAAAACAGCTCTGTTTCCATGCTCTCGGAGTACTTTAACAATGTTGATATGAGCAAGTTTAAAGAAGATGTTAACCCCGTTGAGATTTTGGAGATGCTCACTTGGATGGTTGACGGTTATATGCATGAAAAGAGAAGAAGCAATGATAATATCGATTTAGCTGTGCTGATGGAAAAATACAAAACATGGTCTTCTATGCTCAAACAGATTTCTTATAAGGAGGAGTTTTTAAAATGAGTTTTGTAATTGAAACAAAGGATCTCACAAAGTATTACGGCAAATCAAGAGGAATAATTGACGTCAATCTTGAAGTCGGCGAGGGTGAAATCTTTGGATTTATAGGACCCAATGGTGCCGGTAAGTCAACGACTATAAGAACTCTGCTCGGGCTTATATATAAAAGCTCCGGCAGTGCCAAGGTCTTTGGCTTAGACTGCGAGAAAGACAAGGTTCGTATTTTAGAGGATGTGGGCTACCTGCCCTCAGAGGTTTTCTATTATGAGAAGATGAGGGCAATTGACCTGCTTAAATACTCAGCCGGCTTTTATAAGAAGGATTGCAGTGCCAAAATTCGCGAATTATCCGAGGCTTTGGAGCTGGATTTAAACAAAAAAATTGAAGAAATGAGCCTGGGCAACAAAAAGAAGGTCGGCATTGTTCAGGGGCTGCTTCATTCGCCGAGTCTTATTATTCTCGATGAGCCGACTTCGGGCTTAGACCCCTTGATGCAGAAGACTTTTTTCAGTCTAATTGAGGAAGAACGAAAAAGAGGAGCCACGGTTCTCTTTTCCTCACACATACTCGGTGAGGTACAGAGAATATGCGACAGAGTTGCAATTATTAAAGAGGGTAGGATAATCAAAACTCAAAAAATCTCTGAGCTGCGTGAAAACTCGTATAAAAAAGTAAGTGTGATAACGCAGGGCGCGGCACCTGCCGAAATAAATCTGCCAGGTGTTTCAGCTTATCAGGCCGGCGACAATCACTTAAGCTTTATGTATAAGGGTGATATTAACGCTTTGGTTTCGGCTATTGGCGGTTATTCTCTTTCCAATATCGACATAACAGACCCCAGCTTGGAGGAGATTTTCCTGCACTACTACGAGGTTTGAGGAGGGCTTTTATGAACATATTTGCTTATGAAATTAAAAGCAGCCTTAAATCGGCTCTTATCTGGGCTATTGCGCTTGTTGCTGTTTTAGCTGCACTTATGCTTGGAGCTTATCCGAGCTACAGCGATGCAAAGGACCAAATTTTATCGCTGCTCTCTAACTATCCCCCGGAATTTTTGGCTGCCTTTGGTATGAAGAGTAATACGCTGTTTTCTTACGGTGGATTTTACAGCTTTGCCTTTGCCTATTTGGGGCTGATGGGAGCTATTATGGCAAGCTCTGTTTCCATTTCAGTTTTTTCAAGGGAGAAACGTTTTAAGTGTACTGACTTTCTGCTGACAAAGCCTGTATCCAGACCTTTTGTGTTTTTTGCTAAGTTCTTTGCGGTGCTGCTCGTAATATTGGCTGTCAGTGCTGTTTATATTGCTGCCGGAATAATCTTTTATAAGTCGGCAGCTGATGATTCTGTGACTTTGCAGAGATACTTTATTGCTCTTACGGGTTTTTTCTTCAATCAGCTTTTCTTTGTTGGCTTAGGAGTCTTTTATGCAACATTTGCAAAAAAGGTCCGCAGTGTTTCGGCTGCTGCTAATGCTATAGGCTTTGCTGCCTTTATTACTTCAGCTTTAGCTGCCCTGCTGGAAGATGCTAAACTGGAGTACTTAGCTCCTCCAAAATACTTTGAGCCTTTAACTGTTATTGAAACAGGCTCATTTGACACAGGATTAGTGGCGGCAGCAGCCTTGATTTTTGTACTTTGTGTCGGCTTATCTTTTTATAGGTACTGCAAAAGCGACACTGTCGCTGTTTGATTGGAGGTGGCGTTGTGAATATGCTGCGAAGAGAACTTAAAACCGGGAGAAGAGCCTTTTTGCTTTGGACCTTTGGTTTGTTCTTCATTGTTGTTGCCGGACTTACTAAGTTTACAGGCTTTGCAGGCAACACCGAGGTATTAAAAATATTTGATGATTTTCCCAAAATCGTTTTAGCTGTTTTCGGCATGGTTGGAGTTGATGTTTCAACGCTGCCCGGATTTTACGCCATATTAGCTTTTTACAGCATTATTTGTGCCGTAATTTACGGAATTTCGCTCGGCGCGAATGCCGTTAACAGGGAGAGCATTGACAAGACATATGAGTTTATCTTTACTAAACCGAGATCTCGTTTCTATGTTATTAACATAAAGCTTCTTGGCGGTATAATCTATTTAACGGCTTTTTGTTTACTAAATCTTCTGTTTTCGTTTGCAGCTACCGCTCTGCAAGGTATTGAAAACACCATATCCGAGCAGATGGTATTATTTAGCGTGGCTATGTGGCTTATCAGTTTCCTGTTTTTTATGCTCTGCGTCTTTTTGTCTGCTCTAATCAATAAACCCGAAAAAGGTGCTCAGGCTGCAAATGCAGTTTTTTTGCTCAGCTTCTTAATCGGCATGGCTTATGACATACTTGAAAATGCTGCTTTTTTGAGGTATTTTGCACCGCTTAAATATTTTAGCTACGGAGAAGTCTTATCCGGGACTTTGAATACTAAATTTATTATCATTTGCCTTGTAGCTTCTTTCATTTTTTACACTGCGGCAAGCCTTATCTTCAGTAAGAAAGACCTGCTTGATTAGAAGTTATAAAAAAATAGCACCCCCTTGTTTCGGCTAACTTAGCTCAGACAAAGGGGTGCTTTAATTATTCTTTCGTAATTCTCTTATCTTTTGTTGGATTTGCGCCAAATATTCTGCTTTTCGGCACTTTTTATGAGCTCATCGCGAAACTCCGGTGCAGATAGTGAAATCAGCATCTCGGCTCTTTCCCAGCTGGATCTTCCGGCAAGATTAGCAATGCCGTACTCTGTTGCTATATAATAAGCCTGACTGCGGGGCGAGGTTACAATATCGCCGTTAAAGTGCGGAACTATGCGCGAGGTTTTTATTCCGTTTTTATCGGTGTGTGATGAGTGCATGCATATAAATGCCTTACCGCCTCGGCTCATTGCAGCTCCTGTGAGAAAATCGACTTGACCTCCTGTGCCGCTTATGTGCCGCAGACCCGAGCTTTCGGAGCTTACCTGCCCGAAAAGGTCTACTGATATGCAGCTGTTTAGCGAGATAAAATTATCTATCTGTGATATCACATAGGGGTCATTTACATAGTCCATTCGTCTTGACACAAAGTTCGAATTATCGCGCAGCCATTCATAAAGAGGCGCTGTTCCCGTTGCCACTCCGAAGACTCCGAGACCTGTGTCTATGTTCTTCTTTTTATTGGAAAGCACTCCTGCCTCATATAGATGCAAAAACGAGTCTGAGCAGTATTCCGTGTGCATGCCGAGATCTTTTAGCTCTGAATTTGCTATCATTATTCCGAGAGCATCTGGCACACCGCCTATGCCAAGCTGTATTGTAGCGCCGTTGCATATATGCGGGATAACAAGCTCTGCAATGCGTTTGTCGGTTTCTGTCGGCTCTCTTGACGGCAGGTTCGGCAGCGGATGTGTGCTGCCTTCGACTATGTAGTCTACATCTTTAATGTTAATGTGCTCATAGCCGTTGCCTATTACCCGCGGCAGATTTTCGTTTACCTCTACTACTATCGTCTTTGCTCTTTGCAGGGAGGCATGAGCTACTCCTGCACCAAACGAAAAGTTAAAGTTGCCTTTTTCGTCAATAGGAGATACAGCTACATAGGCAACATCAACTTCCAAAAACTTTTCATAGTACCAGAAGATATTCCTAAACAGCATGGGCTCATAAAAGCAGCGACCCTTGTCGCAAAGTTTGCGCTCATACGCACTTGTGTGCCACGATGAATAGGTGAAATGCTCACCTTCGGGGTCACATTCCAGTATCTGCACAGGTCCGTGCAGAAGCTGACCTCTTACCTTAACTTGGGAAAGCTCAAGGCACCTTTCTGCCAGTGCGGCATCGCATAGTGCAGGAAAGTTTGAGCCGCTTGAATAGTCTACCCAGTCGCCGCTTTTAACGAGGGAAGCTGCCAGCTGAGGTGTTATTAGCTTTCTTTTATACTCGCTGTTTTTCATATTAACTGCGCTCATTGTTTCTTAGCAGCTTTTCCTATTGCAAGCCCTCTGTTAAAGGCTTTTTCGTTAATAGGATTCATTTCCGGCCTTTTTGCACCCAGCTTTTTAAATGCCGTTTGCAGCACATTATCCGCAGGGAGAATTTCAGACTCCCCTATTACGGCACCTGCCATAACAAGGTTCATGCATTTGGGGTTGCCGAGCTCCTGCGCTATATTTCCTGCATCAACATGTACTATGTTGATATCGTCCCTATCGGGGACATTTTTTACTATTGTGCTATTTATAAATAGTGTGCCGCCCGGTAAAACTGCGTCTTTGAACCTCTGCATTGACGGCTCGTTTAGTACTACTAAGTAGTCTACCTTTTCTACCTTGGGTGCGCCTACCGGTTCATCTGATATTACTACATAGCAGTTTGCTGTGCCGCCGCGCTGCTCTGCTCCGTATGACGGGAAAAATGTGACATATTTATCCGTTGTCTCACAGGCAGTGTAGCTGAAAAGCTGACCTATAACCATTACTCCCTGTCCGCCGAATCCGGCGACAATTATAGATTTTTCCATATTCTCGCCTCCTATTTCGCGCGAAATTCGCCCAAGGGGAATTCATTTAAAACTGTGTCGCGTACATAGTCTAAAGTTTCAAGCGGGCTCATGCCCCAGTTTGTCGGGCAGTTTGTAACAAACTCCACAAATGAAAATCCCTTGCCCGCAAGCTGATATTCAAATGCCTTTTTAACTGCCGCCTTTGCCTTGCGTACATTGGGTACATCGGCGCAGGTTACACGGGCTATGTATGCCGGAGCTGAAAGCTGCGACAATAGCTCGCACATGTGAATAGGATAGCCGTGCTCACCCGGGTCTCTGCCGTAGGGTGAGGTTGTTGTCTTTGTGCCTACCAGAGTTGTGGGTGCCATTTGGCCGCCTGTCATCCCGTAGGTGCCGTTATTTACAAATATTACTGTGAAGTTTTCTCCCCTGTTTGCGGCTGAAATTGTTTCTGCAAGTCCTATTGATGCTAAGTCTCCGTCGCCCTGGTATGTGAAGACTAAGGTCTCGGGGGCACAGCGTTTGAAGGCACTTGCAATTGCGCAGGCTCTGCCGTGCGGGGCTGAGATTGTGTCCATATCCAAGTATGTTATTGAAAGACCGCAGCAACCCACGCCCTGAATAAAGCAGGTGTGATCTGTCATGTTAAGCTCATCGATTACCTGGGTTACGATTTTGCATATTGTGGAATGCATACAGCCCGGGCAAAAACCGCTGACGGCTCCTTCAAATATTCCGCTTGCACGTGAATATATTTTTTCCATTTTCCGCTCCTTACTTGTCGCCATAGAGCTTCTTTGCCTGCTCTATGATATAGCCACGGTCTAATATGTTGCCTCCGGAGGAAAGGGCAGTTTCTACCTTTGTTCTGCCGCAAACTGCGGTTTTAACATCTGTTGAAAACTGCTCCGGGATTGCCATTTCGGCACTCAGTATTCCTCTTATTTTCCCATAGTCCAAGTTGTCAAATGCGACTTTGGAGAACGGATATATTGTTCTTGGTCTGATTAGTCCGACCTTATAGCCCTCGGCACGCAGGAGTTTAACTGCCGACTTGGCTATTCTTCCTGTTATTCCGTAGGCTGTTAATATAAGCTCTGCGTCATCAATTAAAAATTCTTCGTAATCAATTTCGTCTGTCTCCCAGCCCTCGTACATTTTGGCGTCTCGCCTGTTCATTTCTTCTTGACTCACCCTAGTGTCAAGTCCGGGTCCGCAGATTACCTTGTGCTGCTTGCCACCCTTTTTACCTGTTGTGGCGTAGGTTTTTGTGGCACGAATCGCATCTAGCTCTTCGTCTGTCTTAGCTTCGGGCAGTATGACAGGCTCCATCATTGCTCCCGTGAAGCCGTCTAATAGCAACATTACGGGGTTTTGGTATTTGTCTGCAAGGTCAAATGCCCTGTAGGTCATGTCCACTGCCTCTTGGAGATCTGACGGGGATAGGACCAGCATTCTGAATCCGCCGTTTCCGGATGCCTTTGTTGCCTGGTTATAGTCCTGCTGTGCAGGCTGTATTGTGCCTATTCCGGGGCCGCCACGCTGGAAGTTGGCTAATACTACGGGCAGTCTGGCACCTGCCATGAAGCTTATAGCTTCGCTTTTTAGTGAAATTCCGCAGCTTGAAGAGCTTGTCATGCATCTTACACCCGATGCCGCCGCTCCGTAGACCATGTTTGCAGATGCAACTTCACTCTCGCCCTGGATGAACACGCCTTTGACAGAAGGCATTCTGCGGGCAAAATACTCCGGAACCTCGTTTTGCGGGGTTATCGGGTAGCCGGCGAAGAAACGGCAGCCTGCACGTATAGCGGATTCAGAGACTGCCTCGCAGCCTTTCATAAAAATCTTTTCTGCCATTTAAGCGCCCTCCCTATACACCGTAATTACTCCGTCCGGGCAAATTGTAGCGCACATGGCGCAGCCGATACAGTCCTCGGGACGAAGCGCCACCACATACTGGTAACCCTTTTGGTTTACGGCTTCTGTTGTTCCTAACACATTTTTAGGACATGTTATCACACAGTATCTACAGCTTTTGCAAGCTTCGGAGTATATCTCCACCTTGCCTTTAGCCATTTTGCAACACTCCTTTACGACTATAATTATTTGTTATTTCTGATTTTTATAACTCTCTGATATCGGGCAGTATATTTAAGCTGAGCGGAAACACCGGTTTTGCAGTCTCTTTTGAAATCTGCTCTATAAGGGATTTTTTTGCACAGACAAATTCTATCTCCTTATCAGGAAACATATCTTTTACTCTTTTTATACCCTCTAATACCTCATTCACACTTGTTTCGATTCCGAAATTAGGGTTTGCCACAAGAGAAAAAGTGCTAAGACCTGCCACGTGCAGTACCCTAGTCATTGTTTGCTCTATGTCTTCCCTGCTGCCTGACCATGGTCTGTACGGATTTACTATGTAAAATACCTTGGTATCCTCGCTGCTTAAAGCTTTTGAAAACTGGCCTATCATGTGTGAGCCCAT
>JAAZCZ010000102.1 GCA_012513005.1 Oscillospiraceae bacterium | reverse complement strand
TTACATCTTTCATTTTATCTACCGCTATTATATCATTTGTTTCTCTCATTATATTAGTGCAAATCGGCGACCTCGGATTTTCCGAGACCGCCGTATTCTGGCATGATTACAGGTGCAGGCAAGAAGCTGCCTTTTTTATATCCACAGCAATCTGTTTCCTATACACAAGTATTAATATGGGAATCGCAAACACTACCGCGCCGACTGTGTCTATCATTGCATGCTGCTTGACTAAGACAGTTGAGGCTGAGCATAGAATGCAAAGGATGACTATTATTATTCTCCACTGCCTGCTAAATGTCTTCCTGCTGTCGTATAGGGCTGCCACATTTCCTATACACCCTAAAACATGCATGCTGGGAAACACATTAGTAGGTGTATCAGCGCCCCAGACAATCGATAGTATCCAAGTCGAGAGGTTTGTGACCTCAAAGTTCTGTGGTCTTAAATGCTGACCGTTCGGAATTATCACATCAAAAACTAGTGTGGCTGACAGTGTAATTATTGTGTAGTACATCCATCTTTTGAATGCGTCTGCGTCTTTTATCATAAGCGGTATGCCCACCAAAGCAAAAAGCGGGTACCACAGTATATAAAAGAAAACGAACTGGGAAATAAACGGTATTTTTGAGTCTATAGGTGTATCTGTTACCCAGTATCCCTCTGTAGGTGTGTTGGCTTCAATAATGATAAATGCCGTAAGGAATATGACAAAATAAAAAGCAAGGTAAAAATGCCTGTTATTCTTTACAAAATTAATAAACCTGCGAATTATAACTCTTACCTCCTCGGCATAATATCTTATAGTTTTCGTTATACTCTTATTATAGGGTATAATCAGAGCCTAAATAATACCAAAACTGTGAGTTAAAATCAAGTAACGCCCCTAAACCCGCTTTGCCTTTTTTCTGACTTTATGCCGGTGTGCAGTGAAGGCTTCATACTTAGCATTTAGATATTCGCCAATCTTTGTCCAAGTTTTTAAAACCGGCCAAGCAAGCAGACCGAACACGACGAGCAGTATTCGCGACTCTGTGTTGATATCTGTAAGCGTGAAGAGGTTTTTGAGAAACAGTGCTGATACCGCAAAGCCCAAGCACAGCAGTACCATCAGAATTTTCCGTAGCAGGTTATAGGGTGTGCAGGCTCTGTGAACTACCATGAGACCGACAAGTGCCAGCATCAGTGTGCATATAGTTCCCATCATTTTTTCGTCTATCTTGAAAACTGTGCAGGATATTATTACACCCAGTACTAAAACCAAGTTTGTAAGTCCGCCCGGCGCTGCCCGTTTAATTATGTTCGGCAAAAACTTTCCGCTTATTCGCCTTGAATTTGGCTCCATTGCCAAAATAAAGCCGGGTATGCCTATTGTAAAGCCGTTTACTAAGCTCAGCTGCGCCGCTGTTACGGGGTATGGCAGTGTGAAGAGCAGGGTTATTATTGCAAGTATAAATGAAAAAATATTCTTGACTAAGAAAAGTGAGGCACTGCGCTCAATGTTGTTAATTACCCTGCGACCCTCTGCAACCACAGACGGCATTGATGCGAAGCTTGAATTTAGAAGAACTATGTGCGACACCTGACAGGCAGCATCACTGCCCGCTGCCATTGCTATGCTGCAATCTGCTTCTTTTAGAGCAAGCACGTCGTTTACACCGTCTCCTGTCATGGCAACAGTGTGCCCGCCTGATTTTAGCGCCTGCACGAATTTCTTTTTCTGCTCCGGTGTAACTCTGCCGAATACAGTGTATTTGTCCATAGCCTCGGCTATATCTGCATCGGTTTTGAAATTTCTGGCGTCTATATATTTGTCTGCGTTTTCTATTGAGGCTGATTTTGCTACCTCTGAAACTGCAAGCGCGTTATCGCCTGAGATTACCTTTATGGCAACGCCCTGTTTGGCAAAATACTTAAAGGTATCGGGTGCATCCTCACGCACCTTGTTTTTAAGCATTAATAAGGCTATCGGAACGAGCATCTCCGGAGAAAGTTCCTCGGGAACTTCAGAATTAATCTTTGCAAAAAGCAAAACTCGGCTGCCCTTGGCTGCCTTTTCTTCAATTATGCCCTCATATTCTGTATACCTGCTGCCCAGCATGACATCCGGCGCCCCGAAGATGTATGACTCGTCTTTTGAGAAGGTAACTGCTCCGTATTTTTTAGCCGAAGAAAAGTCCATTACGCTAAGCGGTGTTCTGCCGCCCGCGCCGCCGAAGCGGCTTCTAATAGCGCGCATTGTTTCGTTATCTGCCCGCTGAGCTGCGACATATTCTTTTATTATTCTCTCTGTTTCCTGCCAGCTGTATTCATCGGGATAAAGCAGGCTCACGCCCTCTACATCCATCTTGCTCTCGGTTATCGTGCCTGTTTTATCGACACAAAGCACATCAACCCGGGCTAAAGTCTCTATGCAGCCCATGTCGTGCACTAATGTCTTTTTCTGCGCAAGGCGCACAACACCGGCAGTTAAGGCAAGGCTGGTCAGCAGGTATAATCCCTCCGGTATCATGCCGACAAGTGAGGCTACCGTTGCGACTACTCCTGACTGCGTGTCTCTTCCCAGCCAGACTATTTCCTTTGTTGCCATCATGAAGCCCAAGGGAATAATGAGTATGCCTATTATTACGATGAGCTTTGTGAGTGAGCGCATCATTTCGGATTTCTGCGGCTCTTTTATTTTTTTAGCTTCGATTGTTAGCTTGTTTACATATGAATCTGCGCCAACATTGGTGAGCCTTGCCCTGCACTCGCCGGAGGCTATAAAGCTGCCGGATAGCAGCTCTGAGCCGACTTCCTTTTTTATCTCATGCGCTTCGCCGGTGATTAGTGATTCGTTTGCTGTGCATTTTCCGCTCACAATTACGGCATCTGCAAAAATCTGGTTGCCTGCCGTGAAAATGGCAATATCGTCTCTGACTGCCTCGTCTGTAGGTACAGTTACTGCCTTGCCGTCTCTTACTAAGACTCCCTTAGGCGTGCTTAAGACTGTGAGCTTGTCCATTGTTTTCTTGGCTTTTAGCTCCTGAACGATGCCTATGCCCATGTTGGCAAATACTACACCTAAGAACACGGCGTTTCGCCATGAGCCTACTGCAAACACACAGATTGCGAGGAAGAAAAAGAGCATATTAAAATAGGTGAAGACATTCGACAGAACTATCTGTGCCACTGTCTTCCCCGGGGGTTTTATAGGTAGGTTTGGCCAGCCGCCATCCCTGCGCGTTGCCACCTGCTCTGCGCTGAGACCTGCTTCCGCTGCTGCAAAATATGGCTCTATTTGAGCCCTTACAATCTCAGGCTCCTGAGATTTTTTTGTTTTTATCTTCTCTATAAATTTCATAAGTGTATTGTAGCACATCCAAGCGATTTTTTGCAGTGAATTCTTTGTTAACAATGAATTACATTTTTTGTAATAAAACGGCAAAAAAAGCACAGCCGCAGCCGTGCTTTTTTAGTTTAAGTTTATTCCGTCAGCAGTCTTACCTTAAGCACGTCTTTATTGTTCTTAATCCTGTCAATTACATCTCCGTTAACTGTAGCATCTAAGTCTACTATTGTGTATGCATAGCCTCCGACTGCCTTGTTTAGCATGTGCTCGACGTTAAGATTCTTTTCGCTGACTAAGTCTAGGAAGCTGTTTATCATATTGGGCACGTTTCTGTGGATTACACAGATTCTACATGCACCTGCCCGCTCTAAGTAGGCATCCGGGTAGTTGACCGAGTTTTTGATATTGCCGTTTTTGAGATAGTCGTAAATCTCCTTTGCTGCCATGACAGCGCATTTTTCTTCGCTCTCCGGCGTGCATGCACCTATGTGCGGAAGCGCTATGACATTTGGCGCTCTTAGAATTTTTTCGTTCGGGAAGTCTGTTACATACTTTGAGACCTTGCCGGTGTCAAGTGCCTGAACCATGGCGTCATCGTCAACTACCTCTGCACGAGATTCGTTTACAATGCGAACTCCCACCTTCATAGCATTAAACGCCTCTTCGTTCAGCATGTGATGAGTTTTTTCTGTGTGAGGCACATTGATGCTTATGTAGTCGCTGTTAGCGAATATCTCGCCTACATCCTTTGCATGGATTATTTCGCTGCGCAGTCTCCAAGCAGCGTCTACAGATAAAAACGGGTCGTAGCCGTAGACTGTCATGCCCAAATCATGGGCAGCGTTAGCCACTAATGCTCCCACTGCACCGAGACCGATTACGCCCAAGACCTTGCCGTGTATTTCGGGACCTATGAAGGCTGATTTGCCCTTTTCGACTATGTCGGGGATTTTATCTCCCTCTTCGGATAGTGTCCTTGTCCAGTCTATGCTGCCGAGCACATCTCTTGATGCCATTATTAGCTCGCAGATTATTAGCTCCTTGACCGCTTCAGCATTGGCGCCCGGAGTGTTAAATACTGCTATTCCCTGCTCTGAGCATTTTTCGATCGGAATGTTGTTTGTGCCGGCACCCGCCCTTGCTATGCACAAAAGCTCTGAGTTAAATTCGTAGTCGTGTATATCCGCAGATCTTATGAGCATTGCATCCGGATTTTCGACCGCTCTTCCCACATTGCAGTTTCTCTCTGTGAGATAGTCTGTGCCGAGCTCCGAAATTGTGTTGAGTGTCTTAATATTATACATTTCGGACTTCAAACTCCTTCATAAATTCTGCAAGTACTTTTGCGCCCTGTATTGTCATTGCGTTATACAGTGATGCTCTGAGCCCGCCAGCCTTTTTGTGCCCTGCAAGGCAGATTAGCCCCTTGGATGCAGCCTCTTTTACAAACTCGCTGTCTTTTTCTGCGCTCGGTGTTCTGAATGTAATGTTTATATCCGAGCGGCTGTCTTTTTCTGCAAAGGGAGCATAGAACTTAGAGTTATCCAAAACATCATAAATAACTGCACTTCTCTCTTTTTTAAGCTCCGCCATACCGGATACTCCGCCGTTATCAGAAACCCAGTGCATTACCAGCCCGAGCATATATATGCACCAGCAGGGCGGTGTGTTCAGCAGAGAATCGCTGTCTGCAAAAAGCTTATAGCTCATTTGACGCGGTGTTATATTAAGCTCATTTCCCAAAATGTCTTTTCTTAATATGAGCATTGTAACTCCGGCAGGTGCCATATTCTTTTGCGCACCGGCATAGATAAGCCCGTATTTTGCGACATCAATAGGCTTTGACATTATGTCTGATGACATATCGCAGACCAAAGGCAAAGTTCCCGCCTCCGGTACATATGAAAATGCAGTTCCGAAAACTGTGTTGTTTGAACAGTAATGCAGGTATGAGGAATTATCGGATAATCTAATATCAGATGCGACCGGCACGCGGGTGTAATTAAAAGGCTTTGTGCTTGCCGCTATACTGACTTTACCATATTTTTCGGCTTCCGCAGCAGCTATCTCCGAAAAGTTGCCTGAGACTATGTAGTCTGCTTTGCCCGTTTTTCCGATAAGGTTTAACGGCACTGCAGAAAACTGAGCTGTGGCTCCGCCCTGCACGAATAATATTTCATGCGTATCGGGAACATTTAGCAGAGTTTTTACAGACTGTTTTGCATCCTGTAGAATCTCACCAAAGTTCTCGCCGCGGTGATTCATCTCCATTACGGATATGCCGCTGCCGCGCCAGTCAAGCAGCTCCTTTTTGCAGATATCCAGTACCTGCTCGGGCAAGGTTGCCGGTCCTGCTGAATAATTATACACTTTATTGCTCATAATATACCCCCTCATAGGTGCTGATTAGATTATAGATATCTTTTTTTTAATCGTCAAACTAAATAACCTACAAGCATTTCGTCTGAAACGGATGAAATTGCGACACTTTTAACAATGCCACGGAGATGTTCCCCTTCTGCGCACACTTGTGCGTAGTTTGTTGCATGACCCACGGACACTCCTGCGCTTTCTGTTTCGAATAAAACCGAGAGGGTTTTGCCTTTCAGGCTTTCTAAAAATTTCTGCTTGGACTTTTTGGCAATTTCGTTTGCTTCTGCCGCTCTTTTTGCCTTTTCTGCCTTTTTTAGCTGATTCGGCAACAGAGCTGCCTTTGTGCCAGGTCTGATTGAATACGGGAAAATATGCATATCCGAAAAATTGCAGGCTTCTATAAATCTCATTGACTCTGCATGCTCTGCCTGGGTTTCCCCGGGAAAGCCGCAAATTAAATCTGCCGTTATTCCGCAGTCTTCAAAATGCTCTCTCAGCAGGTCTATTGCATTTTTAAACTCCTGCGTATTATATTTTCTGTTCATTTTTTTAAGTATGCTGTCTGAGCCGGATTGCAGTGACATATGGAAGTGGTCACAGACTGTGCCTGCTGATTTAAGTCTTTTGCAAAATTCCTCTGTTATAATTGTGGTTTCTAAGGAGCCGAGCCTGAGCCTAATACCCGGCACCTCGGCTGCTATTATTTCTACTAAATCTATAAGTCCGATATTTTGCTTTAGATCTTTGCCGTATGAGGCTATTTCGATTCCGGTTAGCACTATTTCCTTATATCCCTTATCTCTCAGTGCCTTTGCTTTTTCTATAGCATCTGAAGGGGGAATTGACCGCACCCTGCCCCTTGCGTAGGGTATTATACAGTAGCTGCAAAAGTTGTTGCAGCCGTCTTCTATTTTTAGATATGCCCTGGCATGCTCGCTAAAAGCCCCTGCCGGCAGATCCTCTATTTCTTTATCATCTGCAGGATTATTGATCTCCGTGACGGGTTTGTTTTTTCCCTCTTTAATATACTCTTCAATTTCGCTTATCAGACCTCGTCTGTCTGTGCTGCCGTAGATAATATCTGCTTCCATAGCTTCTGCTGCCTGCCTGTCTGTTTGAGACCAGCAGCCGCAAATTGCACAGACTGCATTTGGGTTTTGCTGTTTTAGCTTTCGTATTGCCTGTCTGGATTTTCTGCCGCTCTCTGCAGTAACCGCGCAGGTGTTGATTATTATTACATCAGCACTCTTTCCTGCAGGAGCTTTTGTGTGTCCTTTTTCATTTAACATTTTCTCCATTGCGTGGGATTCATACTGATTGACCTTGCAGCCGAGAGTGACTATAATATAATTCAATGGTATTACCTCGATTCTCATTTGCCCGGAGGCGATTTTTTGGAAATATATCTTGATAATGCAGCGACTACACGCGTTTGTGCTCTATCTGCGCAGGCGGCGACTGCTGCTATGACATCTGAATACGGCAACCCCTCTTCAACCCACAAAAAGGGCAGGCAGGCGGCTTCGCTTGTGAAAAGAGGAAGAGCACAGATAGCAAAGGCTTTAAATTGCAGCCCTGATGAAATTTATTTTACTGCCTCGGGCACTGAGTCTGACAACTGGGCAATTTTTGGCAGCGCTGCAGTTTCGGCAAGAGTCGGAAAGCATATTATTAGCTCAAAAGCCGAGCATCCCGCTGTTTTGAAGTCTTTATCTGAGCTTGATCGCCGCGGCTTTGAGGTCACTTTAGTATCACCCGAGCCTGACGGCTCTGTTTCTGCTAAGTCTGTTTTAGATGCTCTGCGCCCCGACACTGTTTTAGTGTCGCTGATGCTGGTGAGTAATGAGACCGGCGGGGTTACAGATATTGCCGGAATAAAAAAGACTCTGCTGGAAAATAAATCAAAGGCTCTGCTTCATACAGATGCAGTTCAGGCATTTTTGAAGGTGCCGACTGATGTGAAAGCTTTGGGCTGCGATTTGCTGAGTATATCCGGGCATAAGGTACATGCACCTAAGGGTATAGGCGCGCTGTTTGTGCGTCGCGGTCTGCGAATTGCGCCTTATATATTCGGTGGCGGGCAGGAAAACGGCATGCGGGGCGGCACTGAATCTGTGCCTTTAATTGCTGCCTTCGGCGAGGCTGTGCATGACAGCCTTGAAAACTGCCCTGACTCTCCTGCTATGCTGCGGGAACTAAAGGATTATCTTACTACAAGACTTAGCGTATTAATACCCGAGGCTCATATATTAAAGTCCGATGCCCCGCATATTATTTCTATTTCACTGCCCGGCTACCGCAGTGAGGTTTTGATGAATTTCTTAGAGGCGCGAGATATTTTTGTATCAAGAAGCTCCGCCTGCAAAAAAGGCGGGCGGAGCCATGTGCTGGAGGCAATCGGTTTGCCTTCATCTGTAATTGACGGAACACTGCGTTTGGGGCTATCCAGATACACTACTAAAAATGAACTTGATATTTTTTGTGATATGCTGGGTGAAGCTAAAAACACACTTGTGCATCGTTAAGGCTTATTTCCGTTTTATAGTTTAATTAACTATCCGGACTTTCTGAGTCCTCCGAATCACTTTTTTCGGGGGGCTCTTTTCTTTTGCTTCTCCATGATATTACATTGGCAAAGAGCCGCTCTCCCTTTTCGGAGCTTTTCTGTTTTTCTATTGCTCTTTTCTCAGCCTTAGCCTTTTGTTTTTCTTCAAATGTGGGCTCGGGCGGCCGCTCTACGCCTATCTTGGTGACAGGATTAATAAATAGTAAATTCTCATAGTAGGCACCATCTGTAGGCAGGCCTTTTTTGCCCAACAACTTATCGACTAGAGATGAAATTCCTGTGTAGATTATCATGAACACCGGAACACCGAGCAACATTCCCACAAAGCCGAATAGCCCGGCGCCCATTATGATTGAGAACATTATCCAAAAGCCGTTTATTCCGATTTTGCCGCCTAATATCTTGGGTCCTAAAATATTGCCGTCAAACTGCTGAAGCGCAATTATGAAGACTCCGAATATAAGGCATTTTATCGGTGAGACAGTGAGTATTATTATTCCCGACGGTATAGCTCCGATGAACGGACCAAAAAACGGGATTACATTGGTTACGCCTACTATTACTGCAATTAGTATCGGGTACGGCATGCCCATTATTAGGCAGCTGATATAGCAAATAACGCCGATTATTGCGCTGTCTAATATTTTGCCTGAAATGAAGTCTAAGAATATGCCGTCTGAAAATCTGAAGCTTTTGAGCAGCTTTTCTGCCCTTTCTAAAGAAAGTACGCTGTATAGTATTTTCTTGATTCCGGCGCCGGCTGCTTCCTTGTTATATAAGATATATACAGAGGCGATGACACCGACTGCCACATAATATACACCGCGCAGGAAATACACAACGCCGCTTGTTATGTTTGTGATGACGCCTGTCATAGTCGGCAGAACAGTTTCCTT
>JAAZCZ010000003.1 GCA_012513005.1 Oscillospiraceae bacterium | reverse complement strand
TTCGAGCGCCCCAAAGCTTTTTATTTGTATAACTAAAATCCGTCAGAATATATTACCTGAAACAGCCAGTCTAATACATCGTTATAAACTTCTGCCTTGTTGAGCTCATTAATCATCTCGTGTCTGCCGTCCGGATAAAGCTTATAACCAATCTTTTCCATTCCTGCTCTTACAAAGCTGCCGTATGCTTTAATTACGCCCTTACCAAAATCACCCACAGGGTCATCTAAACCGCTTAAAAACAGCACATGTAAGTCCTTGTTCATGTGTTCAAGCTTTGCACTGTCACTCATGTATGTAATGCCTTTTAACATTTCGTGAAGCATTGAAACGCAGGGAATAAATGTGCACAAAGGATCAGAAACATACTTGTCAACTACAGCCTCATCCCTTGAAATCCAGTCAACAGCTGTTCTGTTGGGAGCAAACTTTTTGTTATATGATCCGAAAATCATTTTGGTGATTATCTTTGAACGGTATCTTGAGCCCTCTCTATGTAGTACAGTGGCACACATCGCCTTTCCAGCTGTTATCAAGGCACTCGGCATCTGCCCGGTTCCGGAGAGAATTACACCGTCAATTGGTGCATTTGGGTATCTTATCATATATGAGCGGAGCATAAAGCTGCCCATAGAATGTCCCAGAATAAAATACGGACAGTCGGGATACTTTTTAGCTGTTATACTTCTGAGTGTCTCAATATCGGTAACAGCCTTTTGCCAGCCTCCGGTATAGTCAAAAAAGCCGAGGTCATCTTTAGACATAACGCTTTGCCCATGCCCCAAGTGGTCATTTCCGACAACCACAAAGCCACGTGAAGCAAGGAAGTTTGCAAAATCCGCATACCTGCCAACATATTCATTAATTCCGTGACTAATCTGAACTACGCCGTTAATATCGCAGTCGGGAACCCATTCACGCACATGAATCTGTGTATGTTGATCAGCTGATAAAAAAGTAAAGTTATTTTCATCTATTAAAGGCATTTAAAACGACCTCCGATTATGGTATTATGTTGTCATCAATTCTACATATTATTATGTTTTTTGTCAACAAGCCACACTACAGAAAGCGAGTAATTAGTTATGAACGGAAACATTATAGCACTGGATCAGGGCACAACGAGCTCTCGCGCAATAATAATTAACTTAGAGGGCAAAGTAGTCTCAAGCGGGCAGCTTAGTTTTACGCAGCACTATCCAAAACCCGGTTGGGTTGAGCATGACCCGTTTGATATATTATCTACGCAGATAATAGCCATGTCGGAAGCCTTCGACAAAAGCGGGCTTGATGCCGGAGATATTCTCGGAATAGGTGTCACTAACCAAAGGGAAACAACTATTGTCTGGGACAAAAATACAGGCAAGCCTGTCTATAACGCAATTGTGTGGCAGTGCAGGCGAACAGCATCTATTTGTGATGCTTTAAGTGCAAAGGGTATTGCTTCTTATGTGCGTGATAAAACGGGTCTTCTTATAGATGCTTATTTTTCCGGCACTAAAATAAAATGGATACTTGATAATGTTCCGGGAGCAAGGAAAAAAGCCGAAAAGGGAGAGCTATTATTCGGCACAGTCGACACATGGCTTATATGGAATTTAACCGGAGGCAAAAGCCATGTATCTGATTACTCAAATTGTTCAAGAACAATGCTTTTTGACATAGATACACTCGAATGGGATGAAACGTTGTGCAGAGAACTCGGGATACCTATGTCTATGCTCCCTCAGCCGGTTCCGTCATCGGGAGACTTTGGCAGGGTAGCAGAGGGGATTTTGGGAATAGAAAAGCTTGCAGGGATTCCAATTTGCGGCAGTGCAGGTGATCAGGCAGCAGCACTTATAGGTCAGGGCTGCACTCTTCCCGGTGAAGCTAAAAACACATTCGGAACAGGATGCTTTGCTCTTGTAAACACAGGCAGCGAAAGTGTCAGAAGCGCATCGGGGCTGCTCACAAGCGTAGCATGGTCATATAAGGATAAGACAACCTATGCAGTGGAGGGCAGTATATTTAACGCCGGTTCATCAATTCAGTGGCTAAGAGACGAACTGGGTCTAATATCAAGCTCAGCTGAATCAGGGGAGCTTGCAATGAGCGTTAAGGATAACGGAGGAGTTTACTTTGTCTCAGCCTTTACGGGTCTTGGTGCGCCGAGGTGGGATATGTATGCCAGAGGTACAATGGTGGGCTTAACCCGCGGCAGCACAAAAGCTCACATAGCAAGGGCAACACTTGAAGGAATTGCTTATCAGGTAAAAGATTTGCTCGACACAATGGCAAGCGATGCTGCAACTAAAATAAGCTCACTAAAGGTGGACGGCGGAGCCTCGGTCAGCGATTTTCTTATGCAATTTCAGTCCGATATTTTAAGAATTCCTATAGACAGACCAAAAATGGTAGAGACAACCGCACTAGGTGTTGCATTTTTTGCAGGGCTTCATGCAGGGCTGTGGAAGGATATTTCTGATATCAGAAAACTAAGAGAATCAGAGAGAATTTTTGCACCTATAATGTCTGAGCAGGAGGCAATAAAACTACACAAGAATTGGCTGCGAGCAGTTGAAAGAGCAGAGAAGTGGGAAGAACACAATGGATGAAAAAATTCTGGTGATAAAAACCGAGCTTATAAAGCCGTATATATGCGGAATTAACGGGCTTATTACAAAAAGCATAGATGAAATTACAAGCCTTATTGAAAATAACTACGAGTTTATATACCGCAGCAAAGCCGAAAATGATCCCTCATATAAACAGATTATTCCCTACGTCGTGTTAATAAGAGAAAATGAAGTATTTACAACACGGCGCCTTAACAAAGGGGGAGAAGAGCGGCTACACGGACTTTTATCAATCGGCATAGGCGGACATATAAACCCCGTTGATACAGAGCCGGGAGAGAGTATGCTTATGCAGGGTCTTAGAAGAGAGGTTGAAGAAGAGGTATATATTGAGGAATCTAAGAAGCTTAGCCCAATAGGAATAATAAATGACGACAGTAATGCTGTGGGCTCTGTTCATCTTGGGTTTTTGTTCACGCTAAATGTACAGGGCAATGTGGAAGTCAGGGAGACCGAAAAATTAAAAGGTGCATGGATGACTCGTGAGCAAATAAAATCAGAAGGGAACATGGAGACATGGACAGAAATAGCCCTGAAAGCAATATGAGAGTTTTTTCAAAAGCAGATATACTACTGCCGAAAGACACAGACCTTTCAAAGTGGAGTTGCATAGCTTGCGACCAGTTCACCTCAAAAAAAGCCTACTGGGAAAAGTGCTACGATATAGTCGGAGAAGCTGACAGCACTTTAAACTTAATAATACCTGAGGCATATCTCGACACTCACAGCCCCGAAGTTGACAACAAAAAGATTTTTAGCACAATGAAAGCCTACTTAGATAAAAACATCTTCAGATTACTAAAAGACAGCATGGTGTACGTGAGGCGAGAGGTTTCAGGGAACAAAATAAGACAGGGAATAATCGGAAAAGTTGACCTTGAAGCTTACAGCTGGAAGAGTGGCGAGGATGCGGGTATCCGCGCAACAGAGGAGACAATTGAAAGCAGATTGCCTGTACGGTCAGCTGTTCGCAGGGTGGCATTAATTGAGCTTCCCCATATTATTTTGTTTTTAAATGATATAGAAAATAAAATTATTCCGTCTGCTGCCGGAGGGGAGATTTTATACGATTTTGAACTGATGCAAGGCGGAGGCAGAGTAACAGGTAGCCATATCAGCACTTCTGAGGCAGAGCGGATTGAGCATCAAATAGAAAACCTGCAAACACAGGGAACAAAAATCGCAGTAGGAGACGGAAACCACAGCTTAGCCGCAGCCAAGTACTACTGGGACAGCATAAAAAATAAGCTCAGTGCAGATGAAATAAAAAGTCACCCTTCACGGTTTGCACTTGTTGAACTAGTTAATGTGTATGATTCTGCAATTAATATTGAGCCTATTCACAGAGCGGTTATTAATTCCAATGTCATAAATTTCATGAGCCTAGCCGAAGATGCACTCAAGGGAGCAGGAGATTTAAAAATAAAAATAGCAAGAGGCAACGAAAATAAGGAGATACGCACAAAGTTTAACAGTTTTGGAGAGCTTGTGGCTAACGTTGACATATTTTTTGCTAAGCACATAAAAGCAAACGGCGGCATTATTGACTATATTCACGGGGATGAAGATGCGATCAAGCTTGCTAATGCCGATAATTCTGCTGCAATCCTTTTGCCAAAGCCTGTAAAAGAAAAGATTTTTACTTACATTGAGGAAAATGGCTCGTACCCCAAAAAGAGCTTTTCTGTCGGAGAGGCAAGAGACAAACGCTATTATTTAGAGTGCCGAAAAATAACTTTGAATTAGCTCTAAACAATTTAATCTATTACTGAAGGTGAGTATTGTGCCTGAGACTCAAAAAGTAAAAACTTATACTATTTCTCACATTCTATCGTTGCTTGCTACCGTAGGATTTCTTTTTTGGTTACTTCTCCATGTTGGTTTAAAAAAGAATGATAATATCAAACAAATTGACACTAAGAATTATATGAGTGAGTATGATGCTTTTTTTGCAAATGCCACAAACACAGCAAAAGAGGGAGCTACTTCTCTAAAAAAGACATATTGGCTATTAGATGAGGATAATGTGGCACCGGAGCCTAATCAGGCAAAATTCGGCATGGCGGCGGCTTCTGAGCTTACTGAGGTTTTGGAAAAAGCAAAACGTGATTTAGGAGTTACTGAAACACTGTTTAACACCGATATTGTGACTTTTAACAATACTCCGGTCAGATATTACATTGATGATACGATAATGGCGTTTACATGGAAACAAGTGTTTGACTACTGTGTATACACAATCTCTGAAGTGAAAATTATGCACCCCTCACAAATCCGCAGATATTTTGCCGGCGGTGATTATAACTATGGCGGAAGATACAGAACAACAGACTTAGCTGCAAGTGCCAACGCAGTTGTGGCTTCAAGCGGAGATTTTTGCAAGTTCAGGGGTCTGGGTATAGTTGTGTACAACGGAAAACTTCATAGGATGGAAGGCAGATATTTAGATACATGTTTTATAGACGACAAAGGAGATCTTCTCTTTGCAAGGCAAAATGAACTTACTGACAGAGAAACTACAGAAAAATATATTGAGGATAATAATATAAGACACAGCATTACATTCGGACCGGTGCTTGTTAAAGACAGCGAAATTAGTCTACCGGGAGGCTATTGGCTGGGAGAAATTTACGATAACTATCCGAGAGCTGCAATAGCACAAATGGGAGAGCTTCATTACCTGCTGATTACCGCCAACGCTGAGGGCGGAAATTGGCTTGTGCCGACAATTTTCAGCTTTGCTAACAGAGTACAGTCCTTCGGCTGCAAGCAGGCATACACAATGGATGGTGGGCAAACTGCAGTAATAGCCATGAACGATGAACTAATCAATAGGGTGCTGTACGGATGGCAGCGTTTTGTAAGTGACATTGTTTACTTTGCAACAGCAGTTCCCGAAGCTGCACAAAAATAATCCTTAGTCTTATCAGTATGTGGTTACTTATAGCATTGTTGGGCTAAAACTTGGCCACAACATTTTCTCCTATTTTCTTTTAATAAATCGTTTACTGTGTTATACTCATATAGAAAATTTTTAAGCTTATTAATATGCCAGGAGGAGTACTTTTGAAAGAGTCCGTACCGGTGCGCGATGCAAAAAAAGCCGGCAATTTTTTTGCTTTTATTGCCGTGATTCTTGCACTTGCAACTATAGTTTTGGGAATATTGGGGATGAAAACAGACCCGGTAATTTTTAACGGCAGCTTTGAAAAAGAGCATATTATTGAGGACTTTGTCGATGCCCTTGTTAAGAAGGATTACGATAAGGCAGAGTCAATGCTCAGAAGCGGAGAAACGCTCGGAATAAAAGAAAAAGCAGACACTCCTGTCGGCGAACTTGTGTTGCGTGCTAATCTCTCAGAGCTAAAGTTTGAAACGGAAGGCAGACCGACTGTGGATTCCTCTGCTGTAATTACTCAAAAATTAAACTGCACATATTTGGATGTTAAAAAGCTTATGCAGGATGTCGGCGAGCTTGCCAAATCAAAGCTGCAAAAGGCGGTTGAGAGTGCAGAAAATATGAATGAAATCTATGATTCCGCCGGCAACTACAAGGAAGAGCTCGTAATGAAGCTATTGTCAGATGCAGTAACAGAGCTTGTAGGCACCGGAAACTATAAAATAAGTGCAAATATTTCGATAGGTCTTGTTTCAGTCGGCGGGAAATGGAAGGTTGTGCCTTCTGAGGGGCTTTATAATGCCTTGTTCGGCGGAACAATTTATTGAGGGCTAAAAATGAAAGAGATTAAAATAATAAAAATAAATCCGATACCGCTTTTGCTCTCTTTAATTGCGGCGTTAGGCTTTCTTTTTTGGATGCTACTCAATGTCGGGGTTAAAAAAGACTTTGCTGTAAAGCAAATAGATACTAAAGACATAATGAGCAAGTACGACAAATACATGCTAAACGCAACAAGTACAGCCTTAGAGGGTGTACTTTCAATAAAGAAAACATTTTGGCTCAGTGATTCAGACATAACTGCGCCGGAGCCAAATCAGGAAAAGTTCGGGGAAGCAGCTGCAGCTGATCTAACAGATGTGCTCGAAAAAGCAAAAAATATACTTGGCGGGCAGCCGACACTATTTAACACAGGGATAGAAACATTTAATAACACACAGGTAAAATACTATCTTGATGATACAATTATGGCGATAACTTGGAAACAGCTTTTCGATCACTGCGTATACACAATTTCAGAAGTAAAAATACTTCATCCGTCACAAATAAGAAGGTTTTTTGCCGGTGGAGAATTTGGCTCGGGTACTCAGTATAAGACCTCTGATATGGCTGCAAGTGTGAATGCAGTAGTGGCTTCCAGCGGAGACTTTTATAAATTCAGACCTTTTGGAATAGTAGTATATAACGGCAAATTGCACAGGCTTGAAGGCAGGGCACTTGATACTTGCTTTATAGATGACAAGGGAGATATGAATTTTGTAAGGCAAAACGAGATGACGGATACTTCTGTTGCCGAAAAATATATCGAGGATAATAAAATAAGATACAGCATTACCTTTGGACCCGTGCTGGTAAAAGACAGTGAAATCAGCCTTCCCGGTTACTATATGCTCGGAGAGGTAAATGATAACTACGCAAGAGCGGCAATAGCGCAAATGGGTGAGCGGCATTATCTGCTGGTTACCGCAAACTCAGAGGGCGGAAATTCACTTGTACCGACTATACCAAACTTTGCAGCAAGACTGCACTCCTTTGGCTGTAAACAGGCATACGCTATGGACGGTGGTCAGACGGCAGCAATTGTTATGAATGATGTGCTTATTAACAACGTCGTATATGGCTATCAAAGACTCGTAAGTGATATTATATATTTTGCAACAGCTATACCTAATGAGGTAAACAAATGAGTAAAATTGCAGTATTAATTGGAAATACATATATTCATTGGGTTTCTGTGATTGTTGTTGCAGCTGCCCTGACAGCGATATTTATTTTTCTTGCGTCATATAGAAAAAGCGGAGGCAATTTAAATGCCGCAGCTTTGTTTATTCCATTGGCACTTGTTTTATCTGTGCTGTTTTCAAGAATAGTTCACTGGTATTGCAGGTTTGAGCTTTACGGCGGGCTTATTTCTGCAATCACCGATTTTACCGGCGGTGGATATGCACTCTTTGGTGTATTTATAGGCACAATGCTATCAGCTATAATAGTCTCCGTAATTAAGCTTGAAAAAAATGCTCTTTTGCTGTTTGACTGCATGGCTCCTGCTGCTGCTTTTGGAATTGCCTTGGGAAGACTCGCATCATTCTTCGATTCAAGTGATAGGGGAATGGTTATTGAATCAATAAAAAGCCTGCCGCTAGTCTCTGCAGTTAATAATCCTGTAACAGGTGCCCCCGAGTACAGATTTGCTACATTTTTATTTCAGGCAATATTTTGCGCCTTGCTCGGCTTTTGGCTTATATCAATGCTAAAGGTGCAGAGAAAAAGAGGAGATGTAGGCAGCGGAGAAGTTTTTCTCTTTTTCCTCTCTGCCTACGGCGCCGGTCAAATAGTATTAGACAGCACAAGGTATGACTCACTATTTTTGCGGTCTAACGGGTTTATCAGCATTGTGCAGATCGCAGGTGCTGTATGCGTTGTTTTAGTACTGTTTTATTATGCCATAGAACTTTGGAGATATAGGGGCTTCAAAGCAACCCATGTTCTCTTTATTATATTGTCCCTGGCCTTAATCGGCGGTGCCGGATTCATGGAATACTATGTTCAAAGACACGGCGACAGAGCAATATTTTCCTATTCTGTTATGACAGCCTGCCTAATCGGACTAAATTTAATTACATTAAACTTACAGCGTAAGGTCAGACCGCAGGCAGAATAATTTTATATTATAC
>JAAZCZ010000101.1 GCA_012513005.1 Oscillospiraceae bacterium | reverse complement strand
GCTGTGTTTTATAAAGGCAAATATGAAACAAATCATCTACTGAACGAAACATACCTGAAAAAGAAAATCAGCCTGTAAATATGAGCGGGTGGCAAAACCATTGGTTTTGCCACCCGTATAAATAGAGATAAAGAACCTTGGCACTTGTTTTAAGACCTCTATAATGGTAGTATAAAAGCAAGATCGAAATCTTCTGGGGGGTATAAATTATGTACGCAGATGAAAGACTCTGGATAGCCCATAACAAGGATGCCGGAAGGCTGTATTTAAGACCCGAAAAGGCAAATAGGCACGGACTTATTGCCGGTGCCACAGGAACAGGAAAGACGATTTCACTAAAAGTTATGGCAGAGAGCTTCTCCGATTTGGGAGTGCCTGTGTTCTTAGCCGATATTAAAGGCGACTTAGCCGGAATGATAGCTCCCGGGGTAGACTCCGAGAATATGCGTGAGCGCATAAACCGCTTCGGGATAGATAACTGGGAATACCGCCGCTACCCAACAATGTTTTGGGATGTCTTCGGTGAAAAAGGACACAATGTCAGAACAACAATTTCCGAGATGGGTCCGCTTTTGCTCGCTCGCCAGCTCGGGCTCAACGAAACTCAAACCGGAATACTAAATATAGTATTCAGATTTGCAGACGAAAATGGGCTGCTGCTCCTTGACATCAAGGATCTTAAAGCCGTGCTCCGCAATATAGCAGAAAATTCAAAGCTATTGTCTGCCGAATACGGCAACATAGCTCCGCAGAGTGTTAACACAATACTAAGAGCAATACTGCCCTTAGAGGATCAAGGCGGAGAAATATTCTTTGGTGAGCCGTCTTTTGATGTAAAAGACTTTATGAAGACTACATACGACGGCAGGGGCTGGATTAATGTTCTGCACTGCGAAAAGCTCTTTACAAAGCCGCTACTTTATTCAACATTCCTGATGTGGCTGCTAACCGAGCTGTATGAGGCACTGCCCGAGGTCGGAGATGCCGAAAAACCCAAGGTAGTCTTCTTCTTTGACGAGGCACACCTGCTCTTTGACGATGCCCCCAAGATATTAATACAGAAAATCGAGCAGGTTGTGAGACTAATTCGCTCAAAGGGAGTCGGAGTCTATTTTATAAGCCAAAGCCCGACAGACATACCCGACAGCATCTTAGCCCAGCTCGGCAACAGAGTTCAGCACGCCCTGCGTGCCTTTACCCCCGCAGAAATAAAAAAGGTGCGTGCAGCTGCTGACACATTCAGAGCAAACCCGAATTTCAGCACAATGGACACCATTATGGAGCTGGCAACAGGCGAGGCTTTAGTATCATTCCTAACGGAGGACGGCAGCCCCATGCCGGTCGAAAGAGCCTTTATCCTACCCCCGCAGAGCAAAATGGGCGGCATAAGCGACGACGAGCGCGCAGCTGCCATGCAAAACGACGGCATAGGAAGCAAATACGACACTGCAGTAGACAGAGAATCTGCATATGAGCTTTTAACAGCCAAGGCAGAGCAGGCAGCAGTCGAAGCTGAGCAGGAAGCGGAAGTGCTGGCAGAAGAGAGAAATGCCGCATTAGAGAAAAAAGCCGAGGCACAGATGAAGGCAGCTTCCGACAAGACTAAAAAAGCAGCCCTTACCAAGGCAGAGAGAATAGCAAAGTCAGCTGCCAACTCAGCCACAAGGTCTGTAATAAGCTCGACCTTAAGGCGCAGTGTAACAAAAAACCAGAGCATAGGCACAAAGGCTATGAACAGCGCGTATAACAGCGTTCTAAACGGAGTCGGCAGGGAAATCAGCACCTCCATTGTGCGAGGTCTGTTCGGAAACCTACTCGGCAAATAAATAATAAAATATTAAAAACTATAAAAAATCTGACCCGAGCAGTATTGCTCGGGTCAGATTATGCTTTTTAGTTAAATTCTTTTAGCTGGCGTTTACCCCTCGCCGCCGCCCTCAGAGCCGCCTGTGCCTCCGCCGCCCTCCGGGGGAGTGGGAGCTTCTTCGCCTCCGCCTCCGCTGCTGCCGCCGGCATCCCCCTGCTTTATAGCAGAGTAATCTACATTGAGGTCAGGCCCTTTGAATGTGCCGAGGAGCTTAGACATTGCTCTATTATATTCCTCGCTGTCCTTTTCGTAGGGAATTGGCCTATAATCGTTTATTCCGGGCGTGCTCGATAGCGAGCAGGGAATAGCGTTCCAGCCGGAAACTAAAACTGTGCCGTCGGGGTTTTTTGTAACTGTCACCTGAACTATTGCAGTGTCACGGTCTCGGGGTGCTGTGTTTCCGCCGAAGCTCCAGTTACCCAGGCTGTATATAATAAGCCCGTTATTATATTCCTCAACTCTGTGCAGTACATGGGGGTGTGAGCCGTAGATAATATCGGCTCCGGCGTCAATTGCCGCCCTGCCCATCTGCTCCTGCACCTGCAAAACTCTGTAGCTGCCCTCAATGCCCCAGTGCATAAGGCAGATAATTAAATCTAAATCTCCGCGGGCTTTTAGTGCTGCAACGCCGTCTGTGACTTCCTTTTGCCCCGCTATCCACCGCGCGGCATAAAGCCCGATTTTAAGCCCGTCTTCTCTTTGATATATGGCAGACTCATTAGGTCCTGCCCACATAACGCCGACAGCATCTAAGGCAGCCTTGGAATCATCTAAACCATCCTGCCCAAAGTCCATCGTGTGGTTATTGGCAAGTGTCATAAACTCAATACTGCCCTCGCTTAATATTTCGGCGTGTTTAGCCGGTCCCAAAAACTGAAACAGAGTAGAGCCATAGAGCTTTCTGTCCGAAAAACTGCATTCTAAATTCCCGATAGAGAGATAATCGTCTTTAAAATATTCTAATGTGCCCGAAAACGGGTGCTTCATATCGCCCTTTAATATGTCCTCAAAGTGATTGTTCCGCTGAGATGAAGACAGGGTGCAATCGCCCACCATAGATATAACAAAGTTTCTCGGAGT